>DASSLL010000052.1:0-11354 GCA_035689485.1 Candidatus Dormiibacterota bacterium | reverse complement strand
CGCCGTGGCGCAAGGGATCGAGCGGCTCGAGCCGCACCGTCTCGCCGTCCAGCGGCGCGCGCGCGGGTGGTCGCGCGCCTCGCCATCCAGCCACGTCCACGGTGGCCGGTATTGTGAACCGAATGAAGATTGCCATCATCGGCTCGGGAAATGTCGGCAAGGCGCTCGCATCCGCGGCGTCGAAGGCGGGCCACGACGTCACCATCGGGTCACGCGATCGAGAGAAGGCGAAGCAGGCTGCGCAATCCACCAACGCCGAAGCGGCTGACACCCCGAAGGATGCCGTGAAGGCTTCCGACCTGGTCGTCCTGGCCGTCCCGGCGAACAAGGTCGACGAGGTGGTGATGTCTCTTGCCGACGACCTCGACGGCAAGGTCGTGATCGACGTGACGAACCGCATCGACATGCAGAACCCGGCCAAGAACCTCGACGGCACCTCGATGGCCGAGCACATCCAGCAGAGCGTTCCGAAAGCGCACGTCGTGAAGGCGTTCAACTACTCCTTCGCCTCGCGCATGACGAATCCGAAGATGGACGGCACGCGGCTCGACGGCTTCGTCGCCGGCGACGACGAAGAGGCAAAGAAGAAGACCCTCGAGTTCGTCCGGTCGGTTGGCTTCCGTCCGATCGACGCAGGGCCGCTGCCCATGGCCCGGGCGCTGGAGGCTATGGGTGCCCTGCTCGTCCATCTGCAAGTCAAGCACCGCTGGCCCTGGCAGAACGGCTGGAAGCTGACCGGGCCGCCCGAGGACACCGAAACCGCCTAACTTCCGGCCGTGGACCACACAGCCCCCGCGATCCTCGAGCTCGGGCTGCTCTTGCTCCTTGCCGCGCTGGCGGGATACGCGGCGCGGCGCACCGGGCTGCCGGCGGTCATCGGTTACCTCGCGGTCGGCGTCATCGTGTCGCCCTTCACGCCGGGCTACGTCGCCAACCGCGACCAGCTATCGATTCTGGCGGACCTCGGCGTCGTCCTGCTCCTCTTCGAGGTGGGCATCGAGATCAATCCGGTTCGCCTCGCGCGAGAACGTCGCCGCCTGCTGCTCGTGGCGCCCCTCCAGGTGGCGGTCACGTGGCTCATCGCCGGTGTCACGTGCGTCGTCGCCGGCGTCTCGGTCGCCGGCGCCGCCCTGATCGGGCTGTCGATCGCCATGTCTTCGAGCGTCGTCGTCGTCAACATCACCCGCAGCCGGCGCCGCACCACAGACGAGGCCACCGACCAGGTCATGCTGGGCTGGAGCGTGGTCCAGGACCTGGTCGGCGTCGGCGCGGCGCTGCTGCTCCTGGTCACCATCGGCCTCGGCGGCCGGTCACCTGCGGTGGCGGCCGGTGGCTTGGCGGCGTTCGTCGCCCTGGCGGCGGCCGCGGCGTTTGCGCTCCCGTGGCTGCTCCGCCGCCTGCAGGCCGAGCACGATCTGTTTCTGCTCGTCTCTGTCGCGGGTGGCCTGCTCGTCGCCGGCCTCGGCTCCAGGGTCTTCGGCATCCCACTCGCCCTGGCGGCGTTCGTGGCGGGCCTAGCCATCACGGAAAGCGAGGTCGCCGCCGAGGCACGCCAGCGCCTGCTGCCTTTCCGCGACGTCTTTGCGGTCATGTTCTTCGTCGCGCTCGGCACGGTGATCGACCCGCACGCCATCCCGGGAGCCCTGCCATGGCTCGTCCTGTTCCTGGCGCTTGTGGCGATGGCGAAAGGGAGCGTCGTCTGGGCGCTCGCGAGGCTGTCGAGGCTCGGAGCGCGGCCGGTGCAGCTGGCCGTCGGCCTCGGTCAGGTCGGCGAGTTCAGCTACGTCCTGGCAGCGCTGGCGCTCGCCGCGGGGCTGATCACGGAGCAGATGAGCGCCGGCCTCGTCGGCGCTGTCGTGTTGAGCATCGCCGCGTCGTCGATCCTGGTCAGGTTTTTGGGTATCGGGCGGGCAGCCGAAGCACGACCGGCAACCCCAGCACCGCGATGAAAGCGAGCGCGCCCAGGGCCAGGTAGGAATTGCCGATCACGGCCTGCACGACCAGGACGAGCAGCAGCCCGCCCAGGTTCCCGGCCATCAGCAGGAATCCGACGGCGGCGCCCTGACGCTCGGCCCCCGCGTGGAGCTCCGACCAGTCGAGCACGACCGGCAGCGCGGCCAGGAGCACGAACCCCGCGGCGAACAGCCACGCGCCCATCCAGATGACGTTGTGGACGCCGGCGACCGCGGCGAACGCCGCCGCCGTGACGCCAAGCGCGATGAGCAGGGCAAGCCTCCGGCGCCCGGTCCTCGCGGCCGTGGTGGGGATGACCGCCGCGCCAAGGACGCCGGCGAAAGTGAGCACCGCTATGAGGTTGCCGGCCGCGCCACCCTCGCCGAAGCGGTCGAGGATCGCCTGGAGCCAGGTCGCGAACGCGTTGTAGGTGCCCATGCCGATGAAGACAAGCACCGCGAGCGTCCACATGAACCTATCTTTGACGAGCCAGCGCAGGCTGACCGCCGCCGACGGGTCGTCGGGAAACGCCGGCCGTGTGCGCAGCGCGTACAGAACGACCACTGCGGCGAGGATCGAAACGCCGGCCTGGATCCCCAGCAGCAACGCCAGGCCACCGGAGTCGAACACCGGTCCCGCCATCAGGACCGCGGCGAGAATGCCCACGAACAGCGCCGCCGTCCCGATGGAGATCGCCGTCGCGCGTTCCTGCGGCGCGAAATGGCGCGCCGCGACCTTGTTGATGCTGTTCAGGACCAGCGGCTGCCCGGCCGCGATGACCAGCTGACCCGCCATCTGCCAGGCAAACGATTCCGGCGCAAAGACACGGAGCAGAGCGCCCGCCCCGGTCAGCACGGCGCCGGTGCCCAGCGCCTGGGCGAACGCGCGGTCCAGCCAGCGGCCCGTCGGCAGCGCCAGCACGATGTAGACGAACGGGAAGACGGCCGCGAGGTCGCCGACGAGGCCGACGTCGACGTGCATGACGCGCGCGCTGCGCGTGTCGATCGCGGCGAAGGTCAGCCAGAGGAGCTGGGTGCAGGCGGCGAGCAGCGCGTAGGCGGCGAGTACCGCCCATCGGGCGGACGAGGCTCGGCGAGCGTCGATGGCGCCGTGGGTCGCTGTCATCGGCCGTTCAGGCGCGCATAGCTGTCATGCAGCCGGTCATAGAACCTCTTGAATTCGGCGTACATCGGGTCGTAGATGGCGCGCGACGCATCGTCAGGCTCGAAGGTGTCGGTGACGGGCACCAGCTGACGCACGTCCTCCAACGAGATCTTGCCCAGCGACATCGCCGCAAACAGCCCGGCTCCTCGAAGTGCCGCATACATGGGGTCCGCGACGCGCTCGATGCGCCGCGCGAGTATGTCCGCGTGGACCTGACACCACAGGTCCGACTGCGCCCCACCACCGAGGATGCGCAGCGCCGGTAGCGGACGCCGCACGAACCTCTCCACCGCGTCCAGCAGCCAGCGCGCGTTGAACGCAACGCCTTCGAGGACGGCACGAACGAGCCGCGGGCGGTCGGTGTCGAGCGCCACGTTGAGAAACGCTGCCCGCAGCGTGCGGTCTTCCACGGGGGTGCGCTCACCGTTGAGCCAGGGCGTGAAGATCACCCCGCCCGAGCCCACGGGCGCGGTCGCTGCCAGCGCGCAAAGCTGTTCGTAATCTTCGCCGGGGTGGGCGTCGCGGATCCACTGCAAGCACAGCCCGGCGGTCTCGTGATTGTTGGCGACGAGGTACGAGCCGGGGCGCACGCCCGGCACCGAAGCCATCTGGTGGAGGACGTCGGTGCGCTTGAACGGCACCTGACAGGCGATCCAGGCCGTCGTGCTGATGGTCACGTGCGCTTGGAAAGGCTCGACGGCACCAGAGCCGAGGTAGGAGCCGTGCAGATCGGGCACACCGGCCACGACGGGCACAGGGGGAATGCCGAGTTCCGCCGCCACTTCTTTCGAGACGTCGGCGACCACGCTGCCCGTCGGCGCCAGCGGCGGCAGCCTGTCGAGCGAGCGCGTGGAGCGGCGGACGAGCTCCGGGACGTACGCCGGCCTGGCGCCGGGCCGGTTGTCGGTGAGCCAGGACAGGATCATCGACGCCGGAGTCGCCACGGCGCGGCCGGTCAGGCGCAGGGCCAGGTAGTCGAGCGGCTCGAGGAACGTGCGCGTCTTCGCATAGACCGCCGGCTCGCAGTTGCGCAGGTAAAGCTCGTGGCCGAGCGGGTCGGCGCCGCCGGGCGACGGCGCACCGCCGGTGAGCTGCACCCAACGCAGGATGTTGCCCGGCGAGTAGCCGAAGAGCGCCACCGGACCTCCCACCACCTTGGCCGAGAAGCGGCCGCCGCGAGTGTCCGCCCAGAGCAGGCAGTCGCCCACCGCCTCGCCGTCCGGCCCGACAGGGACGGTCGATCCCCACTGGCCGGTGATCCCGACTCCGAGCAGCCCGGAAGCGTCCAGCGAGCGGCAGGTGGTGCTGATTCCTTCTTTCACACGGTCCCACCATTCATTCGGGTCCTGGACCGCCCCGCCGCCGGGCAGGTATCTCGTGCGGACCGCGGACATGTTGCGCGCCAGAAGCTCGCCCCGCAGCGATACCGCGCCCACCTTTGGCCCGCCCGTGCCGAGGTCGATGGCGAGCGTCCACGGTTCAGGCACGCTTTCTGTTCCTCAGTCTGTGGGAGCCACCTCGTACATCGCGTCGAGGGCGGCGGTGAACAGCGTGTTCAAGACTTCGTTTCCCGCGGGCGATCCGCCCAACCCGTACAGCGCTCCGCTCTTCGGCTGTTCGCGCGCCGGGTGCTTGGCGTAGTCGACGGCGCCACGCAGGTGCTCGACAAACGCCTCCGCCACGCCCGGCGCCGTGTTCGGCCGCGTGACGCAGAAATGGAGCGCCGGCGGCAGCTGCAGGGCGTTCAGGCGCCAGCCCTTCCCGATCAGGTGATCGTTGACGTGGTAGATGTTCAGCTCGCGCGATCGAAACGCCACAAGGAACGTCGGATCACCAATGACCTCGAGCTCCGGTATCGCCGCGACGCCGTCACGGATCGTCGCCGCCGTGGAGAAGATCTTGCGCGCGACGTCGAGGTAACCGGACTCACCCAGGCTCACCATCGCGGCCCACGTCGCCGCGACCACGCCGCCGCTCCGGCTGCCGGAAAGGCCGGGGGAGAAGTAGATCCCGCCAGGCCAGTCCGGGTGGTTGAAGTACTGATATTTGCGCAGGTCGGCATCGCGGTACAGCAGGACGCTCGTGCCCTTGAGCGCGTAGCCGTACTTGTGGGTGTCGGCCGAGATCGAGGTGACGCCGGCGACGCGGAAGTCAAAGCGCGGTATCGGGTAGCCGAGCCGCTCGCCCCACGGCAGGATGAAGCCGCCCAGGCAGCCGTCGACATGCAGGCCGAGGTCGTGCTCGAGCGCGATGGCGCCCAACGCTTCGATGGGATCGATCACCCCGTGCGCGTAGTTCGGTGCCGATCCGACGAGCGCGACGGTGTTCGGCGTGACGTGCCTGCGCACCCATTCCACGTCCACGCGCCAGTCCTCGCCCAGGGGCGCCTTCAGCAGCTTGATGCCGAGCAGATGCGCGGCCTTGTCGAGCGCGACGTGCGCGGTGACCGGAATGATGACCTCCGGCTCGGTGATCCCCTTCTCGGCCCGCCCGCGATCGCGGTACGCCAGCATCGGGTTGATCAGGCTCTCCGTGCCGCCGAACGTGACGACGCCGCACGTGCGCGCGTCGCCGTGCAGCATCGACGCGGTCATGGCGACGATCTCGGCCTCGAGCTTGGTCGCGCTCGGATACATGTCGCGCTGCAGGACGTTGGCGTGGGCGAAAAGGCGGAACGCCTCGGTCAGGAACGCATAGTGGTCGTGGTCGCCGTGGTAGATCGAGCCGGAGACCCGGCCCTGGTCGGCGATCCGGTCCTCCTCTCGGGCCATCGTCGCCAGCTCGTCGAGAATGCTCCGGCGGTCTCTGCCTTCAGGCTCCAGCCGGTGGTACTTGCGAAACCGGTGGCGATAGGGATAGAAGTCGATGAGCGCCCCATCGTCGGAGGCCATGTCGGCGTCAGCTTAACCGGTGCCTCAGGACCGGGTTGGTGAGCTCGCCGATGCCATCGATCCGGATGGCGACGACGTCGCCTTCGCGAAGGCTGAACTCAGCCGGCGGCGCGATCCCTGTGCCGGTGAGAAGGATGCAGCCGTTAGGGAACTGCTGGTCCCGCCCGAGATACTCGACGAGCTGGGCAATGGGCCTGCGCATGGCCGAGGTGGACGTCGTGCCGTGAAAGACGATCGCGTCACCGCGGGTGATCGCCAGCTCGATCTCCCTGTCGGACGGCGAATAGTCCCACGCCAGGGCGATGGCCGGTCCCAGCGCGCACGAACCGTCGAACACCTTCGCCTGCGGCAGGTACAGAGGGTTCTCGCCCTCGATGCTCCGCGAGCTGACGTCGTTGGCCGCGGTGTAACCGATCACCTCCAGCCGGCTGTTGCACACGACCGCCAGCTCAGGCTCGGGCACGTCCCAGGTCGAATCGGAGCGGATGTAGATCGCCTCGCCCGGGCCGCGCACCCGGTTGGGCGTGGCCTTGAAGAAAAGCTCCGGACGTTCCGCCTGGTAGACGCGGTCATACGGGTCCGCGCTGACCGCCTCCTCGGTCCGGGCTTGCAGGCTGCGCCGGTACGTCACGCCTGCGGCCCACACCTCCTGGCTCTCGATCGGAGCCTGCGTGACCGTGCCGGCGGGCAGTCGGCTGTCCGGCCAGCGCCGGTTCAGAGTCTCGCGCAGCTCCTCGGAGGACAGCCGCAGGAGCACGTCCAGCGAGTGGCCTTCGAGGCGGCCCCACCTTCCCTCCTCCCCGACATGGAGGGCGCCCGCGAATCGCGCTAGCTGTTGCGCCAAGCCGGACCGGAGGGAAATTCGTACTCACGCAGCGATTCGGGCCGCATCGTGATGCTGTAGCCCGGGGCCGTCGGCGCCATGTAGCACCCGTCGCGGATCACGACCGGGTCCAGGAAGTGCTCGTGCAGGTGCTCGACGTATTCGATGACGCGGTTCTCCACTGATCCGCTGACCGCGATGAAATCGAACATGGAAATGTGCTGGACGTATTCGCAGAGCCCCACCCCGCCGGCGTGTGGGCAGACCGGAACGCCGAACTTGGCGGCGAGCAGCAGCACGGCGAGGACTTCGTTCAAACCGCCCAGCCGGCAGGCGTCCAGCTGGCAGAAACCGATGGCCTCGGCCTGGAACAGCTGCTTGAAGATCACGCGGTTCTGGCAGTGCTCGCCGGTGGCGACCTTGATCGGCGCGATGGCGCGCGCGATCGTGGCGTGGCCGAGAACGTCGTCGGGGCTGGTCGGCTCCTCGATCCAGTAAGGATCGAACTCCGCGAGCCGCCGCATGTGGGCGATGGCCTCGCCGACGTCCCAGACCTGGTTCGCGTCCATCATCAGGTGCCGCATCTCCCCGATCTCTTCGCGCACGATCCGGGCACGACGGACGTCGTCCTCGAGGCGCTGACCGACCTTCAACTTGATGTGGGACCATCCCGCGGCGACGGCCGCACGACAGAGCGCTCTCAGCTTCTCGTCGGAGTAGCCGAGCCACCCCGCCGACGTCGTGTACGCCGGGTAGCCGGAGCTCACGATCTGCGCCTCTCGCCCCGCGCGGGTCGGCGCCATCCGCTCGAGCATGCCCAGCGCCTCGCCGGGCGTGAGGGCGTCGCTGATGTAACGAAAGTCGACGCAGGAGACGAGCTGCTGCGGGCTCATGTCGACGAGCAGCTTCCACAGCGGCTTGCCCTCGACCTTGGCGTAGAGATCCCACACCGCATTCACGAGGGCTGCGGCGGCGAGGTGGATGGCCCCTTTTTCCGGTCCCAACCAGCGCAGCTGGTGATCGCCTGTCACGGCCCGCCAGAAGCCCTGCATGTCCGAAGTGATCGACTCGAGCGTGCGCCCCACCACGACCGGCGCGAGGGCCTCGATTCCGGCCACGACGACCTCTGTCCCACGACCCAGCGTGAAGGCCATGCCGTGTCCCTCCAGCCCGTCGGCAGAGTCCGTCCTCAGGATCACGTACGCGGCCGAGTAATCGGGTGCGGTGTGCATGGCGTCCGAGCCCGCCAGCGTGCGAGACGTCGGGAACCGCACGTCGTGGGCGGTGGCGCTCGTGATCCTGTGCACTGGCTCAGCCCTTGACCGCGCCGACGAGCAGGCCGCGCGCGATGAAACGCTCGAGGGCGATCGCCATGGCGATCACCGGCCCGATCATGATCAGGATCAGGACCGACATGTACCACCACTGCGGTCCTCGGGTCGCGTTCTGAGCTGCGACCGTCAACGGCAGCGTCTGAGCATTGGCGCTGGTCAGGAACAGCGCGATCAGGTACTCGTTCCACGCGAAGACGAGAACGAAGAGGAAAGTGGCCACGAGACCCGGAACCGACAGAGGCAGGACGATCGACCGGAAAATCCTGAATGGCGACGCGCCGTCGATCGCTGCGCTCTCCTCCAGCTCGACGGGGATGCTCTGGAAGTAGTCCCGCATGAGCCAGACCACGATGGGCAGGTGCGACGCGACGTAGGCGATGATCAGCGCGGTCCAGGTGTCGAGCAGCTCGAGCTGCTGAAAGAAGATGTAGATCGGGATGACCACAGCGACGGGCGGCAGCATGCGCTGGGAGATCATCCAGAACGCGATGTCGTCGTTGCCGACAGCCCGCTTCGAGCGCCTGGCGGCGGTGTTCAGGAGGAGGAGGAACAGGACGAAGCCGGCGACCACGCCGATCTCCCACGACACGTGAACCTGGACCATGAGGAGCACGGCGACGGCCACGCCGGCGATGAATGACCCGACCGCGCCCAGCGTCACCCTGTAGCGCATGCGCACCAGTCCGTAGGCCGCCATCGAGCCAAGGAGCAGCGTGATGGCGGTGCTCGTCAGGCCGACGACGACCGTGTTCAGGTAGGGCCGGAAGGTGTCCTCGCCGAGGTCGACGAATATGTAGTGCCAGTTGTCCAGCGTGGGCTGGAAGTCGCGCCACGGGATGTAGAAGGGTCCGCCGTTGACGTCGAGCGGGATCTTGAACGACGTGATCGCGAGCCAGTAGAGGGGAAACAGGACGACGAAGCTCCAGCCGAACAGCAGGAGGTAGGACCCGACCATCGTCGGGAAGCCGATGGTGCTCGTCGACACCGAGTTGGCGCGGCGCAAGATCGCCACGGCTAGGACATCCCAGCCACGCGCCGGCGGAACAGGTTCACGTATGTCACCCCGACGAAGGTGACGACGATCAGCAGCATGTAGGCCACCGCGGCCGAACCGCCGATGTCGAGGGTGCGCCAGATCGTGTACGCGTGCAGGGTCAACGACTCGGTCGCGGTGCCGGGCCCGCCGTTGGTGAGGACGTTCGGCAGGTCGACGATCTTGAAACCTTCGATCAGCCGAATGAGGATGATGGTCGACGTCGCGGGGAGGATCAGGGGAAACGTGATCCGCCAGAACACCTGCCAGCGGTTGGCGCCGTCCACCACCGCCGCCTCGACCAGCTCGTGCGGCAAGGTCTCGATCGCCGCCAGCAGGACGATGAAGATGAACGGCGTCCACTGCCAGATGTCGCCGATCATCACCGCCACGCGGGCGCCCCACGGGTTCGTCACCCAGCTGACGTCGACCAGTCCGAAGTGAACCCAGAGCGGGTAGAGCGGCCCTTTGTCGGTGTCGGTCAGCATGCGGAACAGGTAGGCGACCCCTACCGGCGTGATCATCATCGGCAGCAGGAAGACGACCCGGAAGAACCTGCGTCCGGGCAGGTGCTGGACGACCAGCAGGGCCAGGCCGAGACCGATCAGGTACTGCAGGCTCACGTCCACCCCGACGTAGACGATGGTCACCGCGAGCGTCCCCGGCCGGCCGCTGGTAAGGACCGTGTTGACGACCAGGTAGATCAGCGCCGCCGCGCCCGCCGCGGCGACGATCCGCCCGATCAGTCCGCCCGCGGTGCGGCCCGGTCCGCGGACGTAGCGGTAGAGCAGATAGGCGATCAGCCCGTAGGCGGCGACCAGGACGGCGACGCTGATGACCGTCGGCCGGCCCATCAGGCCCAGGAAGTGCACGTGGTCGATGCCGACGAGCAGCTTCGCGTAGTTGTCGAACCCGACGAACTTCAGGTCCACGCCGCCCTCTGAGAAGCTCAGCCGCGACAGCGAGACGTAGAGGGAGGCGAGCAGCGGAAATATCGAGAAGGCGAGGATGACGACGACCGCCGGCAGGATGAACACCGCGCCGGCGTGGCGGTCGACACGGGCAAGCATCGGGCGCCAGATGGAGGCAGCCTGTCGCAAGCCGCGCGTTGACACGTAACCGCTCACTCTAGAGGGGTCCTCTTCTTCCAAGGTGGATGACGCGGCCGGGAGGCGGCGAGGCGTTCGCCGCCTCGCCGCGGGCCCCGGCGCTACTTGGTGATGCTCAAGCTCGACTTGTAGGCGTCGAGCTGCGATTGGCGGCCGATCTCATCGGTCTTCGAGTTCCACTGCGCGGCGATCTGGGCCATCGTCGCCTGCGTGGTGAGCTCCCCCGCGAGGAACTGCGCAAGCGCTGTGTCGAGGGCCGTCTGCTGGTAGTAAGCGGTCTGCGGGATGCGCAGGTCGAGGACCATGTTCGGGCTCTGCAGGCTCGCCTGGATTGCGCCGAGGTAGTTCTTGGCCGCCGTCTCGCTCATGCCCGAGGCCTCCCATGGGCCGAGGTTGTTGAAGTGCGAGGCGCGGTACGGGTTGAACCCGGTCTTGCCCAGGGTCACGTCGATGCTCGACTGGGCCGGCTGCGACATGTACGAAAGGAAGGCATACGCCGCGTCTTTGACCTTGGCCGAAGAGGCGTGGTTGATCGCGCCCGACCAACCGCCGAAGGCGGCGAAGGGAGAGTGGTTGATGCCGTTGGTGGCGTAGGGGCACAGGGTCGGGTTGCAGTCGACCAGCTGGTTTTTCGCGCGGTCCCAGACCTGCTTGGAGCCGGGCAGGATGATGGCGCCAACCTTGTCGATGACCTTCGACTGCGTCTTGTCGGTCGCGAGTGGGCCGATGTCGCCCCAGTCGAGCGAAAGCGCGCAGCGGCCGGTGACGAACAAACCACGCGAGTCGCCCACGTCGTTGTTGAGCTGGTCCGGAGGACCGAGCTTGGACAGGGTCTTGTAGATGTTCAGTGCGGCGGCTGCGCCGGCGTTGTTGTAGAGCGGCTGCATGGTGGTCGTGTCGAAGAACGCGCCCTGCTTCGTCCCCTGGCTCTGGAGAAAGGCCGAAGCGATGGAGATGTACATCCAGTAGGACTGCGCGCTGCGCTTCATCGCGAGGCAGGAGCCGTAGTCAGGCTTGCCGTCGCCGTTCAGGTCCTTGCCCTGGAAG
>DASSLL010000051.1:0-11395 GCA_035689485.1 Candidatus Dormiibacterota bacterium | reverse complement strand
GCCCCCTTTTAACGAGATGTCTGCGGTAACGGGAAGTTGTAAGAATTCCTGCGCCCGCAATGGGACGAACGTCCCATTCCCACCCCTACCCAGAGGCGTAAGCTGCTTCGTGGCGCGTCCTTTTGGCCGCCACGAGAGGAGATTAGGGGAGTCGCCTTGGACGACTATTACGCGGGCGCGGAAGGCGCCCGTCGCCTGCTGAGGGAGCTCGACAACTTCCTCCAGCACCTCGTGGACAACGTGGAGCCCGCGGAGGCTCTGAGCTGCGCACTGAAGCTCAGAGTTAAGAGTGGCGAACTCGTGTCCCTGAAGAAGATCTACCGCCCGGTCCATGTCGACACGGGGGAGACGGAAGCGCCCTAGCCGTCCTTACTTAACGTCCGCTCAGGTGGTTTCACGGCGGCGAGGCCTGCGCACCAGCTCGCCCCCGCAGTTCGGGCAGACCGCGTCCATCTCCTCGGCGCAGCTCTCGCAAAACGTGCATTCGTAGCTGCATATGAAAGCGGCGCCGGCCGGCTCGAGCGCGCGGCCGCAGCGCTCACACGTGACGCGCATCTCCAGCCCGCCCGCCATGGTTCAGGCCCACGACTCGCGCGCGAGCCCGCGGACGTCGATCTCCAGCCGCAGGTCGTCGATGGGAGGGCGGGCGAAGAACCAGCGCAAGCCGGGGCCGGTCAGCTCTTTCAGCCTGGCCAGGTCCGTCGACGTGAACACCTCGTGGTCGGCGCGCGTGCCGTAGAACTGACTCTCGGTCGCGTCGTCCCATGTCACGCCTAGCGACTGCATCCGCTCCTCGACGAGAGGGGCGATGGCGTTCCAGCAAGCTGCCGGACCGCCTGTGGTGCCAGGCGGTTCGGCCACGCCCGCGATGACGAATGTGTTTCGTGAAACGACGAGAGGCACCTTCGCGGTGAAGCAGAACGCGTGCAAGCTTGGCTCGGCGGGTGGGTCGAGCTCAGGCGCGACGTTGGTCCGTGCCGCCGGCATGCGCCCGTCGACCTTGATGCCCCAGCGCTCGAACTGGGCGATGTAGCCGCGGTTGAACTCGTCGAAGCCGGCCCGGCTGAGCGGCTTCGGGATCCGGAGCTCCATCGCGCAGAGGGCGGCCAGCGGTCGGTCGACCTCCCGCAGAGTCTGCTCGACGAGCCGGAAGCCTTGATCGAGAGGTGTGTGCCGAGGAGCCATGACGCGGACGATCGCGAATCCCGCATTTGCCATGACGCCCGCTGAATATGGGCCGTCGGTGGGCAGAAACTTGAACCCGCCGGGGGACTCCACCGCGTCCATACGCAGAACCGTAATGGTTCCGCCGGCGTCAGATGCGCTGCGTCGTCAGCACGCGCGACAGCGAGGCGTTGGCGTAGACGATGACGCACAGCCCGCGACCGAAGTACGAAGACGGCACGGCGACGGAACCCGATCCTCCCGCGCCGACGTCGAGGGTGTCGAGGACGGTGATGTGAAACGCCTGGGATCCGTTGCAGGCCGAATGCAGGTGGGTTGGGTAGTCGCCCGCCGGCAGCCCGGAAAAGAACACGCGCGAGGGGGTTGGAGGGGACGGAGCTTCGTGCGCGACGGGCGGGGCGGTCGACGGCGACGGGCTGGTCGACGCAGATGCGCCGGTGCCCGCCACCGCGCCCGAGCGATGCGACGTCGATGCGCCGCACGCCGCGAGCAGGAGCAGTGCGAGTACAAAGGAGATCTTGAGGCCCATGCCAGGGACTAACGAAGAGGGTTACGACCGCGAGACGATCGCGGCGAATCTCCGGCGCTTCGAGCGCAGGACCGGTCGCGGGCAGATGCCCGCCGCGGTGGCGGTGGTCGTGATGCGCGGGCGACATGGCCGCTGCGTCCCGGTATTCCAGCGCAGCCACGCGATGTCTCGGCACGCGGGGCAGATGGCGCTTCCGGGCGGGCGGCTGCAGGATGCGGAGACGGCGGCCGATTGCGCCATCAGGGAGGCGGAGGAGGAGCTCGGGCTCGTTCTCGCGCCCGAGCACATGCTTGGCGTCCTCGACGACTTCGACACGAGGTCCGGCTTCACCATCACGCCGCTGGTCTTCTGGAGCGACGCCGGCGTGGCGGAGCTGAAGCCGTCGCCCGCGGAGGTGCTGAGGCTGTTCCTGCTCGACCTCGACGTGCTGCGCGACACGGTCGCCGCGGCGGCCGAAGGAGAGTCCGCGGCTTTCTCGCTGCGCTTTCCGCAGTTCGAGATGTACGCGCCGACGGCCGCGATCCTCTACCAGTTCACCGCGGTCGCGCTCGGCGGCCGCGAAAGCCGGGTCGCAGACTTCTACCAGCCGCCCTTCACGCACCGATGAGTTGAGCGAGCCCGGACGGTCAATACGAGCATGAACACACTGAAGATGCCCGGCGCCAGCCTCCAGTACGACGTCTGCGGATCCGGGCCGGTGCTGCTCTGCATCCCGGGCGGTCCCGCCGACGCCTCGGCCTTCCGCAAGCTCGCCGCTGAGCTCGCCTCCGACCGCACCGTCGTCACGTACGACCCGCGGGGGCTCTCACACAGCCCGCTCGAGGGTGCCTTCGACGACGCGCGCGCGATCGAGATCAACGCCGAGGACGCGTCGCGCCTCATCGCGGCCGTCACGAACGACAAGGCAGACGTCCTCGCCAGCAGCGGCGGCGCCGTCATCGCCCTCGAGCTGGCCAGGCGCCACGCCGGCCAGATCGGCACGCTCGTCGCGCACGAGACGCCATGCTCGGCGGTGCTGCCCGACCCGGAGAAGGCGAACCGCGAGATCGTCGACATCACCGACACCTACCGGGCCGCCGGGCTGGGCGCGGCCTTTCCGAAATTCGCCGCCCACGTCGGCATCCGCGGTGGTCCACCCCCGCGACAGGGCGAGCCCACACCGGAGGAGCTGGAGCAGATGGCGATGTTCCAGCGCAACATGGATTTCTGGTTCGGTCACACGATGCGCGCGATCGGTCTCTACGAGCCGGACTTCGAAGCCCTGAAACGAGCTTCGTGCCGCATCGTCAGCGGCGTCGGTGACGAGTCGAAGGGCGAGCTCGCGCACGAGGGCGGGCTCGGTCTGGCAAGGTTGACGGGCTGCGAGGTCGCCGTTTTTCCGGGCGGTCATGGCGGGTTCGAAAGCCACGCTCCCGCATTTGCCGCCAGGCTGCGCGAGGTGCTCGCCGGCTGACGGATAATCGGCGTCATCGCAACGACGCTCGAATACGACGAACTCGCCATGGCGCGCCTGGTGGCCGGGCTCGACCACGTCCGGCGGGCGCCGGCCGACTACGGGACGCTGGAGCTGATCGTCAGCCGCCCCGCCGTCGACGAGCGGCGCGAGCTCGACGTCGCGGAGCTGAGCGTCGAGACTGGCCTGGCGGGCGATTCGTGGAGCACCCGCGGCACGAGCCCTAATCCGAAGTCCCAGCTCACGGTCATGAACGCCCGCGCCGCGCAGCTGGTTGCGGGGGACCGGTCGCGCTGGGCCCTGGCCGGAGACCAGCTCTACGTCGACATGGACCTCAGCCCGGCCAACCTGCCCCCGGGCACGCGGCTCGGCATCGGCTCGGCCGTGATCGAGGTGTCTGACCAGCCCCACCTCGGCTGTCTGAAGTTCACCGCGAGGTATGGCGCCGCCGCGCGTGCGCTCGCCAACTCGCCGGCGGGCACGGCGCTGAGCTTCCGCGGCATCAACACCCGCGTCGTTCGGGCGGGCACGGTGCGCACAGGCGACAGGGTCCGCAAGCTGACGCGCTGAACAGCGCCGCCTGCCATACATATAAAGACGCGCGCGACCGCATCATGAGCCCGTGACTCCGCGCTGCACGTACCGCCTCCAGCTCTCCAGGGAGTTCGACTTCGACGCCGCCGCCGGGGTCGTCGGCTATCTCCACTCCCTCGGCGTGTCCCACGTCTACTGCTCGCCGATCCTCCAGGCCGTGCCGGGGAGCACTCACGGTTATGACGTCGTCGACCCGACGCGCATCAGCGCCGACCTCGGGGGCGAGACAGGATTTCGCCGCCTGGTCGACGCCGCCAGGGCGCACGGCATGGAGCTCCTGGTCGACATCGTGCCCAACCACATGGCGACCGCCGGCCGGGACAACCCGTGGTGGTGGGACCTCCTGGCCCATGGCCCGGGCAGCACCTACGCGGACTATTTCGACGTGGACTGGGACCCGACGACCTCTGCGGTCAAGGACAAGGTCGTTCTCGGCGTGCTTGGCGACCGCTACGGACGCGAGCTGGAGACCGGTGCGTTGCGGCTCGAGCGTGAGGACGGCACACTCGTGGTCCGGTATCACGAGCACTCGTTCCCGATCTCTCCGGAGACCGCGGGCGGAGCGAACGCGCGCGACGCCGATGCGCTGGACGCGCTCCTGGAGCACCAGCACTATCGCCTCACCTACTGGCGCAGCGCCCAGGAGGAGCTGAACTACCGCCGGTTCTTCACGGTCGACACGCTCATCGGGCTGCGCGTGGAGCGGCCGCAGGTGTTCGACGCCGCGCACCATCTGGTCCTCGAGCTGGTCCGCTCGGGCGATGTGACCGGGCTCCGCGTCGACCACGTGGACGGCCTGCGTGAGCCGGACGCGTACCTTCGCCGGCTCAGGGCCGGCGCGCCGAACGCCTACATCGTGGTGGAGAAAGTCCTCGCCGCCGGCGAGTCGCTGCCCGCCGCGTTTCCCGTCCAGGGCACGACCGGCTACGACTTCATCTCCGCCGTCGACGGACTGTTCGTCGACGCTGAAGCCGAGGCGGCGATGACCGCGATCTATCACGCTTTTACCGGCGAGCCGCTGGCGTATGCCGAAGTCGTCCGGGCGAGCAAGCAGCACATCCTGACGACGGAGCTGGCGCCGGACGTCGAAAGGCTGGGCGGGCTGCTCGTGGAGATCTGCGAGCGACGCTGGCGGCAGCGCGACCGGACGCGGCGCGAGCTGCTCGAGGCGCTGCGCGAGGTCGCGGGCGCATTCGCGGTCTACCGGACCTACGTCACCCCCGAGAAGGGCGCAACCGACGAAGACGCAAGCCAGATCGAGGCGGCGGTCGCGGAAGCCATGCGCCGGCGGCCGGACATCGACCCGGACCTGCTGTCGTTCATCGGCGACGTGCTGAGGCTGAGGTATCGCGGCGCCCTCGAGGAAGGGTTCGCGGCGCGATTCCAGCAGATCACGCCGGCGGTCATGGCCAAGGGCCTGGAGGACACCGCGTCCTACCGGTACAACCGGCTCGTCTCGTTGAACGAGGTCGGCGGTGACCCCGGACTTTTCGGCAGGCCGGTGGCGCGCTTCCACGAATGGTGCGCCGGCATCGCGGAGACGAGGCCCGAGACCATGCTCACGCTGTCGACGCACGACACCAAGCGCAGCGCCGACGTCCGCGCGAGGATCGACCTGCTCTCGGAGATGCCGGCGGAGTGGGAGCCGGCCGTGCGCCGGTGGGCGGAGCACAACGACCGCCACCGCTCGCAGGGCATTCCCGACCGCAACCTCGAATACCTCGCCTACCAGACCCTGGTCGGCGCTTGGCCGGTGGACGCGACGCGGCTCACCGAGTTCCTGGTCAAGGCCGCGAGGGAGGCGAAGGTCCACACGTCGTGGGCCGACCCCGTCGGCACTTATGAAGACGCGGTGCGTCAGTTTGCCGTCGCGATCACGTCCGACGCCGAGTTCACGGCCGATTTCGAGTCGTTCGTCGGCGGCCAGCAGATCGTGGCCCACGGCCGGGTCACGTCGCTGGCCCAGACGGCGCTGCTGCTTTGCTGCCCCGGCATCCCTGACATCTACCAGGGCGGTGAGCTGCGATCACTGGACCTGGTGGACCCGGACAACCGGCGGCCCGTCGACTTCGAATCGAGGCGGCGCCTCCTCGAGGAGCTGCGCGACGTCGGGCCCGAGGAGGCCCTGGCGCGCGGCGACATCGGCGCGACCAAGCTCTGGATGATCGCCCGGTTGCTCGCGCACCGTCCCGCCGGCGGATACAGGGCCGTCGAGGCCGCCGGCGCCAAGGCGCGTCACGCCGTGTCGTTTCTGCGTGGGGACCGGATGCTGGTCATCGTGCCGCGCCTCGTCCATGGGTTGCACGGCGATTGGGGTGACACGACGATCCCGGTTCCCGCCGGTTCGTGGATGAACATCCTCACGGGCGATCGGTGCGCGGGCGGGCGCGCGGTCCAGGTCGCCGAGCTGACGGCCAGGTTTCCGGTGGCGGTGCTCGAGCGGCCGGAGCCCTGATGCGACCGTTCGACGTGTGGGCGCCGGGCAAGAGCCGCGTCGACGTCGTCGTCGACGGACGGCGTGCCGCGATGGAAAGGGTGGACGGCGGTTGGTGGGTGAGCCGAGACGTCGAAGCACGGGCGGGGGCGAGATACGGCTTCTCGCTCGACGGCGGGCCGGTGCGTCCCGACCCGCGCTCGCCATCGCAGCCCGACGGCGTGTTCGGCCTGTCAGAGGTCGTCGACGCCGGCGGCCACGGCTGGGCGGACGCCGGCTGGCGAGGTCTGGGCCTGCCGGGCCTCGTCTTCTACGAGCTGCACGTCGGCACGTTCTCCGCCGCGGGGACCTTCGACGGTGCGATCGAGCACATCCCTCAGCTGGTCGAGCTCGGCGTGGGGGCGGTCGAGCTCATGCCCGTCGCCGAGTTCGCCGGTGATCGAGGATGGGGCTACGACGGAGTCGACCTCTTCGCGCCCCACCACGCGTACGGCGGCCCGGCGGGCCTGAGGCGCTTCGTCGACGCCTGCCACCAGGCAGGTCTCGCCGTCGTGCTCGACGTCGTGTACAACCACCTCGGACCGGCCGGCAACTTTCTTTCCGAGTTCGGCCCTTACTTCACCGACAGGCACCGCACGCCGTGGGGCCCGGCGGTGAACTTCGACGGACCCGACAGCCTCGAGGTACGTCGCTTCGTCGTCGACAACGCGGCGATGTGGATCCGCGATTACCACGTCGACGGCCTGCGTCTGGACGCCGTCCTCGCCATCGTCGACCGTTCGGCGATCAACATCCTCGAAGAGATCAACAACGCCGTCATCGCCACCGGTCACGAGCTGGGCCGGACGGCGTTCGTCGTCGCCGAGTCGGCGCTCAACGAACCGCGGTTCGTGCGTCCGGTCGAAGCCGGCGGCTACGGCCTCGCCGCCGCCTGGGACGACGACTGGCACCACGCGCTGCATGCAGTGCTGACCGGCGAGCGCCAGGGCTACTACGAGGACTTCGGCTCGATCGACCAGCTTGCCAAGGCACTTCGCCAGGCGTGGGTGTACGACGGCGTTCGCTCGAAGCACCGCGGCGCCGTGCGGGGCCGGTCGCCGCGCGGCCTGGAGCCTCACCGCTTCGTCATCGCCCTGCAGAACCACGACCAGGTGGGCAACCGCGCGGCGGGCGAGCGTCTGGCCGCGCTGCTCCCGCCGAGGAAGCTGAAGGTCGCGGCGGCGCTGCTGCTCACGTCGCCGTTCACACCTCTTCTCTTCCAGGGCGAGGAATGGGCCGCCACCACCCCGTTCCAGTTCTTCACCGACCACGAGGCCGGCCTCGGCAGGGCGGTGTCCAGCGGGAGGAGGGCGGAGTTCGCCGCCTTCGGGTGGAAGCCGGGGGACGTGCCCGACCCCCAGGATCCGGCTACATTCGAACGATCAAAGCTCGCCTGGCAGGAGATCGATCGACCGCCTCACGCCGAAATGCGCGACTGGTACCGGCGCCTGATCGCGCTGCGCAAGACCATCCGTGACGGCGGTGAGGTCATCGTCGAGTGCCCGAAGCCCGGTGAGGTTCTCGTCCGCCGGCCCGGCGTGACCGTGGCCGTGAACCTCGGCGACGCCGGCTGGACGCCGCCGCCGCCCCTCCCCGGCTGGCGCGTGGCGATGGCCTCCGAAGACGTCGTCATCTCCGTCCCCGACGTCGTTGGCTGAGATCGAGGTCTGGCCCGGGCGGAGCTATCCGCTGGGCGCCGCCTACGACGGCGCGGGCACCAACTTCGCCGTCTTCAGCGAGGTCGCGCAGTCCATCGACCTGTGCCTGTTCGACGAAGGCGGCAACGAGCACCGCGTCGCGCTGGACGAGGTCGACGCGTTCTCGTGGCACGCCTACCTGCCGCACGTCGGCCCGGGGCAGCGCTACGGCTATCGCGTCCATGGGCCCTACGCACCGGAGCAAGGCGTCCTCTGCAACCCGAGCAAGCTGCTGCTCGACCCGTACGCGCGTGCGGTCGAGGGCGAGGTGAGGTGGAATCCGGCCTGCTACTCGTACCAGATCGGGCAGGCGGACGCGATCAACGAGGAGGACAGCGCGCCGTACGTCTTTCGCTCGATCGTCCAGCATCCCCATTTCGACTGGGGCGGCGATCGCCCGCCGGAGACGCCTCTCCATGAGAGCGTCATCTACGAGGCGCACGTCAAGGGCTTGACGAAATGCCACCCGGAGATCCCGGAAAACCTGCGCGGCACGTACGCGGGGCTGGCCCATCCGGCGGTCATCCACCATCTGCGGTCGCTCGGCGTCACCGCCGTCGAGCTCATGCCCGTGCACCAGTTCGTCCACGACCAGCGCCTCGTCGAGCTCGGGCTGCGCAACTACTGGGGCTACAACACGATCGGCTTTTTCGCGCCCCACAACGAGTACGCGAGCAGCCAGGGCACGGGAGACCTGGTGAACGAGTTCAAGTGGATGGTGCGGACGCTCCACCAGGCGGGCATCGAGGTCATCCTCGACGTCGTCTACAACCACACCGCCGAGGGCAACCATCTCGGCCCGACGCTCTGCTTCAAGGGCATCGACAACCGCGCCTACTACCGGCTCGTCGGCGAAGATCCGCGCTACTACTACGACACGACCGGCACCGGCAACAGCCTCAACGTGCGGCATCCCCACACGCTGCAGCTGATCATGGATTCGCTCCGCTACTGGGTGACCGAGATGCACGTCGACGGCTTCCGCTTCGACCTGGCCGCGACGCTGGCGCGCGAGTTTCACGAGGTCGACCGGCTGTCGACGTTCTTCGACATGATCCAGCAGGACCCGGTGATCAACCGCGTGAAGCTGATCGCCGAGCCGTGGGACATCGGCGAGGGCGGATACCAGGTCGGCAACTTTCCGCCGCTGTGGTCGGAATGGAACGGGCGCTACCGCGACACCGTGCGCGACTTCTGGCGCGGAGAGCCGGCGACGATCGGCGAGCTGGCCTCGCGGCTGACGGGCAGCTCCGACCTGTACCAGAGCGACACCCGCCGCCCGGTCGCGAGCATCAACTTCATCACCGCGCACGACGGCTTCACCATGCGCGACCTCGTCTCGTACAACGAGAAGCACAACGAGGCCAACGGCGAGAACAACGCCGACGGCGAATCGCACAACCGCTCGTGGAACTGCGGCGTCGAGGGAGAAACCGACGATCCCGCGGTGCTCAAACGCCGCGGCAAGCAGCAGCGCAACCTCCTGGCGACGCTCTTCCTCTCGCAGGGCGTGCCGATGCTGCTGATGGGCGACGAGCTTGGTCGCACGCAGAAGGGCAACAACAACGCGTACTGCCAGGACAACGAGATCTCGTGGGTCAACTGGTCGTCGATCGACGAGCCGCTGCTGGACTACGTGCGCTGGCTCATCGCGTTTCGGCGCCGGCACCCGTCGTTCCGGAGACGGCGCTTCTTCCAGGGCCGCCCGATCCGCGGCGCCCTGGACATCGCGTGGCTCAAACCCGACGGCAAGCCGATGACCGACCAGGACTGGACTTCGCGCCAGGCCCGGTCACTGGGCGTCTATCTCGACGGGCGCGCGATCCCCGGCCACGACGAGCACGGCCGGCCGGTCACCGACCAGTCCTTCTTCGTGCTGTTCAACGGCCAGGCGCGGGCCGTCTACTGGATCCTGGCAGCCGGGCAGGGACAGGTCTCGAGGCTGATGCTCGACACCGACCGGCTGCAGCCCGAGGCCGAGCCGCAGCCGCCGCCGGACCGCGTGCTCACCAGGTCGCGGACGGTGGTCATCCTCGAGTCACCGCTCGACGGAGGCTGACGCTATCCCGAGAAAGCCCGGCGTTCCTCGACCACCGCTTCCGCGGCGGCGCCATCCTGCGTGCCGGCCGACGGAGCGACGGGCGCATCCATCGGCAGCTGCAGCGTGAACGTGCTGCCCTTGCCTGGCGTCGAGACGACGGTGATGTCGCCGCCCTGAAGCCGGGCCAGCTGCCGGGAGAGGAAGAGTCCGAGGCCGGTGCCGCGCAGATGCTCGGTGTCGGGCGTGACGATGCGGCCGAACCTCGTGAACAGCATCGGCAGGTTCTCGCGTGAGATGCCGAGGCCTTCGTCCGTCACCGAAACCTTGGCCACGCCGCCGCGCGTCGGGCGCACCAGCACGGTGATCTCGCCTCCCGAGGGCGAGTACTTGAGGGCGTTCGTCAAAAGGTTCGTGATGATGGTCTGCGTGCGGTCCGGATCGACGGTCACCCGCACTCGGCGCTCGGGCAGGTCGAGAACGATGCGGTGCGACCCGTCCACCAGCGGCCGGACGGCCTCCACGGCCGACGTCGCGATCTCGCGAAGGTCGCCCTCGACGGCGCGGACCGCGAGCGCGCCCTCCTCGAGGCGCGCGGCGTCCATCATCTCCTCGATCAGCTCGTTCATCTCCGACACCTTCGCCGCCATCACGTCGCTCGCGGTGCGGCCGCGGTCGTTGAGCTCGCCGAACATCCCGCCCTTCAGCATCGAGACGTAGCCGCGGATCACGGTCAGCGGCGCGCGCAGCTCGTGCGAGGCCAGGTTCAGGAACTGGGTCTTGCTGGTCTCGAGCGCGGCCATGCGCTCGGTGACACGCGCTCGCTCGAGCCCGGCCGAGACCGAGTTCGCGTAGGCGACGACCTGTGAGATCTCGTCGGTGCCGAACACCGGAGTGAACCGGCCGGCCACGACGACGAGCGAGCCCTTGCCTTCGGTCAAGTGCAGCGGCGCCTTGATCATCGAGCCGTCGGCATGGGCATCGGCGGCCATGCGCGCCGCGTCGGCGACATCCATGCCCGCGGTGGCAATGACCTTTCCGTGCGCGTCCAGCATGAAGCCTGAAGTTGCGCCGAGCAGCCGGACCGCCCAGAACACGGCGCGTTCGGCCATCGCTTCTCGCGTCGGCGTGAAGATGAGGAGGTCCTGCATCGCCTCCCGCACCTTGCTCTCCTCGCTCATGCGCCACAGGCGCCGGACGACCGACGGTGGAGCAAAGCTGACGTAGATGAAGGGGACGGTGGCCAGCGCTACGAGCTGGGTGACGATGATCGCGGTGGGGCTCTGCAGCGCTGCGCCACCGAGCACGTCGACGACGAGGACGCCGATCAGGACGGCGAAGCCGAAGCTGAGGAATCGCAGCCGTGCCTTCTGCACCGCCGGCAGGCTCCGGCTGGCGAGCCAGAAACGGACGATCGGCTCGCCGA
>DASSLL010000050.1:0-67153 GCA_035689485.1 Candidatus Dormiibacterota bacterium | reverse complement strand
AGCGCTCGGTCAGCTCGGACGGCGGCATCATCGCCTGCATGAAGCCGGACAGACGCGCCAGCTCGAGGCGCAGCGAGTCGTCCTGAAGCAGCGCGTCCATCATCTGGCGCAGCTCTTCGCGCGCCTCCGGGCTCAGCGATTGCAGCAGCGACTGCATCTGCGCCATCTGCCTCTGCAGGTGCTCCATCAGCTCATCGAGGCTGTTGATGCCCGGCGGGAACATGTCGCCGTACTTCTGCATGAACCCGTTGAAGTCGGGCGTGCGCCCTTCCATGCGCTGCTCGAGCATCTTGTTCAGGTCGCGGACCATGTCCCGCACGCGCGACAGGTCCTGACCCTGCATCTGCTGCAACGAGCCTTTGATGCCCTGAAACATCTGGTCGAGCATCTGCTTCTGCAGCTGCTGCATCAGCTCCTCGAACTTCTGCCGTGCCTCGTCGTCGACGAACTCGTAGTTGCGCAGGCCCTTGACTCGACCGCCGAGGTCGTCGGGCAACCGGTCGAGCTGGTCGCGCCGCTGCCGCGCGATGCGTTCGAGCAGCTTCCGCGCGTCGGGCGTCGACTCCTGCAGCCGCCGGTCGATGCCGCCACGCTCGGTGTCGATCACGTCCTGCACCTTCTGGCGGAGCTCTTCGACGGTCGAGTCGAGGTTGTAGCGGCCGAGCTCGCGCTCGCGGGCCTCACGGAGCTGCTTGAGCAGCTGCTCCAGGCCGGGCATGTTCGGCGACCCCCAGCGGAGGAAGCGCTGCAGCGCGGCGTTGAGATCGCCGTAGTTCATGAGGTCGTCGGACAGCGAGTCGAGCACGTCGCCGGCGTCGAGCTCGTCGAGCTTCTGGGTCCCGTCCCACCGTGAGTAGCGGAACTTCATCGGTGCTAGCCGATCACGCTAGCAGGACGCCAACCTCCCAGCGCTCTTTCGATGGCCCTTCCGGCCTTCAGCGCGACCAGGTCGTTGAAGTTCCTCGCCACGACCTGGACGCCCACCGGCATGTTCTGCGAAGTGCCGGCGCGGACGACCACGCAGGGGTTGCCGGACAGGCTGTAAGGGACGGTGTAGCTGAACATGTGATCGTTCGCGGGCTTGGCTTTGTAGAGGGGCGCGACGTCGGGCGCCACCGGGCTCAGGATCAGGTCGAAACGGGACATGAACTGCAGGACGGTGCGCCGGAAGCCGTCCCACTGGCGAAGCAGCCGCTCCTGGCCGACCAGGCGCTGACCCCAGTAACCGAGCGTCACGTGCCAGGCCTCGTTGAGCTGAGGCAGCCGCTCCTCGGTCACGGTGCAGCCGGCGTCGGCCAGCGCCCTGGCGGCGGCGCGCACCGCGGCGGCCACGTCTCGGGTCGGCTTCGCCATTCCGTCGTCGGCGTACCAGGCGACGCGGAGGCCGGGAAGCTGCGGCGAGCGCCTGGGCAGCGGCACCGGGACGATGGCCGAATCGACGCCGTCGGGGCCGATCAGCACGGGCAGGACCAGGGCGAGGTCTGAGACGTACCGGGCCATCGGTCCGACCTGGCTGCGAAGGTCACTGAGCCCGCCGGGCAGACCGTAGGCCCCGGTGACGGGGATCAGGCCCGCGGTCGGTTTGAGCGCCGCGATGCCGCAGTAGGCGGCGGGCATTCTCACGCTGCCGCCGGAGTCGCTGCCGATGCCGAGCGGCGACCCGCCGGCGGCGATGATCGCGGCCTCCCCGCTGCTGCTCCCGCCGGGCGTGCGGTTGATGTCGTACGGGTTCCGGGTGCCGCCGTGCATCGACTTCCAGCTCTCGACCCCGATTCCGCCGGGAGGGCAGTTGGTCTTGGCGATCAGGATGGCGCCCGCCCGGCGCATGCGGGCGATCACCGTCGCGTCGTGGTCGGGGATGTTGCTGCGCATGATGCGCAGTCCTGCGGTGGTGGGCAGACCGGCGGTGTTGAAGATGTCCTTGACCGTGAAGGGGACGCCGTGAAGCGGTCCCAGCGCTGCCTTGCGCTTGTTGTGGCGGTCGGCGGTGCGGGCTTCTTTCAGGGCGCTCTCGGCCGTCGCGAACACGACGGCGTTCAGGCGTGGGTTGACTGTGTGGATGTGATCGAGGTGCGCGCGCACGACCTCGACCGACGAGACCTTCTTCTCACGGATGGCGCGGGCCAGCCACGCGGCCGGCGCGCCGATGACGTCTCTCACGGCTTGCTTCCCGGGCGAGAGGGTACTCCGTCGGGCCCGGATTTGAACTTGCTAGACCGTGTCTCCGGGCTTGATGTCGAGCACCTTGACGCCTGGACCGACGAGCTCCTGCAGCTGGTCCGGCCTGCCCGAGAGCGCCGGGAAGGTGGCGAAATGCATCGGCACCACGGTCTTGACCTTGAGCAGCGCGACGGCTTTGGCCGCCCGCTCGACGCCCATGGTGTAGAACCCGCCGATGGGCAGGATGGCGACGTCGAAGTTGCCCAGCTCGGCGATCAGGGCCATGTCGTTGAAGACGTCGGTGTCGCCCGCGAAGTAGATCGTGAAGCCGTTCTCGAACTCGATGACGAAGCCCATGGCTTCGCCGCCGTAGATCAGGTGGCCGTTCTCGGTGATGCCGCATGAGTGCTCGGCATGGACCAGGGTGACCTTGATGCCCTCGACCTCGACCGTGCCTCCGGTGTTGGCGGCGACGATCTTCTCCCCGTCCAGGCCCTTGGAGCCGAGATAGACGCCGATCTCGTGGCTGCACACGATCGTCGGTTTGGTGTGACGCGCGATCTCCACCGCGTCGTGGATGTGGTCGAAGTGGCCGTGCGTGATCAGCATCAGGTCGCACTTGTCGACGGTCTTGAGATTGTCCGGCGCCGCCGGGTTGTTCATGACCCAGGGGTCGATGAGGATCTCCTTGCCCTTCGCGCTCCGCGCCTTCCACGTGCCGTGACCGACCCAGGTGAACGAGACCGCATTGTTGAGCGCCATCAGGGTGATTCTGGCACAGCCCCGAGGCGGTCGCGGCGCAGCGCCAGCAGGCTCGCGGTCCAGACCGCGAGGACGCCGGCGGCGCCCATCTCGGCGAGGATGCGCAGCACCGTCATGTTGGAGTAACCGCTGATCAGCAAGGCCTGGAAGCGGTTGTGTCCCGGGCCGATGAGCAGGAACCCGGCGGCCACGAGCGCAAGCACCGTCCAGTCCCGCCGCCGGATGCTCCAGTCGACGAGCACGAACATCGGCAGCAGCAGCAGCACGAGGTGCGTGCCCCAGGAGTAGCTCGTGACGATCGGCGTCACGGCGACGATCGCAGCCGCTTCGAGCGCGCGCCGAGCGCGGTCTTTCGCCGGCGTCCTGATGACCACGAAGGTGAGGGCCAGGGCCGCCACGGCGACCAGCAACGTGATGATCCTGGCCGCGGGCGGGCTGCCGCGCACCAAGCCGAGAAACGTGTTTGGATCGATGAGTCGCGTGATCGTCCCGCCGGGCGAGTGGTTCTCGAACTGGCCGGTCCCCGCGCTGATCGCGGGCAGCACCGAGGTCAGGTACTCCCACAGATATCGCGGCGAGGCCAGCAGCCAGATGCCAAGCCCGGCGACCACGGCGGCCGCGAGCATTGACCAGCGCCGCGCCCACAGGATCAAGAGGCCGACAGGCGCCTGGATGATCTTGATCGCCGTCGCCAGACCGATCGCCGCCCCGCCCCACCAGCCGTCCGCCACCCAGCCCCACAACCACACGCCGGACAGGGCGAGGAGGACGAGGTTGACCTGGCCTTCGTCGATGTTCCCGGCCACCGGCTCGAAGCTGACGGCGATCAGGACGAGGAGGACCGCGACCTGCCAGTCCCGGACGCGCAGCGCCCGCAGCGCGCAGAAGATGAAAAGGACGAGGCAGGCGTTGAGGAGCAGGATCGCGCCGACGGTGATGGCGTGGCTGTCGACGCCGACCAGCGGCTGCAGCGCCCACGCGAGCGGCGGCGGCATGACGTACTGCGGCCCGGTCGGCTCCAGGCAGCCGGCGGTCCGGCACAGGTCGTAGGGGTCGAGGCCCGCGGCGAGCCGGCGCGCGGCCCGCATGTAGGACTCCTGGAAGTCTCCGAGGTAGGCCCCGAAGACGAGCGGCTGGACGAGCGCCTCCCAAACGTAGAGCACCGTGATCGGAACCCCGGCGACGACCAGCAGCAGGCTCCGGAAGTTGCGGTTGCCCAGCGCGTGCGGCCGCATCGCCGCGGTGGCTTGCATCGAGCGGGAATTATCCAAGCCCCTCCGGCGCTTCGCGCCACCTCCCCACTGAATGGGGAAGACACGGACGTACACTCCGGCATCCAGATGTTCGTCGTCGTCGGTTCCGGTCCGGCCGGCGTGGCATGCGCGCACGCCTTGCTGCAGCGCGGCGCGAAGGTGACGATGCTCGACGCCGGGCTCGACCTCGAATCCGACCGCAAGGCGGCGGTCGCGGGGTTGCGGTCTACGGCGCCGGCGCAGTGGAGCCAGCAATCGTTGCGGTTCCTCCACGACGGCGTGAGCGTCGAGGCCGGCGGCATCCCGTTGAAGATGGCCTACGGGTCGTCCTTCCCTTACCGCGAGCCCGTTCCGCTGCCCATCGCCGGCGATGGGACCGAGGGCCGGCCGTCCTATGCGCGTGGCGGCCTCAGCAACGTGTGGGGCGCGAGCATGATGCCGTTCCGCACGGAGGACATGACCGGCTGGCCGATCACGGCGGCCGACCTCGAGCCGCACTACCGCGCGGTGCTCGAGCTCGTCCCGCACTCGGCAAGGAAAGACCTTCTGGCCGATTCGTTTCCCCTCTACGGCGACAGCGCCGGCGCGGTCGACGGCAGCGCGCAGGCCGAGGCGCTGCTCCACGACCTCGCATCGGCGCCGACGGCGATGCAGTTCGGCGCGTCTCGCCTCGCAGTGGACCCACGGTGCGTGCGGTGTGGGCTATGCCTCTACGGCTGTCCGTACGGATACATCTACAGCTCGGCCGACACTCTCGACGCGCTGCGTGCGCATCCAGGATTCATGTATCGCTCCGGCGTCGTCGTGGAGCGCGTGTCAGAGGCTGCGTCGCACGTCGAGCTGAGCGGCGTGACGGTCGACGGCGAAACACCATTCTCGATGTCTGTCGAGCGCGCCTTTCTCGCGTGCGGCGTCTTCTCGACGGCGCGCATCGTCCTCGCGTCGGTGGATGCGATCGGTGAGACGGTGCGGGCGGTCGACAACTGTTATTTCCTGCTGCCGCTCCTGCGCTACCGCAGGCAAAAGGACGTCAAGCGCGAAGCCCTGCACACTCTGGCGCAGGTGTTTCTGGAGCTGCGGGATGAGGCCATCGGGCCGCACACCGTGCATCTGCAGGTCTACACGTACAACGAGCTGTACCGGACGCAGATCCGCAACATGGTCGGACCACTGGCGCCGCTCGCCGAGGCTGCGATGCTGGGGCGGCTCCTGCTCATCCAGGGGTATCTGCATTCGGATCTTTCGGCGGGCATCAACCTTTCGCTCGACCCCGCCGGCACCCTGACGATGTCGGCCGACCCGAACCCCAGGACGCAGCCGGCCCTCGCCGCCCTGCGCAGGCGGCTGTGGAGCGAGCGCGGCGCGCTGCGCGCGTTGCCGGTCTCGCGGGCGATGCGCGTGGGCAAGCCGGGTCGTGGGTTCCACACCGGGGGCACGTTCCCGATGCGAGCGCGGCCCCACCGCCTTGAGACCGACGTCGAAGGCCGGCCGCACGGCTTTTCGCGGCTGCACCTGGTCGACTCGAGCGTGTTTCCCTCCCTGCCGGCGACGACCATCACGCTCAGTGTGATGGCCAACGCCCACCGCATCGGCGCGGCCGCGGTCGCGTGAATTCAGGCGGCGCGGGACGCGCGTCCTGGTCGGGCTCTGCCCGCACCAGGGTCGCCATCACGGGCGCGACCGGCTTCGTCGGCTCGAACCTGGCGAGTCGATTTGAGCGCGACGGCTGGAGCGTCGCCCGCACGAGGTTCCGGCTTGGCGACGACGTGACGGCGGACGAGGTCGGCGCCGATGCGCTGGTCCACTGCGCGTACGACTTCCGCCCGGTGGGATGGGCGGACATCCGTCGCGTCAACGTCGAGGGCACGCGCAAGCTGCTCGCCGCGGCGTCCGGCAAGGCGCGACGCATCGTCGTGCTCTCCACCATCAGCGCCTTCGACGGCTGCCGTTCGCTGTACGGCAAAGCCAAGCTCGAGATCGAGGCCGAAGCCGCGCGAGCGGGCGCGGCCGTGCTGCGACCGGGGCTCGTCTTCGTCGACGCGGGTGCGAGCGCGGGCGGCATGTACGGAAGCCTCGAGAGAAGCGCGCGGGCGCCGGTGGTGCCCCTCATCGGCGGTGGCGGTCACTGTCAGTACCTGGTGCACATCGACGACCTCTACGCCGCCGTCCGAGTGCTGGCTGCCGGCGAGGTGCCGCTGCCCAACCGGCCGGTCGTGGTCGCGTCGCCGAGGTGCTGGACGATGCGCGACCTGGTCATGGCCCTGGCGCGACGCCAGGGCCGCACTCCACGGTTCGTCAGCGTGCCGTGGCAGGCCGTCTGGCTCGGCCTCAAGTCGGCCGAGCTGGCACGATTACGGCTCGGCTACCGCAGCGACAGCGTCGTCAGCCTCGTCCATCAGGACCCTCACCCCGATTTCTCGGCGCTCAAAGCGCTGGGCGTCACCGCCCGCGACTTCAGCTCCGGCTGAAGCCCGAGGAGCGCAATCCACACCGGCTCCCAGAGCAGCATCGGAACAGGCAACCCGATCGCGAGAAACTGCGCGGCGACGATCCCCGCGACCAGCCATGCGCGCTGCAGCAAGCCGGGCTCGGACCGGAGGACGAGCCATGCGGCCAGCACGAGGATCGTCATGTCGTCCTCGTGCAGGTAGACCGCCGACGCGGTCGACCCGACGATGCCCAGCGCCATCACGACGTCGAGGCTCTCGCGACGCCGCCACGCGAACGCGATGGCCGCAGCGCCGAGCACGAGCTCGACCGCGGTCGTCAGCGCTCCGCGGCCGAAAAGGGACGAGTAGGTCATCGGCGCCTGGTAAGGGTCGGCGTGGATCTGGGACGCGATGTTCAGCCAGTCCCGGACGCCGTCCGGGCCGAGCGACGCGAGCGCGGCGCCGGCCACGACGGCGCCCACCCCGGCCGCGACCGCCACCGGCCGCCATCGCCCGCTGACGAGCAGCGCGAGGGGAACCAGCAGCACGTCCTGGGTCTTGAAGCAAAGCGCGAGCGCGAGCACGACCCCGGCAGCGACCCAGCGGTCTCGCTCGAGCAGCCACCAGGTGAGCGCGAGCAGCGCCAGCGTCAGCACGACCCACTGCCCGAGCCAGAACTGGTAGTGGACCGGCCACACGGCAAGGGAGATGAGCAGCACGGTGACGCGGGCCAGCCGCGTGCCGGGGACGACGAGCCACCATGCCGCCACGAAGAGGGCAAGGCTGAGGAGCGTCCACAGCAGGTAGCCCGCCTGGAGCGGCAGCCAGGCGATCGGAACCACCATCCACGCCGCCGGCGGCGGGCTCATGAAGACGTGGTTCGTGTCGATCAGGCTGCCGACCGGCCCGAGTCCGGCCGACGCGGCCTTCATCAGGTCCAGGTCGTAGATCCGCGACCAGCCGTGCTGCAGGCCGACGCGGGCCGCGACCATGTGGAGGCGGTAGTCCTCGGCGTCGGGAGCGGTGAGGAAGTGGTCGATCCAGCGCTGGACGCCGAAGCCGACGGTGATCGCCGCGGCCATGGCTGAGGCCGACAGCCAGAGCGGGGGCAGGCGTGGCGGCGGCTTCATCTGAATTGGAGCACCGGCACCCTACCATGCGCGGAGTGTCGCGCCCACCGAGATCCGACGCAGATTCGCCGCATGCGCCCGGCTGCCGAGGACGCGAAGATGCGAGGGGCGTCGGGGGCGCGAAACTCTAGTGGCGGTTCTGCTCGTAAGGGTTCTGCGCAGGCCGCTGCTGTGGTGGGGCATCGCCGCGGCGATGCTCGTCCGCGACGTCGCCTACAACCTGCTTCCGAACGGCCGCCCCGACGCGTTCTCCGTCGTCCAGGCAGGCGGTCGGTGGCTGCACGACCCGGCGGCGATCTACGCCGACACCGCCAAGCACCTCCACGACACGGGCTTCGTCCCGGTCATCGGACTGATCCGGCCGCCCGCGGTGGCGATGCTCGGCGCACCGTTCGCGCTGCTGCCGGCGTCGTGGCAGGTGCCGGCGTTCACCGCCGCCGACGCCGTCGCGCTGGTCGCCGGGCTGTGGCTGGTGCAGAGGCTGATCACCCACACGCGACTGGAAGCCGCGGTGTTCTGGGCCGTCGTCTTCTACAGCCCGCCGGTCTTCGCCGAGGTCAACGCCGGCCAGATCAGCGGCTTCGTGCTGCTGCTCGCATGCGGCGCGATGGTGACCATCCGGGGCCGGCCGGCGCTGTCCGGCGTCTTCGCAGCCGCGTCGGCCGCGCTCAAGCTCTACCCGGCCCTGCTGATCATCGGCGCGAAAAGGCGGTGGCGGCCTTTTGTGATCGGCGCGCTCGCGGGCGGAGTCGTGGTCACGGTCATCGCGTGCATCCCACTCGGCCTCGCCGGCACGTGGCGTTACCTCGCCGACGTCCTGATCCCCTCGCTCCGCGCGCCGAATCCGGACTGCGCGCAGACGTCCGTCGGCACCCTGTTCGGCCGCTCGCTCGGCGGCGACCCGTATCCGATCCTCAACCCCGACGGCAGCACCTCGATCCTGCAGTCACCGATTCATCTCGGGGCGGCCGCGTCGGTGCTCACGGCGATGACACTGCTCGCCGCGCTCGCGGCGGCGGTGCTGGCGGCGCGCGCAAGCGGGTGGAACCCGCTGTACGGCATGACGGTGGGCCTGGCGCTCGGCAGCATCCTCCCCGGCGAGGTCAACCCTTACCAGTACGTGTCGCTGCTGCCGCTGGTGCTGGTCGTCGCTGTGAAGGGGATCCAGTTCGGCAGGTGGTGGCGGCTCGTCTGGATCGCCGCCGGCCTGCTGCTCTGGCTGAGACAACCGTGCCTTCTGCCTTTCCCGAACCTGTGGACGATCGCCGCGCTGCTGCTGTTCGCCGTGTGCGTCTCCGCGGCGCCGGATTTTCAGGAGATCGATCGGAGCTGACGCGACGGGGTGCATCGATCAGCTGAGTGCGCGCGTCGCTGAGAGCCTGGGACTCGATTAGTCGGTCGGTGGTTTGATCCTGCTGGGCGAGCCATTGCTGGAAAGCCAGCTTGTGTCCTTCAGGAACTCTATGAACGACATGACCGACGCCGGCAGCTTGCGCCGCTTCAGGTGCACGATGTGCCAGTCGCGCCGGATCGGAAAGCCATGCACGTCGAGCTCGACCAGACGGCCGCTCGAAAACTCGAGCGCGCACGCGTAGCGAGAGATCACGGCGAGGCCGAGGCCGGACTCGACCGCGTGCTTGATGGCGCCGTTGGAGCCGAGCTCCATCGCGACCTGAAGCCGCGCGCCCGCCTTCCGCGCGGCTTTTTCGAGCGACCAGCGGCTGCCCGACGCCGCCTCGCGCATCACGAACGGCTGCGCGGCGAGGTCTTTCAGGCTCAGTCCCTTGCGACCCGCCATGGGATGCGTGGACGGGGCGACGACGACGAGCTCGTCGGCCAGGAACGGCACGATGGCCAGGTCAGGGTCGTTGAGCGCCGGGCCGACGACGGCGAGGTCGAGCTCGTTGCGCAGCACCTGCTCCTGCACGCGGGCGCGCGTGCCGATCTCGAGCGAGATCACGAGCCCCGGGTGCAGCTTCTTGAACGCACCCAGTGCGGCCGGAAGGAGATAGATGCCGACGGTCGTGCTCGCCCCGACGCGGAGCGTGCCGCGCTTGATGCCCCGCATCTCCTCCACGGCGACGGTGGCTTCGTCGAGCACGTCGAGCATGCGCCGGGCGTAGCCGTACAGAAGGGTCCCCGCCTCGGTCAGCTGGACGCGCTTGCCGAGGCGGTCGAGCAGCGGCAGGCCGAGCGCCTCCTCGAGCTCCTTGACCTGATAGGAGACCGACGGCTGACTCAACTTGAGGCGCTGCGCGGCGAGGCTGAAGCTCGCCAGGTCGGCCACGGTCTTGAACGTCCGGAGCTGGCGGAGAGTGACCGAGCGGTCGAGGTCGAGCTGGGCGGGGGGGTCGGGCACGGCGCCTACGATATGCCGTATGGCAGCGCGGAAACCTCGTTCCCTCTCGCCTGTCCGGCGCACCACCCCAAGCCTCGAAGGCGTCGAGGCGCCGCAGCGGGCGGCCAGCACCGTCTCCGAGCAGAAGATCAACCAGTACCGCAAGCGGCGCTATCAGGCGCTGCACTCCGACACCGACGCCGCCAACAAGCGCCGCGCCGCCGGCAAGGCGACGGCGCGGGACCGCATCGAGATGCTCGTCGACGAGGGCTCTTTCGTCGAGCTCGACGTCTTCGCGACTCACCGCGCGGTCGGGTTCGGGATGGAGGACCGGAAGATCGCCGGCGACGGCGTGGTGACGGGCTTCGGCGAGATCGACAGGCGCCCGGTCGCCCTGTACGCGTACGACGCGACAGTGTTCGGCGGGTCGCTCGGCGAGGTGACCGCGGAGAAGATCGTGAAGGTGCAGGAGCTCGCGCTCCGCAACCGGGTGCCCATCATCGGCATCAACGACTCCGGCGGCGCCCGCATCCAGGAAGGCGTCGTCGCGCTCGCCGGGTACGCGGACATCTTCTTCCGCAATGTGCGCTCGTCGGGCGTAATCCCCCAGCTGTCGGTCATCGCGGGTCCGTGCACGGGCGGCGCGGTCTACTCGCCGGCGATCACCGACTTCATCTTCATCGTCGCCGGGCAGGGCTACATGTTCATCACCGGCCCCGAGGTGATCAAGGTCGTCACCGGCGAGGCGGTGACGTTCGACGAGCTCGGCGGCGGTCAGGTCCACAACACGACGTCCGGCGTTGCGCACTTCCTGGCCAAGACCGAGCCGGAGAGCGCGGTGATGGTGCGCAAGCTGCTCTCCTACCTGCCGTCCTCCAACGCCGAACGGCCGCCCTTCGTGCCCACGACCGACGACCTCGAGCGCGCCGATGTGGAGCTGCAGACCATCGTCCCCGAGTCGCCGAACAAGCCGTACGACATGCGCGAGGTCGTCTCTCGCGTGCTCGACGGCCGCGAGTTCTTCGAGGTGCAGCCGTTCTTCGCCCAGAACATCGTCGTCGGCCTGGGCCGGCTGGGCGGACACGTGGTCGGCGTCGTGGGCAACCAGCCGAAGGTCCTTGCGGGCGCCATCGACATCAACGCCTCGGTCAAGGCGGCGCGCTTCATCCGCTTTTGCGACGCGTTCGGAATCCCGATCGTGTCGTTCGTCGACGTCCCCGGCTACCTGCCGGGACGCGACCAGGAGCACGGCGGGATCATCCGCCACGGCGCAAAGCTCCTTTATGCGTACGCGGAGGCGACGGTGCCGAAGCTCGCCGTGATCACACGGAAGAACTACGGCGGGGCGTACACGGTGATGTCGCCGAAGCAGATGGGCGCGGACCTCAACCTCGCGTGGCCGACGGCGGAGATCGCGGTGATGGGGCCGGAGGCGGCGGTGAACATCATCTACAAGCGCGACCTGGCGGCTGCGCCCGATCCGGCGGTGCGGCGGAAGGAGCTCGTCGGCGAGTACACGTCAAAGTTTGCGAATCCGTACGTGGCCGCGGAGCGCGGTTACATCGACGACGTCATCGAGCCGAGCCAGACGCGGCGGGAGCTGGTGCGCGGCCTGCAGCTCTGCCTGCGCAAGACGGTCGAGCGACCGCCGAGGAAGCACGGCAACATCCCGCTCTGAACGGCGATAGAGACCGTTTTATGCGCAAAACGTGTGTCTCCCGGCCGGCCATAGACCCTTTTTGCGCAAAACGTGCCCGTCACACCATTCGCGCTGGAGTCACCCTGCGAGGTGTGGACCGGCCGCTGCCAGCACAAGGCCGATGACCACGGCCCCGCCCCCCATCCACCGATAGCCGGTCGGACCGTCCCTCAACGGCCACTTGAGCCACCACGGCGCGGCGGCGGCCAACCTCGCCACCGTCTCGGCCGCGCGACCGACGTTGAACACCAGCACCAGCCCCCAGACCGCGACCATCGCGCCGGCAAGGGCAAAGTCGGTCATGTCACGCCCGCGCCGCGCTGGCCCAGCACGTCGGCCTTCCGGCAGTAGTCGTCCACGGTGACGATGAACTCCGCGTGCGACCACGTCAGAGGCGAGACCGAGAGAGGCTCACCGGTGTGCGGATTCAGCTGCTCGGAAAGCAGCCCGCCCGGCAGCTGGTGCGCCACGACCCAGTCGATGTAGCGCCGCGCCGGCTCCAGGTCGGCGACCGACTGCGCCGTCGCGATGTGCCACTGAGCCAGCCACATCGTGCACATGAACCACGGATTCCCCGGCACCAGCCGCGTGTCGTTCTCGACGCGGAAGTAGTAGTCGTCCGTGTAGCGGGCGATGCCGCCGGCGTTCGCGCGGTTCAGCAGCTGGTCGCCGATGATGTGCATCGTCTCGGCCACCCGTTTGTCGTCGGCCGCGTACATCCCGAACCTCCACAACCCGTGGATGGCGCTGTCGAGCACCATGTCGACCGTGATCGACTCGTCGTCCTCGACCGTGATCCGGCGAGGGAACCGTCCGAGCTCTTCGCTGTACAGGTGCGTGTCCGCCGCCTCCCGCAGCCGCTCGGCCGCGTCGCGATAGCGGACGTACGCCGCCTGGTCGCCAAACATGTCGGCGAAGTTCCGCGCCGCGTCCAGGCCTCCCCACACCGCGCCCACGGTGAATGCATGGACACCCCACCGTTCCTCCCACAGGTCCCAGGACGGCAGCGGCAATCCGTTGCGCTGGTCGATGTAGCTGACCATCCAGTCGGCGGCGGCGACGATCAGCGTCGAGTAAAGGTTGACGACGAAGTCGAGGTTGCGGTGCAGGCGGTAGTGCTGCCACAGCGACCACAGCACCAATCCGGTCTCGTCCTCCTGGATCGGCAGCGTGCGCGCGCCGTGCGAATCCACCCACGGCAGCCACGAGCTCCCCGGCTGACCGTACGGCGTGTACTTGTGCAGGAAGAAGCCTTCCTCGACCAGCGCCTGCTGACAGAACATGAAGAACTGACGCGTCGTGTCCTCGTGACCGGCGCGGTCCAGGGCGTTGGCGACCAGCGCGCCGTCTCGTGGCCAGACGTACGCGTACGTGTCGCGCGCGAACTTCGTGATGTCGAAGTCGCTCGACGCGATCACACCCCCACGGTTGTCCACGTGCGTCCTCGCGGTCAGGACGCTGCGCCGGTACAGGTCCGCGGCGGCTGGGCTGAGCGCGTCCTCGATGTGGCGGTGGTCCTTTTCGGACCAAACCTGCCAGTACGTCTGGGTGCGGGCGCGATACGTGTCCACGCCTTTGCCCACGATGAGGTCCTGACCGAACGTCGAAACGTCGCTGAGCCGTGTGCCCATGGTCAGCCAGTGGGTCAGCCCCCGCGTCGCGCCCGCAGCCGCCGCCCCGAGCTCGAAGCCGACGACGCAGTCGACGGCGCCCTGCTCGATCGGGTTGCGCCCGAGGACGCCATCCTCGGCGTCGACCCACGTCCCCTCGTAACCGTTCCCCTTCTTTCCCGTCGCCCAGGTGCTGATGCCGTGGTCGTCACCGCTCTGCCCGCCGATCAGGAAGTAGCGGTTGGCCTTGTAGGCGATGAGGCCACGATGGCGCGGGTCGTACAGCACCGTGTTGCCGATGTCCGAGCCCTCGATGAACCAGTCGTAGTGAAAGAAGACGCGCCCGACCTTGAAGCCACCCTGCGCCGTCACCTGCACAGTCCGGATCAGCCAGTTGCGCGCCAGGTCGACGCAGTCGTCGAAGTGAACCGTGATGCCGAGGCCGGGATGGGTAAGCGTCACGTCGGTGACGAGCGAGTCCTGGACGTAGCCGAACCCGCGCTGCCACGCTCCGTCTTCGAGCCACGCAAACCGGCCGTCGATGAAGAAGCCGGTGTGGCAGACGTTGCCCATCGTGTGGTTCGCGTCGCCGACTCGTGGGAAGTAGATGTCGCGGATCGAGTACGTCGCGTCGAAGCCCACGAGCACGTTGCCGTTGCCGACGACGAGGCTTCTGGGCACGTCGGCCGGAATTGTAGGATTGCGGCTCGGTGCCGCCAGTACGAATCATCACTTCACGCAAGCGGCGGCGGACGGTCGCGGCGCGAATGCGTTCAGGCGTGCTCGAGCTGATGGTGCCGGCGAGCATGCCGCACGTCGAGCGGCAGCACTGGGCGGAGGTGATGGCACGGCGGCTGGAGCGGCGCGCCGAGCGCTCGCGGCCCACCGACGGCCGGCTCGAGCAGCGGGCGCGACGGCTCAACGACCGCCACTTCGGCGGCGCGCTTCGCTGGCGCTCGATCGGCTTCGCGGACATGGACAGGCAGTGGGGCAGCTGCTCCTTCACCGACGGCGCCATCCGCATCGCGCGGCGGGCGGCAGCTCTGCCGGAATGGGTGCTCGACCACCTGCTGGTGCACGAGCTTGCGCACCTGGTGCACAGCGACCACGGCGCGGAGTTCCACGAGCTCGAGAACCGCTACCCGCTCACCGAGCGGGCGAAGGGTTACCTTCTGGCCCTGGACGCAATGGCGTCGTCACAGCGCGCCGCGGACGAATTCTGAGACCTTCTCGCCGATCATCATCGTCGGCAGGTTGATGTTCGCCCGAGGCACCGCCGGCATGACGGAGGCATCGGCCACGAAGAGGTTCTCGACTCCTCGCAGGCGGCAGTGATCGTCGACCACGGCCATCTCGTCGCCGTCGGGCCCCATGCGCAGCGTGCCGCAGGGGTGGTAATCGGTCCCGTACAACCCCAGGAGATGCTCCCGCAGCGCTTCTTCATCGCGTGCGGTTTCGGGGTCTGGCAATAGCAGCTCGCACTTCGAGGTCTGGTCGAGCACCGCCGCCACCTCGACCGCAACCCTGGCCGCACCGATCATCCTGTCGAGGTCGCGCGGGTTCGAGAAGTAGCGATGGTCGATGTGCGGTGCGGCCCGCGGATCTTTCGAGGTGGCGTGCACGAAGCCCTTCGACTCGCAATCGCTTACCTCGACGACGAACCCGTTCAGGCCGGGCATGGCGAAGAGCTCGCCGAACGCGAAGGTGAACTTGACGTCGTCGACCGGCAGGTCTGGGCTCGTGCGCAGCTTGAGCGTCGGGCCGATGGGGATGAAATCCCCGGGCACAGTCTGACCAGCGTCGACCGCGATCAAGGTCAGGACGTGGTCGAGGAGGTTTTCGCCGACGCCGGGCAGGTCCAGCACGGGATCGACGCCGAGTCCGCGCAGCAGGTCACGAGGTCCGATGCCGCTGCGCTGCAGGATCTGCGGCGAGTTGTAGGCGCCGGCGGCAAGCACGACGTTGGCCGCCTCGACGACTTCGCCGCCCGCGATCTTGACCCCGGCGGCACGACCGTCGCGAACGACGATCGTGTCGACCAATGAACCGGAGCGGATGGTCAGATTCGGGCGCGACCTCGCGGCCGCGATGTAGGTCAGCAGCGTGCTCTGCCTCTGGCGATTCTTGAGATTCCGAGGCAGCGGTCCCGCCCCCACTGCGCCTGGGCGATTCAAGTCATCCACGTGCGAGTGACCAAGCTCGAGGCAGGCTGACACCACCTGCTGCTGGAAGTCGCCGAGCGGTTCGCGTTCGACCTGGATCGGTCCGCTGCTGCCGTGGTACGGCAGGTTGCCGAACTCGCGGTCCGTTTCCAGGCGGTTGAAGTAAGGCAGGCACTCCTCCCAGCTCCACGACGGCAAGCCCAGTCTCGCCCAGCCGTCGTAGTCCTCGGGCTGGCCGCGCAAGGCGAAGCTCGAGTTGACCGCGGAGCTGCCGCCCAGGATTCGGCCACGCGGCAGCGCGCCCCTGGTCTGGCGGTCCATGTAGTCCCAGTCGTATTCGTTGACGCCGCTGCCGAGCCGGACGAAGCGAACCGCGTCCGGCACGTCGTCCCCGGGGTCCGGGCCGGCCTCGAGGAGCAGGACGTTGACCGCCGGGTCTTCGCTCAAACGGCTTGCGACCACGCCGCCGCCGGAGCCGGAGCCGATGACGACGACGTCGTAGCGACGGCTCACGGCGTCAGGACGATCTTCGTAGCCTCGCGCGCCTCGAACATCCTGTAGGCCTCTTCGGCGTCGGCGAGCTTCATGCGGTGGCTGATGATCTTTTCCGGGTGCAGCCGCCCGGACTCGATCAAATCGAGCATCGGGCGCATGTACTTCTGCACGTTGCACCACCCCGCCCGGAACGACAGCGACTTCAGCCACATGCGCAGGTAGGGAAAGTCGCCCTGCACCGCGCTGGGCACGCCGACCATCGAGATCGTCCCGCCACCGCGCACGACGTTGATCGCCGTGTCGACCGCGGAAAGCAGTCCGACGCATTCGATGCTCGAGTCGGCGCCGACGCCGTCGGTCGCCTTCTCGACCGCCTGCACAGGATGCGACTCCTTGGCGTTGATGGGTATGCCGCCCAGCTCCTGGGCGACCTCGAGCCTCGCGTCGACCATGTCGATCACGTAGGTGCGCGCGGGCCCGAAGAGCTGGGCGCACATCGTCGCCATCAGGCCCACGGGCCCGGCGCCCACCACCGCGACGACGTCGCCCGGCTTGATCTCGGCGCGCTCGGCGCCGAAAAAGCCCGTCGCCAGGATGTCCCCGACGAAGATCGCCTGCTCGTCGGACATGCGGTCCGGGATCTTCTCCATCGTGTTGTCGGCGTTCGGCACGACCACGAACTCGGCCTGGCCGCCGCCGAGGTCTCCGAAATACTGGCCGTGGCCGAACGTGCCCTTCTCCACGCACTGGTTGAACCATCCCTTGCGGCACAGCGTGCAGTGGCCGCACGCGGTGAAGAAGCTGGAGACGACGCGGTCGCCGGGCTTGAAGCGCATGACCTCGGAACCCACGTCCTCGACCACGCCGACGAATTCATGGCCAAGAACGGCGCCCTGGTTCATCGGCGTGTGCCCGTGGAAGATGTGCAGGTCCGAGCCGCAAACGGCGCCGAGGGTGACCCGGAGGAGGACGTCACGGGAGCCCTTGATGCTGGGTTTGGGAACGTCCATCACCTTGACATTGCCCTCGCCCTGAAAAGTCAGCGCTTTCACGTGAGGCCGATGATAGGCCGGTGCGGGTGAGGGGCGCGGTCGTGGTCATCACCGGCGCTTCGAGCGGCATCGGGGCGGCGACGGCGCTGGCCTTCGCGCGTCGCGGGTCCCGCCTCGAGCTCGGCGCGCGGCGGCTGGAGAAGCTCGAGCAGGTGGCGGAGCGATGCCGCAAGGCGGGGGCGCCCGACGTCCACGTGCGCCAGGTCGACGTCGGTTCCCGCGCCTCGGCCCGCGCCTTCATCGCCGGCGCCATACGCGACCACGAACGCCTCGACGTACTGGTCAACAACGCCGGCGTCGGCTGGATGGGACGCGCCAACGAGATGCCCGAGGAGAAGGTGGACGAGCTCATCGCCACGAACCTGAAAGGCGTGATCAACACGACCCAGTCCGCCCTCACCTGGATGCTCGAACGCCGCCGCGGCGTGATCATCAACGTGGCGTCCGTCGCCGGTTTCCGCGCCTCGCCGTATTCGGCCGTCTACTCGGCGACCAAGCACGGCGTCGTCGGCTTTTCGCATGCGCTCCGGGGCGAGCTCTCGGGGTCCGGCGTCAAGGTCTGCGTCGTCTATCCGTATGTCACCGGCGGGACGGAGTTCTTCAAACCGCCCGACACGCCGGTGCCGCCCGAGTACCCCGCGGCGTGGGTCGCCAACCTCATCGTGCGCACGGCGCGTTTCCCGCGACGTGACGCGATGGTGTTTCCTGTCCGGCTCGCCCACCTCGCGGAGCCGCTGTTCGGCGGCCTGATGGACCACGCGATCGGCGAGATCCGGCGCCGGAACGTGCCCGACGACTGACGCGGGCCGAATGGTCCCAAGATCGCGGGACGGAAGCCAATTCCGCTCTGGCGGTGCCGGCCGGTAGTGTCCAGCCGGAGGTGTGTTTCATGAGGCTCACGTGGAGAGACGCCACATCGACGGCGCTCGTGGTCGTAGGTCTCGCCATGGCGGTGTCCGTGGTTGCGGGATGGGGCTGGCCGCTGCTCGGAAGCGTGAGGACGGGTGTCATCGCGCTGGCGGTCATAGGCGGCATCGCCTGCATTCTCGGATCACCGTTCGAACGGTCCTACTACTTCGACCCGTTCGGACTGATCACGGCGATCGTCGGGATGGCGGCCGTCGCCTTCTCCGTCGTCGGCGGGCTGATCACCGACGCGCCGCAATACCTCCTCGCGCTGATGCTGGTGACGGGCATGCTGTGGGCCCTTGCCACGGTCCGCCACGCAGTCGAGGGGATAAGCGCTTCGCCGCCGCTCAGGCCGGTCACGGGCTGAAGCGTCGTCGGAGTCCGTGGAAGAGCCGGGGTCGCGGGGGCGCGGCCCCGGCATGGCCTGGATCCAAGAACGCCAAATGCCGCCGACATTGGGCGGCTTCGGCGCCAGAGACGCCAAATCACGAGTTCTCAGACGCCTGTCGTTTCCCCGCTACTTGTGCCAGGCCTCGAGCAGCTTCTGCAGCTGCTGCGCGTTCTTGACCGAGTAGTTCGAGTAGTTGTTGTTCATCAGGGCGTGCACCCGGCCGACCGAGCGCTCCATCTCCTTGATGCGCGGCACCCACTCGCCGAGCTCCGCGTCCGAGTAATCCCACCGAAACCGAACGTTCGGCGGCACGCCCTTCAAGTCCCACGTCTTGTGGTTGCGACCGTGGAAGCGGATGACCGCGAGCTTCGCCGACGACGTTTCGAAAACCGGCGGCATGCTGGTCCGGTGCCCTTCCGGCACGTCCACGGCGACATACGGGATGTCGCGCGAGCGCAGGAACGCAAACGTGCCGTCGCGATGGCTGGGGTCGAGCCACTCCGGCTTGCGGAACTCGACGGCAACCTGGAACCCGAACATCCTCTCCTGGCACTGCTCGATGTAAGCGAGCGAGCGCGAGGACGGCACGAACCAGGGCGGGAACTGGAAGAACACGGCGGCGAGCTTGCCCGTCGCGCGGAGAGGCTCGACCGCGGCGCGAAACCGGTCCCAGAGCTCGTCCACGAGCTCTTCCGGCATCGCCTCGACGTAGATGTTCTTGTCCTTGAGCCCTGAAGGCAGCTCGGCACGCACGTCGGGCGGCAGGTTGGCCGCCCGCGTCGGGTGGTTGGTGAACAGAGAGAACGACTTGACGTCGAAGACGAAGTCCGCCGGCGTCTCCGCCGCCCACGACGCGACGACCTCGGGCTTCGGGATCCCGTAGTACGTCGAGTCGACCTCTACCAGCGAGAACTGGCTCGCGTAAAACCGCAGGCGGTCGGCCGACGTCTTGACCGAAAGTGGATAGAAGAGGTTGGAGTCGATGAGCGATTTGTCGACCCAGCCGGCGATGCCGCAAAGCACGGTCATGGGCCCTATGATCGCCGCGCAAGTTGGGCCGTTACATCCGCTACTGGTACACATACCGCACGGCGGTCGCGGTCGTGATCGCCCTCGTCCTTACGGGAGTCATGTTCTGGCTCTACACGCAGCAGCTCGCCTGCGACGCGCACGACGCTTCCTGCGTGGCAAACATCTCGGTCCACCCCGAAGACCGTTTCGCCGGCCAGTCCGCGCCCGACTCGAGCGTGATCATCGTCGGCATCGACGATGCGAGCGTCCAGAAGCTCGGCCGGTACCCGCTGCCGCGAGACCTCTACGCGACCGCGCTGGTCAACCTCGAGAAGGCCGGCGCCCAGGTCGTCGGATTCGACGTCGGCTTCACGGACCCGAGCGGCAATGACGTCTTGTTCGCACGGGCCCTCGCCTCGGCGACGGTGCCGGTCGTGCTCGCGTACGGCGCGGGAAGCACCGAGGTCGGAGCCGGCAGGGTTGTCCAGAAGGGCGTCGACCAGATCCCGCTCAAGGCCTTCCGATGCGCCGACCCGAACGACGAGTCCAATGTCGCCTGCGCGCGGCCGTACCCGAACGTCATCCTCGCCTCCACCGACCTGGTGCTCGACCGTGACGGCGTCGTCAGGCGCATCCCGCTCGCCGTCCAGCCCGCGTGTTTCGTCAAAGGGGCGTGCAGCACGCCGCTGATCGACACGTTCGGCTTTGCCGCCTACCGCGCGTTCACGCTCGGCAAGGACTTCCACACCGGCCCCGACCTCGAGGTGGCGAACGGGACGGCCACGTTCGGCCAGGCATGGAGCACGCCGACCGACGCGTCCGGCGCGATGCTCGTCAACTACTCGGGGCCGCCGGGCAACTTCGAGACGCACCATCAGTACGTGACCTTCGCCGACGTGGTGAACGGCAACTTCGACGCCTCGATGGTGCAGGGCAAGATCGTCCTGGTCGGCTACTACGGGCTGACCGGGGTCAACGACGAGCAGCTCGCGACGACGAGCTTCGGCTCCAACCAGACGCTCGCCATGGCCGGCGTCGAGATCCACGCCAACGTCGTCCAGATGTTTGCGCCCATCCCGCCGAAGTTCCTCACCTCCGAGCCGCCGTGGGTGCTCCTGCTCCTCATCCTCGTGCTCGGCCTCGCCACCGCGATCGGCGTCGCGCGCGTGACCGTGTTGTGGGGCTTGGCCGGCACGGTGATCGCCCTGGTGCTGTTCACCTTCGGCATGTCGGCCCTGTCGTCGTTCCAGGGCTGGGTGCCCGACCTCTTCCATCCGTGGCTCGCCATCGCCCTCACCTACTCCGGCGTCACCGCCTATCGCTTCCTTTACGAGAACCGCGAGAAGCGCAAGGTCACAGCGCTGTTCGGCCAGTACCTGAAACCCGAGCTGGTGACGCAGCTGGCCAGGACGCGAGGCGGCGTGGCCGACATCATGCGCGGAGGCGAGCGGCGCGACATCACTTTGCTGTTCGTCGACATCCGCGGCTTCACGTCGATGTCCGAGTCGATGGCCGCCGACGACGTGACCGAGGTCGTACAGATGTACCTCGACCACCTCAGCGGCATCATCTTCGACTGGGACGGCACGATCGACAAGTACGTCGGCGACGAGATCATGGCCTTCTGGAACGCGCCGCGCACGCAGGAGAACCACGCGCTGCTCGCGGTGCGGTGCGCGTACGACCTCATCAACCGCGGACCGGAGCTGCAGCAGCGCCTGCTTGCCAAAGGCCTGCCGCCGATCCGATGGGGCATCGGCGTCAACAGCGGCCCGGCCGTCGTGGGCATGATGGGCTCACGCAGTCGCTTGCAGTACACGGCGCTGGGTGACACCGTGAACACGGCGGCGCGCTTCTGCTCGCATGCGCCGGCCTTCCACCTGCTGATCGGCCAGGAAACCTACGAGATGTGTCGCGACTACATCGCCGTCGACCTGGTGCCTGGCGTGCAGCTGAAGGGCAAGTCGGCGGAGAAGTTCCGCATCTACGAGGTGACCGCCATCCGCGAGGGCACTGACGCGCCGTGGGTCATGTTTCCCACGGAGCTCGCGACGCAGGCGCACCAGACGTTCACGTCGCAGTACACGCAGCAGACGGTCATCGCGGCAAGCGAGACCGGTTCGTCGGACATCCTGGTCGGCGAGGAGGCGCAGGAGCTACTCGCGCGGCAGCCTCAGTCGCCCAATTAGCTAGCGAAGAACGCCCAGCACCAGCACGCCGCCGATTGCGGCGAACAGGACCAGCCCACCGATCACGTTCAGGCAGCCGATCGATTTCCTGGCCACGGGCTTGACCGGCGGAGCGGGGTTGTACGCCGCGCGGGCCGAGCCCGCCGTCGCCGTCCCGTGACCGGCGACAGCGACCCCGATCGGCGTCGCCGGCATCGCCGCCGGCGGCGTCGCCGTCGGCACCATGCGCGACAGGTCGGCGCCGGGGAGCAGGCTCTGCTGCCAACCCGGGCACATCTGGTCGGCTATGCGGCAGATCGCGGCGTCGAACTCGGCGCCGGTCTGGAACCGGTCGTCGGGGCGCTTGGCGAGCGCCTTCAGGATGACCTGCTCCAGCTCGGGGTTCAGGCCGGGCTGGAACACGGACGGTGGCTTGGGCGGCGCCTGAACGTGCTTCGCCATCAAGGTGAACGGCCCGTCCGCCTCGCTGGCGGTGAACGGCGGCTGGCCGGTGACGAGCTCGTAGAACATGATCCCCGCCGAGTACAGGTCGCTGCGGCCGTCGACCTTGCTCGACGACACCTGCTCGGGTGACATGTACTGCGGCGTGCCGACGGTCGTCCCCGTCTTGGTGGCGGTGCCACCGACGCCGGTGTCGTCGAGCAGGCGGGCGATGCCGAAGTCGGCCACCTTGACCATCCCTTCGTCCCCGATGAGCACGTTCTCCGGCTTCATGTCGCGGTGCACGATCGCGTGGCGGTGGGCGTAGTCAAGCGCCTGCAGGACACCGTGCATGACGGCGAAAACCTGTGGCGGCGCGATCGGCCGGCCCTCGTTCATCCAGTCGCGCAGCGAGCGCCCGCGCACGAACTCCAGGACGAGGTAGTTGGTGTCGCCCAGGAGCTCCATGTCGTGGACCTGGACGAGATTGGGATGGCTCGTACGGGCCATCACCTGCGCCTCCTGGAGGAAGCGCTTCAACGCGACCGGGTCCGCCGACTGGATGAGCTCCTTGATCGCCACCTCGCGCCCGAGGCCCGGCTGCTCGGCCAGATAGACCGCGCCCATGCCGCCGCGGCCGAGCTCACGCTTGACGTGGTACTTGCCGATGTAGTGCTCGCCCGGAACCTTCGGCGGCGTGGTGATCGACGCGACGGGGGGCGGCGGCGTCGCCGGCGGCGGTACGGGGATCAGCTTCATCGTCGCCGCGGTGTCCGGCGGCAATGTCTTCGGGGCCTCGGGGGTGTCGGACTCGGGCGCCCACGCCGGCCTTGGCGGTTGTGACGGAGAATTTGACGGAGGCGTCGAATCCGGCATCTGCGGCGAGCCTAGCAGACTGTTTTCAACACCCATCGGGTATGGCGTTTTGCCGTCCCTGCGCCGATAATCTGGCCCGCACCAGCCGGATAACAGGAGGAGATTTGATCCATGTCTGACATGCCCCCGCCGCCGCCCGGCCAGCCGGCTCAACCGCCGATGGGCGGCGCTCCCAGCACGGTCGGTTCCAACAAGAACCTGTACACCATCCTCGCGTGGGCCCTGTTTCCACCGATCGGGAGCCTCATCTTCCTGTTCGTCGGCAAGGACGACCCGGACGTCAAGTACAACGCAGCCGCGGCGACGGTGGTCCACGGCGGCTTCTTCATCGTCGACATCATTCTCTGGATCTTGTCTGGCGTCACCCTCGGCATCCTCAGCCCCCTGGCCGTGATCTGGGGCATCCTCTGGTTTGTCGCGTGGCTCGTCGGCCTCGTGCTTTCGCTGCAGGCCAACGGCGGCCGCGTCAGCTTCCCGGTCGTCGGCACCATGGCGGACAAGTACGTGCCCATGGTCGAGGGCTGGGCGAAGTAGTAGTACTCGCCTGACGGCTACGGCAAGGCTCCGCCCGCGCGGCGGGGCCTTTTCTTTTAGTCCTCTTCGCCGTCCGCTTCGAGCTGCTCGAGGACGCGCTCGATGCCGGCACGCAGCTCATCGCGCTCCTCGCGAAGCTGCGTCGCCTCGGCCCGGCTCGAGGCGAGCTGGTAACGGAGGCGCTCGACCTCTTCCTGCAGCTCCTTCACGCGCGGGTCCGGACCGCCGCCGGTATTGCCCGCGGCGTCCGCGAGCTCCAGCTTCAGGCGCTCGACCTGAACCTTCAGCTCCCGCCGCTCCGCGAGGAGCTGCTGGACCAGGTTGTCAGACGGCCTGGTCGGCTCTTTCGACATAGCGGCAAAGCCCGGGCTGAAACTCTCGCAGGCGGAGATGCTCCATCTCTCCGCGCAAGTACCGCGCCTTGATGCCGAGGCTCGCGATGCCCTTCTTGCCCTCGAACGGGAAGCGGTAGAGCTTGCCCGAATCGACGAGCAGGCACACGGCCAGCTTCTCCCCGTCCTTTCCGATCACGTGCTTGTAGCAGGGCACCGTGCGGCGGGCGATCTCGATCGTCTGGAAGCCGCCGACACGGCCGAGCAGGACGTCGAGGGGGCTGCGCATCGACCCTGAATGCTAGTGGCTCGACGGCCGCGGAACCCCTCGACTGTGCGCTCCGATAGAGGACTGCTACTTGAGCAGTGTGAGCTGCTCCGGTTCTGGCGGCGGCTTGATGACCACGCGGCGATGGCCGGACACTCGGTGCAGTGAGCGCAGCCTCGCCACCTCCTGCAGGGTCTTCTCGCCGAACGCCTGGGGCAGATAGACGCGGTCCCGGTACGCGCGCTCATACCGCGGGGTCATCTCCGGCCAGTGGCGGCTCAGCACGGACATGAAGTGCTCGCGCGTCCCGTCCTTCAGGTGCAGCATCCCCGCCCACAGGCCGGTCGCGCCCGCGGCGCGCGCCGCCTTGACGACCGCCTCCAGCTGCTCCGGCCGGTCGGACAGGCCGGGGAGGATCGGCGCCATGCCGACGCCGACGTCGATGCCTGCACTCGTCAACTTCTCGATGGCGCGGAGCCGCTGCCGTGGATGCGCGGTGCCCGGCTCGGTCTTGCGCCACACGTCGTCGTCGAGGGTGGGGATGCTGAAAGTGATGTGCAGCGCGGCGCGCCGCGCGAGCTGCGTCAGCACGTCTACGTCGCGGACGATCATCGGCCCGCGCGTGATCATCGATGTCGGGTTCGAGAAATCGCGCAGCACCTCGAGGCATTGACGCGTAAGCCGAAACCTGCCCTCCGCCGGCTGATAGGGGTCAGTGGCTGCACCGACGACGACCGTTTCCTTCTTCCACGAGCGTCGCGCGAGCTCCGAGCGAAGCACCGCGGCGACGTTCACCTTGACGCGGACCGTTCTCCCATATCGGTCGTCAGACGGCCGATCGGCGCGCAGCTCGAACGCTCTGACGTAGCAGAAGGCACAGCGGTGCTCGCAACCCGTGTACGGGTTGAGCGACCACGAAAAGCCCATGTTCTTGACCGGGTTCAGCGCCGATTTGCACTCGACCTCCTCGTAGTCGACGTCGGCGAGCCTCGGCTCGAGGACGGACATCCAGGACCATGCTAGAACAAACGTTCGTAGGCCGGCAAGCGCTAGCGGACGAGCTTGATGTCGGAGTTCGGCGCCTCGCCGATGGGCCGGCCCTTGCGCAGCCGGCGGCCGGGCCGGGTCAGCGCCGACGGGCAGAAGTCGTTGAGGACGCATTCCTCGCACCGCGGTCTCCGCGCGTCGCAGACCCGCCGCCCATGGAGGATCAGGCGCAGCGACAGACCGCTCCACTCTTCGGGCGGCACGGCGGCCGTGACCTGAAACTCGATCTTCACCGGGTCACGCGTCCGCACGAAGCCAAGCCGGTTCGAGAGCCGGATCACGTGCGTGTCGACGGCAAAGCCGGGGATGTCGAAGCCGGCGCCGAGGATGACGTTCGCCGTCTTGCGCCCGATGCCGGGAATCTTGACCATCTCGTCCATCGTCTTCGGCACCTCGCCGCCGAACAGGTCGGCGATCGCGCGCGCCGCGGCGATGATGCGCTGCGTCTTCAAGCGGAAGAAGCCCGTGGGCTTGATGAGCTTCTCGACGTCGGCGGGATTCGCGGCCGCGAGGTCGGTCGCCGCCGGATACCGCCGAAACAGCTCGGGCGTCACGAGGTTCACGGAGCGGTCGGTCGTCTGCGCGGAAAGGATCGTGGCGATCAGCAGCTGAAACGCGTTGTCGTGCGTCAGCTCTGTCGCCGCCGGGTAGAGGCCGCGGAGACGCTGGACCGTCAGGAGCGCCCGGCCGCGAGCGCCGCGTGGCGGCTTCGGGACGTCCCAGTTCCGGGGCCTGGCGCCTTTCCTAACCGCCAAGCAGCCTGCGCGCCACCGCGGCGATCCGGTTGCCCTCGGCCCGTCCCGCCAGGCGCGCGGACGCCTCTTTCATGACCAGCCCGAATCCTTTCGGACCCTCGGGCTTCACCTCGGCGATCACCGCGCGCACCTCGGTCTCGATGTCCTGGTCGCTCATCGTCGCCGGAAGGAACCCGCGCAGCACGGCCATCTCGGCCTCTTCTCGCCGGGCGGAATCCTCTCGTCCCGCCTTGCGGTAGACGTCGATCGCCTCCTCGCGTCGCTTCACCTCTTTGCGCGCGACGCGGACGACGAGCTCATCATCGATCCGGCCGGCCGCCGTCCCTTCCTTGCTCGCCCGGACGAGCTCGCTCTTGAGCAGCGAAAGCGTGCTCAGGGCGATGTCGTCGCGCTGCTTCCGTGCGTCGACCATCGCGGCCTGGATGCGGTCGTAAAGAGCCACGAATCGCGATTGTTTCACAGGAACAGAGGCGGTACCGATCCCGGATAATCGGCGCCTATGCTCTATCTCCTCGCGGGTCCTCTCGTGGCGCTGGTCGGCATCGGGGCGGTGTTTTTCGTTCTCCGGCACAAGTCGGAGGAGAAGCGGTCGATGTACTCCGCGCGCCGCCAGCAGATCGAGCACAAGGTCAAGGCCGCCCGCCAGCGCACGCTGGCGCCGCACGGCCACGCGCCCAAGCACGCCGAGCAAACCGCCATGGCGCCGCAGGCCTCCCCGTTCGAGCAGCAGCAGGCGCAGCCGACCGTCGCCTACCAGTACCAGGCGCCCGCGTACGAAGCGCCGCCGGTGGCGCCGCCGCCCGCGCCCGCCGCCGAGCCCGCGCCGTCGGGCCCGATGCCGTGGGAGACGACGAGCGCCCCGGCCGCCGCGGCGGCGCCGGCCACCAGCTGGGACTTCCCGCCGGCGACGACCATGCCGCCCGAACCGGCCTACACGCCGCCGGCCGCGCCGGAGCCCTTCCGCCCCGCGCCGGAGCCGACGCCGATGGCGCCCAGTGAGCCCGCCTGGACACCCGCGCCCAAGCCCGCCGAACCGCTGGCGCCGGCGCAGACCGTGGCCCCGGCCGCTTCGGCGACGGCGGCGGGTTCGTGGGAGATCGTCAGCTCGCCCAAGGACTCGGCCGCCACGACGGCTGCGCCGGAGGGCGGCAAGAAGAAGAAGGGGAAGTCCGCCGAGGCGGCGTCCGGGTCGTCCTGGTCGCTCGCTTCAGGCGACGCGCCAGGCGCCGAGGCCGACGACGAGTCAGAGTCCAGGCGCCCCAGCGGCACGATCGTGGCGGTGGCTCAGTACGCCGTGCTTGTCGTGGGCCTCGTGATGGTCCTGATCGGCGTGCTCGTCATGGTCGCGAACTCGCACGTCACGTAGCGACCGCGAGCAGCGACTTGGCGAGCGCGCGGCCGCCGTCGCGCATGACCGTGTCGCGGACGAGGGTCTGGTAACCGAGCTCCTCGATCGCGCCTGAGAGGCCCTGGTCGCGCTCGTCGAGGACGAACGTCGCGGCGGCGTCGCGGTACATGCGCGCGACCTCGACCGGGCTGGCGTCGATACCCACCGCGCGCATCATCTCCACGGTCGGGCCTTTGAGCGCGCTGCCCGCGACGATCGGGGTCACCGCGACGGTGCGCTTGCGACGCAGGTGCTCGCCGACGAGGTGCAGGATCGGAGCGATCGAGATCAACGGGTTCGACGGTCCGACGACGACGAGGTCGGCGCGCCGCAGGGCGTCGACCGCCTCCGCCGTGGGACGTGCGGTCTTCTCGCCGGCGAAATGGATGCGTCGCAGTCGCGGCCGCAGGCGCTCGCGCACGAAGTACTCCTGAAAGGAGAATTCGCCGGCGTCGGTCGCGAAGCGCGTGCGCACGACGTCGTCGGTCATGGGCAGCACGCGCGCGTCGAGCCCGAAGCGCCGGCACAGGGCGAGCGTCGCCTCGGTCAGCGTGCAGCCGCGCCGCAGCGAGTCCGAACGCAGGACATGAGTGGCGAAGTCTTTGTCCCCCACGCGAAACCACGTCTCCTCGCCCGCGCGCGCCAGCGCCGCGAGCACCTCGAACGTGTCGTCCTTCACGCCGTATCCGGTCTGCTCGTTGAAGACGCCCGCGAGCCTGTAGATCACGGCGTCGACGTCGGGACAGACGAGCAGGCCCCAGAACACGTCGTCGTCCGCGGTGTTGGCGATCACGGTGAGCTCGTCCGCGGGCGCCACGGCCTGGAAGCCGGCCGCGAGCGTGGCGCCGCCGGTGCCGCCCGCGAGCACGACGACCCTCAGCGGAAGAGGTCCTCGCCGGGCGGACGGATGAGGTCGCGACCCGCGCCTTGGCCGGCCACGTCGAGGCCGCGGACGATTACGGCCGGCGTCCGGTTCGTCTTGCCCATCACCAGGCCCGCCGCCGCGGCGAGCTCGTCCGCCACCGCGATCACGGTCGCGCGCAGCGGCTGGCCGTCGTCGTCCTTCGAGCCACGCAGGTCGACCAGCGCCGCGACCCCCGCGACGCCGAGCGCGACGTTGACTATGCCGAGGCGCCACGGCCGGCCGAAGGTGTCCGAGATGACGACGCCCACGTCGACGCCCGTCAGCTCGCTCAGCCGCACGCGCAGCCGCCCGGCGCTGGCGTCGGGATCGGCGGGCAGCAATGTCAGGCGGTCGTGCCTTCCGGCGTTGGAGTGGTCGACGCCGGCGTTCGCGGCGATGTACCCGTGACGCGTCTCGGTGATGAGCGTCCGCTCGGAGCGCAGCACGCGCACGCTCTCGTCGAGGACGACCTGGACCATGCGCGGATCGGGCTTGGCGACGAGCCGCGGAGCGATGCGCACGGCCTCCTCGCCGGCGGTCACGTCGCCGAGGTCGACGAGGCGGCCCTCCGCCTTCGACACCACCTTTTGCGCCACCACGACGACGTCGCCGGGCTGGAGCGTGGCCCGCTGCGAGATGAGGACCGCGAGGTCGTCGCCGGGATGGACCTCCGGCAGCCCTTCGACCGCGAGGAGCTCGAGCCTCACACCGCGCGTCTGAGGCGGGCCAGGTCCTCAGGCTCGTCGAGGTCGAGCGCGATGGCGTCGGAATTGTGGATGGCGAAGCCGACGCCGCGTCCCTCGGCGTCGGCTCGAAACTTCGCCAGCGAGTCCACGCCGAAGTGCATCTCGATCACGTCCGGCGGGCGCAGGTAGAGGGCGTTCGTCCCGCCGCGACCGATCGCCGGCGCCGCGACCACGACCGGAGGCTTGAGGCGCGCGGCGGCGCTGAGCATCGCTCGCACGTGTTCGGCGGTGACCAGCGGCAGGTCGCTCGAGAGCACAAGCACAGCCTCGGCGCCGCCATCCGTCGCTCGCTTGATCCCGCGCTCGGCGGCCTTGTTCTGGCCCTCCTCGCGCGGCTCGAGCAGCACTGTGGCGCCCCAGGATGCGGCCATCTCGCCGACCTCTTCACCGCCCGCGACGACGAGCACGTGGTCACCCGCCTTGGCGGCGTCGACCGCCAGCCTGGCGTTGCGCCGCGCGAGGGCGCGTCGCGACTGCGCTCCCATCGCCGGCCGGAGGCGCTCCTTCGCGGAGTCGAAGTCCTTGATGAGGACGACCACCCAGGTCTTGCTCACCGCTTGGTGCCCCACCCTTGGCGGATGCGAGGCAGGATCTGGGCGGCGTACAGCTCGATGAACCGCGCCTGGTGGTCGGTCGGAGCGTGAAAGACGAGGTGGTTGAAGCCGAGGTCGAGGTACGGCTTCAACTGCTCGAGGTGCTCGTCCGGATCGTTCGAGACGAGCCAGCGCTTGTACGCGACGTCCTCGACCGTCTTGGCCAGGCGCTCCATCTCGCGGGGATCGTCGACGCCCGCCTTCTGCTCCGCCGGCAGCGAAAGCGACGCCCAGATCTTCGTGTCTTCCATGGCGCGGGCGCGGTCGGTGTCGAACGACACTTTCACCTCGATCATGCGGTCGAGCTCGCCCGCGTCCCGCCCTGACTCTTTCGCGCCATCACTGAACGAGGGGAGCAACTGCTCGGAGTAGAGCTCCATTCCTTTGCCCGACGTGCAGATGAGCCCGTCACCGGCGCGCCCGGCGAACCTGGCCACCTGCGGGCCGCCCGCTCCGACATAGATCGGGACGGGATTCGCCGGCCGGTCGTAGATCTTGGCGTTGCGCGTGCGGTAGTACTGGCCTTCGAACGTCACCTCGTCTTCGTTGAACAGCTTCTTGATCAGGTGCACCGCCTCACGCAGGCGGGCGAACCGCTCTTTGTTCTCCGGCCACCGCGTGCCGAGCGCGACCTCGTTGAGAGCCTCGCCGCTGCCGACGCCGAGGATCACCCGTCCGGGGAACAGCGAGCCCAGCGTGCCGAACGCCTGCGCGACCACCGCGGGGTGATAGCGAAACGTCGGCGTCAGCACCGACGTGCCGAGCAGCACGCGCGACGTGCGCTCGCCGGCGGCCGCGAGCCACGACATCGCGAACGGCGCGTGTCCGTCGGAATACCGCCAGGGCTGGAGATGGTCGCTGACGAAGACCGAATCGAAACCGTTCGTTTCCGCCGCGATGGCGAAATCGAGGAGCTCCCGCGGACCGAACTGCTCGGCCGACGCCTTGTACCCCAGGCGCAACGGCGGCTTCACGAGCGTCGGCTGTAGCGCTTCCAGCTGAACGCGATGCCACTGATCGCCGCGGCGACGAGCACGACCGCCAGGGCGACGAGGCTGCGACCGTCGAAGTTGGCGATGCCCGTCGCGGTCAGGAGCGCCACGAGTCCGAGACCCATGACCATCATCACGACGAGCACGACGGCGCGGTGGAGCTTCATGGTGGGCCTCGGGGTTAGCTTAGCGGCGATGGGTGAGGCGAAAGTTCTGCGCCTTGGGTCGGTGACCTCGACCCAGGACGAGGCGCGAGAGCTGGCGGTGGGCTCCATCGTCATCGCCGACCACCAGACCGCCGGACGTGGGCGTCACGAGCGACGCTGGGAAGCACCGCCGGGCACCGCGCTGCTCGTGTCGTTCGTCCTGCCGCCGCGCGCGCTGCTGAGCCTGGCGCTTGGTGTGGCGGCTGCGGAGGCGTGCGGCCCTGAGGTGCGCTTGAAGTGGCCGAACGACCTGCTGCTCGACGGCCGCAAGCTCGGCGGCATCCTCGTGGAGACGACGCCGGCCAGGGCGATCGCCGGCCTCGGCATCAACCTGACCTGGGCGCCCGACGGCGCGGCGCGCCTCGGCGAGCCGCGCGACGCGGTTTTCGAGCGGCTGAGGCAGAAGGTCGGCGTGTGGAGCGCGGAGACGGATGAGAGGGTCCTCGCGCGCTGGCGCGAGCTCTCGGCGACCCTGGGCCGCCGCGTCCGCGTGGACGTGTCCGGCCGCATCGTCGAAGGGGTCGCGCAGGGCATCGGACCGGCGGGCGAGCTGATCGTCGACGGCGTGACCTTCGTGGCCGGCAGCGTCACCCATCTATGAGCTCGGCGATGCGCGGCAGCACCTCGCCCGAGCGACCGTGGATCACGACGTTGGCGAAGCGGTCGAACGGCGTCGGCTCGGCGTTGACGACGATCATCCGCGCGCCGTTGCGCAGGGCCGCGAGCGGTACGTCGGCCGCGGGATAGACGACCAGGGACGAGCCGACGATGAGGACGACGTCGGAACGCTCCGCGTGCTCGTACGCCGCCAGCACGGCGTGCATCGGCATCGCCTCACCGAAGAGCACGACGGTCGGCTTCAGGAACGTGCTGCCGCAGCTCTTGCAGCGCGGCGGCATCTCCACTTCGAGCCGCGCCTGCACATCGGCGCGCGCCTCTTGCCGGTGACATTCGAGGCACTCGACCTGACGGCCTGACCCGTGGAGCTCGATCACGCACCGGCTGCCGGCCGCCTGGTGCAGACCGTCGGTGTTCTGGGTCACGATCGCGGCCAGGCGGCCTCTGGCTTCGAGCTCGGCGAGGGCCGTGTGGCCCGGGTTGGGGCGCGCGGCCAGGGCGACCGCGCCGCGCTCCTTCGACACGCGCCAGTAGGCCTCGGGGTCGGCGAGGAAGGTGTCGATCGACGAGACCTTCACCGGGTCGTACTTGGTCCACAGCCCGCCTTCCCCGCGGAACGTGGGTATGCCGCTCTCGGCGGACACGCCGGCTCCGGTCACGGCAAGCCCGTGTCGCGCGGACGACAGCAGTTCGGCGGCACGTTCGACCGTCACCTCAAGACCGGCTCCCTTTCACGCACCATGTGGCCGGTATGGTAGGCACGGTGAGCGCCGCGACCACCGAGTCGCGCCGGAGGGTGTGGCTGTACGTCGCCGCCGGCGCGGTCTTCGCAGCGCTCTCGGCGCGCGGCGTAACCGTGCCGCTGTACGCCCACAGCCTCGGCGCGACGCGATTCGAAATCGGCGCCCTGTTCTCCGTGTCGACCTTCGCCGCGGCCGCGCTGTCGCTTCCCGCGGGCGTGCTGGTGGACCGGTTCGGCGCGCGCAACCTGCTGGCGGTTTCCCTGGTCGCGACCGCGGTCTCGCAGCTCGCCACCGCGTTCACCACGACCGTGCCGCCGCTCTTCTTCTGGCAGGTCGTCGGCGGCCTGGCCGCGGGGACCCAGCAGTCGGCGATCTTCAGCGCCGTCACCGAATCGGTGACCAGAGGACGCCTGGGGCGGGCGATGGGCTGGCTCACCCTGTCGATGCAGGTGGGGTTCACGCTCGGCCCCGCGGTCGCGGGCATCGCCCTCAAGTGGATCGACCTGCGCACCGACATCGCCCTGACGACGGCGCTGCTCGTGTTCGCGCTTCCAGGCACGGTCGCGGTCAGCCAGACGCGCCAGCACACCGGCCGCGGTCTGTCTCTTCGCGCTCCGCTCGCCGCCCTCGCGCGACAGGCCGCCTTCGTGCCCGTGACATTAGGACTGGTCAGCGCGACGCTGGCGTGGGGGACTTTTCAGGCTTTCGCGCCGGTGTTCGCGCAGGAGCAGCTGGCGCTGCCGACGTTCCAGGTCGGCCTTCTGCTGGCGCTGCAGTCGCTGTTCAACGCCGGCTCCCGTCCGGTGGCGGGACGCCTGGTCGACAGCGCGCAGCAGCGCTGGCCCATAGTGCTGGCGGGCGTCACCGGCTGGTCGATCACGATCGCCGTGGTGGGACACCTCACCGGGTTCTTCGTCCCGGCGGTCGTGATCGCGATCGGCACCCCGTTCATCGCCACCGCCTTCGTCACCGCAGGCGTCGTCTACGGCGACCTGTCGAGCGCATCCACCCGCGGGGTGACGATGGGGATCTACGGCACCGTCCTTTTCCTCGGGCTGTCGGCCGGCCCACTGGTGTTCGGACCTCTGGTTCAGGCGTACGGCTACGCCGCGGGATTCACCGCGTGCGCGGCGACGGCCGTGGCGCTGGTGGCGGTGATGGCGGCGATGCAGGCCGGGCTGCCGCGACGGCGTACAGCCCAAGAACCTCTCGGTGACTCGGAAACGCCACCGGCGGTAACGCGTCGGGCGTGAACACCCGGACCTCGAGCATCTCGGGGCCGGCGCCGATCGATTCGCCTTCGACGACCCGTCCTCGATACGCAATGCCGACGATGCTCGACGCGGTCGCCTTGGCGACGTGGTAGACACCGAGCAGCCCGGTGAGCTCGACGGCGGCGTTGATCTCCTCGAGACACTCGCGCACCGCCGCCGCGGCGGGCTCTTCATCGTCGTTGACGAAACCTCCGGGCAGGCACCATTCGCCATAACCGGGCTCGATCGCGCGCCGGCCGAGCACGATGCCGCCGGCGTGCTCCACGACCACGGCCGCGGCGACTTTGGGGTCGCGCCACAGGACGAAGCCGTCGGTCGCGCAGACCTCGAGCTCCCGGCCTTCGATGGTCTGCACGGCAAGCGGCGCCCCGCAGTTGACGCAGTAATGCGCCATCGAGCCTGAGCTTAGACGTCTGTCGCGGCCGGATTTACTCCGGCCGAGCCGCTTCCACTCCGGAGGGAGCTAGGGCCGCGAATCCGGCCGTTGAGCGGTCCGACGCCTAGACGGGTTCGGCCTCCGGCTTGGTCGGGTGGGGCTTGGGCGCCGGCCCTTTCATGTCGGCGACGCGCACCTGGTTGCGCCCGCCTTGCTTGGCCGCGTAGAGCGCCTGGTCGGCGCGGTCGATGAGCTGGGTGAAAAGCGCGGGCTCGTCGGTGGCCGCGACGCCGACGCTGATCGTCAGCTTGAGGCCGCCGGGAAACGTGGCCGACGCCACCTTCGCGCGCAGGCGCTCGGCCAGGATGCGCGCCCCAGGCTCGGTGGTCTCGTGCAGGATGAGCGCGAACTCCTCGCCGCCGTAACGCGCGCACACGTCTGACTCGCGCGCACCGGTGACCAGGATCTGCGCGAGCTCCGCGAGCACCGCGTCCCCGTTGAGGTGGCCGTAGGTGTCGTTGACCTGCTTGAAGTGGTCGAGGTCGATCATCAGGAAGGCGATGGCGTTGTGGTGCCGCCGCGCTCGCTGCATCTCCTGAAGGAAGTCCTTGGCCAGCGCGCGCCGGTTCGGCAGCTTCGTCAGCTCGTCCGTCAGGGCGTTCTCCTCCTGGGCTTCGAAGAGCTGGGCGTGCCGGATGGCGATCGCGGCCTGCGACGCGACGCCGTTGAGGAGGTCGGCCTGGTCGTCGTTCAGCTCGCGCCAGGCATTGAGGTACAGCTCCATCGCGCCCATGAGCTGACCCGCCCTCTGGATGGGCACGACGAGCGCGTGCGGCGGGTGACCGCCGCCGTCGAGGCCGGGCGCGGAATGCTCGTCGAGGGGCACGACGAGCGGCCGCATCGCTCCGAGGACCGAGCGCAGCGGCTCTTCGTCCACCTTGCGCACGCCGCCGCGGGCCCGGTTGGTGAGGTTGTAGGACGCTTCGCGGTACATCTCGGCCTTGCCCGTCCGCACCAGGTACATGGCGCCGGCGACGGCGCCCATGATCCGGCCGGCGTTGGTGAGGGCGACGTTGAGCACCTCCTCCAGCGCGAGCGAGGAGTTGACGGCGGACGCGATGGCGAGGAGGAGGCCGGCGCGGTCGCGCGCGCCGCTCTCGTCGGCGAGCGCGGCCTCCAGCTCGCGCGTGGTGCCGCGGAGGCGCATGAGGGACAGAGTGAGCAGGAGGAAAGCCGCCACGAGCAGGACCAGCGTGACCAGCAGTACGGCCGCCAGATCCATTGAAGTTCGGATAGGTTAACGCGGCATCCTGAGGCTTGGATCTACACTAGGCGGCGATCTGGAGCCGCTTTCTTTCGACGACCTTCCCCTTGGCGGCGAGTGGACGACGCGCCGCCGCACCGTCTCCGAAGCCGAGATAGCCCTTTTCGCCGGCGTCGCCGGCGACCTCTCGCCGCTGACCATCGACGCCTCGCGCGACGGACGCCGCGCGGCGCCGCCGGCGATGGTGGTGGCGCTGGCGGTCGGGCTCGGCTCGGTCGACACGCCCGTGCCCGCGGTCGCCGAGTGGGAGTGGCTGAACTGGAAGTTCCCGCGCCCGATCCACGCCGGCGACACGGTCTACGCGCACTGGATGCTGACGCAGAAGCGGCCCCCGTCCAGCGGTTCGCCGACTTCGATCGTGGTGTGGCGCGTCGACGTCCACACCGCCGACGGCGCGCTGTGCGCGGAAGGCGAGATCGGCGCCAAGGTCGTCAGGAGCCAGGCGCCGAAACGCGTGGCCGAGCCGCCCGCACCACCGGCCGCCAGGGCCGGACGGCGCCGGCGCCGGCCGCGAGCCAACGGCACGACGCCATCGGTGCCCGAACCGCCGCCGGTGGCCGCCCCTCCCGCGGCCGCGGCCAAGCCCGAGCGGGCGGCGGGGCCCTCACGGCGGAGGCGAAGGCGCCGTCCTTCGGGCTCCGGCGCCGCGCGCGAGGAGGAGCACGAGCCGAGGGCGGCTCACGTCACCGAGATCGCCGCCGCCTCGCCTGAGCCCCCGCCGCCCCCGGCGCGGGCGCCCGAGCGGCAGCCGGCGAGCGCTGGCCGGAAGGGGCTCGGCGGGGTGCTGCGCCGGCTGCGAGGGTCCTGACCACCCCGGCGTGCGTCGATAGTCGCGACTAACGCCGCTTTTGACACCCGAGAACGGGTGCTAGTCGCGACAATCGCCTATCCAGCTCGTGGCTAGGCCGGCGGCTCCAGGGCCTCCAGGTGCTCGATCACCCGCCGCGTGAGCTGGGTCGGGGTCGAGGCGCCGCTCGTCACGCCGACCCTACGCGCGCCCCGGAACCAGTCCACGTTCAGGTCCTCCAGGCGGTCGACCAGGTACGCCGGCTTGTGGCCGAGCTTCTTCACGACCTCGACGAGGCGAAGTGAGTTGGACGACCGCGGGCTGCCGACGACGATGACCAGGTCGACCTCCCTGGCCGCCTCGACCGCGGCTTCCTGCCGCTCCTGCGTCGCGCGGCAGATCTCGTTGTACACCTCCGCCTGCGGATAGCGCGCCCGCACGCGCCCGATGAGGTCCTCGGTGTCCCATACCGACAGCGTGGTCTGGCAGGTGACGGCGATCCGGTCGCCCGTCAGCTCGAGCGCGTCGATGTCCTCGGGCTCCTGGACGAGGTGCACCTTGCCAGGCGCTTCACCCACCACGCCCTCCGGTTCCGGATGCCCCTTGCGGCCGATGTACACGACCTCGTAACCCTTGCGCGCCAGGTCCGCGACGAGCTCGTGAGTGCGCACCACGTCCGAGCAAGTCGCGTCGACCGGCTTCAACCCGAGCTCGACCGCTCGCTCCTTCACCTGCGGCGAAACGCCGTGCGCCGTGAAGATCACGGTGCCGTCTTTGATGTGCTCGAGGCCGGCCAGCCGGTTCGGCTGGTCGACGAGCGCGATGCCCTGGCGCTGGAGGTCGTCGGTGGCGTGCGTGTTGTGCACGAGCATGCCGAGCATGTGCACCGGTCCGTCCGTCTCCTCACGCACGCGCTTGGCGATGCGGAATGCGTCGACCACGCCGTGGCAGTACCCGCGGGGCGTGATCTTGAGCACCTCCATGGCGCTGTCGAGTCTACGAGAGGGGCTTCGCCGGTCTAGTCGATGCCCGCGAAAAGGTCCGGCTCCGGCAGCTCGGTGCCCGGCCGGCCGCGCGCCAGCTGGTAGTACTCGGTGCCGAAGGCGAGCTCGTAGATCTGGTCCTGCACCGTCGCGAACCAGGAGTTCGGGTCGTTCTGGCTCGAGTGCGCGCGAAATGCGTCGCGCTTGCGCTCCACGTAGTCGTGCACGTCCACCCTGGTGGTCACCAGCTCGTCCGGCGTGCCCGCGATGCGCATGTTGCCACCCATCGCCCGCCGCGCCTCCTCCGGCATCTGCTGGACGAAGGCCTCCATCATCGACCGCGGAATCGCCGTGTAGTACAGCTTCTTCGGCGCCCATCCCTCGCGCTCGACGAGGTCGAGCGCGGCGTTCGTGACGTGATGCGCCTTGATGTGGTCCGGATGGCCGTATTCGCCGTCCTCCGCGTACGTGACGACCACCGCCGGCCTTTCCTCGCGGAGGATCACCGCGAGCTTGCCCGCCGCCTCTTCGAGCTTGGCCTGGTGGAACGAACGCGGGTCCTTGTTGTCCGGCGTGTCCACCATGCCGGAGTCGCGGTAGCCGAGAAACTCCTGCCGGTCGACGCCGAGGATCTCGTCCGCGGCCGCGAGCTCCGCGGTGCGGATCTCTCCGAGTCGAGGCCGCGATGAAGCCTCGTCCATGTTGTAGATCTCGCCGGCCTCGCCGCGCGTCGCGGTCACGTTGACGACGCGGTGGCCGTGCGCCTTCGCCTTCATCATCGCGCCGCCCGTCGAGATCGCCTCGTCGTCGGGGTGCGCATGGACGAGCAGCAGGGTCGCCATCTAGGGAAGCAACCAGCTTGCCAGCTGTTGTATGCCGCCGTGTCCCGGGCGCGCGATGGTCCGGTCGGCGGCCGCCAGGACCTCGTCCGGCGAGCCCTCGACGGCCACGCCCAGCCCGGCCCACTCGATCATGGAGGCGTCGTTGCGGCCGTCGCCGACGGCGACGGCCTCCGCCTGGGCGATCCCCAGGCGCCCGCACAGGAACCGCAGCGCCGAGGCCTTGTCCGACTCCACGCTTGTGAACTCGAGGTACTCGGGCACCGACGTCGCGACGTTGAGCCTGCCCGCCCACCTCTGTCGCGCGTCCGGGAGGATCGCCTCCAGCGACGCCGGCGTCGACACGATGACCAGCTTTGGCGTCGTCGGCCCCATGCCTTCGTCGAGGTCCGCGACGACGTGGATCTGCATCCCCGCGTGCTCGGCGTAGCGGTGCGCCTCCGGGCGGTCGCGCTCGACGATGAGCTCGTCGTGGCGGTACGCCTGCACGTGCAGGTTCCGCTCGCGGGCGTAGCGCACGACCTCCATCGCCAGGTCGTGCGTCACTCCGTGGTCGAGCAGCACCCCGCCGTCGAGCGTGCGGACCTCCGCTCCCTGGTAGCACACGATCGGTCCTTCCAGCCCCAGCCGCTCGACCCACGGCAGGGCGCCGGGGTACGGACGCCCTGTGCACGCGATCACGCTCACGCCCGCCGCCACCATGCGGCCGACCGCATCCACGTCGCGTGGATCCAGGCTCAGATCCATGCCCAGGACCGTCCCGTCCAGGTCGAGCGCGAGCAGCCTGTACCTAAGCCTGACCGCTATCTCTTGAAGACCTCGGGGTTGACCAGGTTCGGCGGCCGCCCGCCGCGGACCGCGGTGGCCATGTTGCGCGCGGCCATGGCCGACATCTCCGAACGGGTGCGCACGGTCGCGCTCGCGATGTGGGGTGCGAGCACGACGTTGGGCATGGCGACGAGGCCCGGATGCACCGCCGGCTCGCGCTCGTAGACGTCCAGCCCCGCGCCGGCGAGCTTCCGCGCCTGCAGCGCCTGCACCAGCGCGGCCTCGTCGACGACCGGGCCGCGAGACGTGTTGATGAGAATCGCCGTCCGCTTCATCTGCTCGAACTGCGGCGTGCTGAGCAAGTGTTGGGTCTCCTGGGACAGCGGCACGTGGACGGAGATGAAGTCCGATTCCGCGATCAGCCTCTCGAGGCTCGACCGCGTCGCGTTGAGCTGCTGCTCGGCCTCCGCCGGCAGACCTTGCGGGTCGTAGTACAGGACGCGCATGTTGAAGCCCTTCGCCCGGTGGGCCACGCCGCGGCCGATGCGGCCGATGCCGATGATCCCGAGAGTGGCCTCGTACACGTCGTAGCCGAGCATCATGTCGATGGCCCAGCCGTGAAACTGCCCCGAGCGAGTGAAGTGGTCGGCCTCAACGATCCGTCGCGCGGTCGCCATGAGCAGCGCGAACGCGAAGTCGGCCGTCGCGTCGTCCAGCACGCCCGGAGTGTTGGTCACCATCACCTTGTGTGACGTCGCGGCGGGGATGTCGATGTTGTCGAAGCCGACGGCGACGTTGCTGACACACTTCAGGCCCGGCACCGACAGCACCGTGTCGCGGATCGGGTCCATCAGCTGGCTCACGATGCCGATGCAGCCTTCGGCCGCTTCGCGAATGCTCGCCTCGTCGAGCGCGCGGTCCGGCGGGTAAGACAGGACCTCCGCGGCCTCGGCCAGGATCTGCGGGCCGGGGTCGAGGATCGGGTGCATGAGCAGAACCTGGGGTCGCGCGGCAGCGGTCACGGGTTCAGGCCAAGCTCCTGCGCTATGGGCTTCAAGGCATCGCGGACGATCTCCACGTGCTCGTCGAAGGGTATACCGAGCGCCTCCGCGCCCGCGATCAGCTCCTCGCGATGGACGCCGCGCGCGAACGCCTTGTCCTTCATCTTCTTGCGCACCGTGCTCGGTTCGACCGAGCCCAGCGACCGGTCGGGCTTGACGAGCGCGCACGCGATGATGAATCCGCACATCTCGTCGACCGCGTAAAGCGTCTTGCGGGCGTTGGTGTCGCGCGGCACGTCGAGGTAGTCCGCGTGCGACGCGATGTCGTCGAGGATGTCCTCGGGCCAGCCCTTCTCACGCAGCATCTCGATGCCGCGCGTCGGGTGCTGCTCCTTGGTCGGTCCGGCCTCGTAGTCCCAGTCGTGGATCAGCCCCAGCACGGCGTACCGATCCGGGTCTTCGCCGAACCTGCGCGCGTAAGCCTCCATCGCAGCCGACACGCTGCGCATATGCCGGCGCAGCTGCTCCGACTGGGTCGACGACTTGACGAGCTCCCACGCCTCGTCGCGGGTCGGTGTCGTGGTCACAGGACCTCCTTCAGTGCGGTCAACAGCCTGGCGTGCTGGTCGCGTGTGCCGACGGTGATCCGGAGCCAGCCCGCGACCGGCTCACGATCGTAATGGCGGACCAGGACCTTGCGCTCGCGCAGCGCGGCGGCCACCTCCGCCGCCGGCTTCGGCGGCCGGACGAAGACGAAGTTGGTCGAAGAGGGCACGACCTCGAAGCCCAGCCGTTCGAGCTCCGCCGAAAGGTGCCGGCGGTTGGCCACCACCTCGTCGACGATGCGGCGGTGGTGCTCCTCGTCCTCGATCGCCGCGACGGCGGCGACGATCGCGAGGCGGTCGAGGTTGTAGGAGTCCTTCACCGAGTCGAGGGCTTCGATCAGCTCTTGCGAGCCGAGGGCGAAGCCGATGCGCATGCCGGCGAGCGCGTAGGACTTGGAGAGCGTGCGCAGCACGAGCACGTTGGGATACCGGTCGAGCAGGTGCAGGCACGAATGGGGAGCGAAGTCGACGTACGCCTCGTCGATGACGATGACACCCGACGAGGCGGCGACGACCGCCTCGACGGCGTCGCGGTCGAACAGCGCGCCGGTCGGCGAGTTGGGGTTGACGACGAACTTGAGGCGTGCCGGGTCGAGGCCGAGGCTCGGCGGCAGCTCGGATGGGTGCTCGGTCGGATGCGTCGACACATTCGTGTCGTGCACCCTGGCCAGCGGCTCGAGCAGCGGATAGGTCGGCGTCGGAAAGGCGACCGTCTCGCCCGGACCGGCGAACGCGCGAAAGCACATCTCGATGAGCTCGTCGCCGCCGTTGCCGAGGGCGACGCGGGTCGGGTCGAGCCCGAACTTCCGGGCGATGGCCTCGCGTGCAGGCCGGGCGGTGGGACTCGGGTACAGCCGCAGCGACTCGTCCGCCGCCGCCTTGATGGCCGCGAGCACGCGCGGCGACGGCGGCAGCGGCGCCTCGTTGGTGTTGAGCTTGACCCAGCCCTCGCCGTCGGGCGGTTGCTCGCCGGGCACGTAGGGCGTGTAGCCCTGGAGCGACTTCCTTACGAGGCTTTTCGGCATTCGAGCAAGAAGGTTTCCAGAGCGAGGCGCGGGCTGACGTTCTGCTCGAGGTAGCCGAGCGTGTCGTACGAGAGCTCGAGCAGGCGCGCCCACCGGCCCTGGGCCCGGCCGCCGGCGCTGAGCATGCGGCGCCGGAGCTCGAGCTGCCAGCTGGCCATCGCAAACAACGCCGGGTCCTCTTCCTCGCCCTCGGTGCGCCGCCAGCCCATCTGCTCGGAGTCGAGCTGTGCCGCGACCTGGAGCGGCACGTCGGCCGGCGCACCGAAGATCTCCTCGAGGCGTCGCGTCCAGAGCTGGTGCAGCTCGATCACCGCCTCGTCGCCGGCGCGGCGGACGGCCCAGCCCGGGCGGCCGCCCGACAGCTCGGCCAGGAGCCTGGCGCGGCCGGCCTCGACGCCTTTCTCCACCAGCAGCGCCTCGATGTCGCGGGCCGGCACCGGATGAAAGAAGACGCGCTGGCAGCGGGAGACGACGGTCGGCGTGACGACGAACGGGTTGAGGCTCGGCGTCGTGAGGATGATCACGCGTTGCGGGTGCGGTTCCTCGAGCGTCTTCAGGAGCGAGCTCTGGTACTCGTCGCGGACGCGGCCGATGTTGACGATGAGCGCGACACGGCGCGTCGCCACGCCGGGCTTGAGGTTCAGGAACTGCTGCAGCGTCAGCTCGTGGAACTCCGGCGGCTTGTCCGGGATGAGGCGGATCTCGTTGGTGAGCAGCAGCTTGTTCCGGTCGTCCTCCCAGTAGTCGGGATGGCGCGACAGCGGCACCTCGGGCAGCAGCGCCTGCGCCAGCAGCCGCGCGGTCGTCGACTTGCCGAGCCCCGCCTCGCCCACGAAGAGGTAGGCGTGCGCCAGCCGGTCGGTCTCCACCTGGGCACGGAGCTGGGCCAGCGCCTGGCCGTGGCCGACGACGCCGGCGAACGAAGCGCTCACGGTATGTGCGTCGGCGCGGCGCGTGGCGCCTTGCTCGCCTTCTCGCGCTCGCGCTCCAGCCGCTGGGCGCGACCCTGCAGCCACACCTCGCGGATCCGCTGCAGCGCGGTGATGTTGGTCACGATCGCGAGCAGGAAGACGACACCGTAGAGCACCGGCCCGCCGATGAGCAGACCGGCCACCGTGACGACGACCCGTTCCGGCCGCTGGAAGAGTCCGGACTTGCAGGTGAAGCCCAGACTCTGCGCGCGAGCGCGCACGTAGCTCACCAGGAACGACCCTGCGAGCGCGGCCAGCGTGGCGAGCACGAGCCAGCGCTGCAGCGGGCCGTCGACGGAGAGGAAGTAGGCGGCGAGCCCGAGATAGACGACGCCTTCGGAGTAGCGGTCGAGCGTGGAGTCGAGGAACGCGCCATACGAATAGCTGGCGTTGGTCGACCGCGCGAGGGCGCCGTCGAGGATGTCGCAGGTGCCGGCGAAGATGAGCACCACGCCCGCCCACCGCAGCTGGCCGTACGCCGCGAGGCCGGCCGCGAACAATGTCAGGCCGAGGCCGACGACCGTGACCTGGTTCGGCGTCAGGGGCGTCCGGCCGAGCGCGACCATCAGGGCCTCCGCTTGCCGCCGCACCCAGGCCTCAAACCGCGTGGTGAACACCGGTGACCTCCATCGCCTCGTCGGGCTGGGCGGCGAGCGCCTTGCGCGCCTGCTGGTAGACGTCGAGGACCTCGATCGCGACCGACTTCCACGAGTACCGGCTCGCCTTGCGCACCGCGTAATCCGCCATCCGCCGGCGCAGCTCGGCGTCGCGCGCGACGATGACCAGCGACGCCGCCAGCTCGCGCCAGTTCTTCGGCTGCACTGTGATGCTGTCCTGACCCGGCTCGAGCACCGACATGTAGCCGGGCACCTCGGTGGCCACCACCGGCAGGCCGGACGCGAGCGCCTCCAGCAGCACGACGCCGAAGCTTTCCGCCCCGGTCGCCGGCGCGCAGAAGATGTCGGCGCTGTTGTAGTACCGCGGCTTGACGGACTCCGGCACGTAGCCGGCCATGACGACGTTCGGCAGGCGATTGCGCGCGATGTACGACTCGACCCGACCGCGCAGGGGTCCGTCGCCGACGATGATCAGGCGGACCTTCGGCACACGGTCGACGACGCTGCGATAGGCACGCAGCAGGTCGCCCAGGCCTTTCCGCTTCTCCAGGCGCCCGACGAACAGGAAGTTGACGTTGTCGTCTCGCAGGTGGCGGATCGGCGCCAGGCCCGTCCTGTACACCTCCAGGTCGACGCCGTTCGGGATCACAGTCATCGGGAAGTTGGGAAAGTAGCGGCCGACGAAAGCCTTCGCCGGCTCGCTCACCGCGATGGCGCGGTGCAGCCGGCCGAGGTACGGCTTCAGGAGAGCGCGGCCGTAGTAGTAGCCGATGTTGGAGTGGGCGAACGCGTGAAACGTGCCCACGTTGGCCGTGGACGACATGCGCAGCATCGTCATCGGCAGCGCGGGCATGAGCGGCTCGTGGAAGTGGAGCACGTCGAAGCGCTCTTCTTCGATGATCGCCGCGACCCGGTTGGCGAGGTGGAAGCTCAGCGTGATGCGAGCGACCGAATCGTTGGCCGGGATGGCGATCGGCGTGCCGATGCGGTAGAACCGGGCGCGGTCGAAGTTCACGTCCGCGCGGCTCGACGGCGCGAAGATGCGGCTTTCGTGGCCAAGCTGCTGCAGGCGGACCGCCAGGTGCCGGACGTGGTCGTTCACGCCGCCGGGTGAGGCGAAGTCGTATGGGGAGACGAGGCCTACTTTCATCGCGCGCTTCTCATGGGGTGGCGCCCGGCCAGATCCGGTGCGGCACGTGCCACTGCTCGGGATGCGCCTGGATGAAGCGCTCCATGTGCCGCAGGATCTGCTCGGTGGCGCGCACCTGGTCCGCCTTCGGGTCGCCCGTCGAGACCGCGTGCACGAGCGGCGCCCCCTCGGCCATGTACGTATCGTCGGGCAACCGGTAGACGCACACGGGAAACAGCGGCGTCCCCAGGCGCAGCGCGATCGCCGCGGGCCCGAGTGGGATCGGCGCAACCCTGCCGAAGAAGGGCATCAGGTGGCCGGTGCCCGTGATGTCGCGGTCGATGGCGGTGATCACCATCTCCTGGTCCTTCAGCGCTTCGAGCACCTTGCGGATGCCGCCGTGGTCCAGCGTCAGGACGCTGATTCCCAACCGCGCGCGCGTGTCGCGATACCACTCGAACAGCGGTCGCGGCTCGACCTCCTCGGCGAAGAAGCTGACCGGCGCTAGCGTCGCCGACCAGATCGCGGCGACGACTTCGTACGACCCCATGTGACACGAGACGACGAGCACGCCCTTGCCCAGCGCCCTCGCCTCCTCCAGGTACTGCCAGCCGTTTGCCTTCAGCAGCGGGCGCATCGCCTCGATCCGCGCCCGCGGCAGCTGCATGAGGTCCGCGTACGCCTTGGCGTGGTTGCGGAAGTTGAGCCACGAGATGCGCTTCAGCTCGTCGGCGTCCTGAGCGAGCTCGGGGCACGCGATCTTGAGGTTGTACTCCAGCCGCGGGCGCGCCAGCGGCGAGAACCACCATGCATACCTGGCGGCCACGACGGCGAGCGCGTAAGCCCACGGGCGCGGCAGCCGCGCGACGAAGGACTGCACGATTTTGAAGGCGCGCCATGTCCATTCGCCCATCCCTCAGCGAGTGAACATCGGGCGGAACGCGAACCACTGGTCCGGGTGCCGCCGGATGAAGTCTTCGAAGCGTTCGACGACGCGCTGCATGATGCTTGCCTTGGTATCGGCCGCGTCGATGGCGAGCGGCGGGTCGACGTGGCCGTGGTACGTGTTTCGGCCGGAGTAGTGCTGGTAAACGGGGAGGATCGGCGCGCCGGTCTTCAACGCGAAGGCGGCCGGCCCGCTCGGGACCACCGCGCGGCGGCCGAAGAAGCGCACCGCTACTCCAGGCCCCTGCTCGAGGTCGCATGCCAGCGCGACTACACCGTTCGCCTCGAGATGCTCTCTGACAGCCCGTACCGCGTCGCGCCCGAGGGTGACGACCTTGACGCCCAGGCGTCTGCGCGCGCCGACGACCGCGTCGTTGAGCGAGCCGGGAAAGCGCTCGGCGACGGCGAGCATCGGGTATCCGGACGCGGCCGAGTAGGCCCCCGACATGTCCCACGAGCCCATGTGCGGCAGCGCGAGGATCGCGCCACGCCCGGCGGCGAGGGCGGCGTCTATGTGCTCGCGTCCGTCGACGTCCATCCTCGCAAGCACGTCTTCGCGCGACAGGGCGGGCAGCAGCACGAAGTCCATGAGCATGCGGCCGTAGTTCTGAAACGCGCGGCGCGCGACACGGGCGACCTCGGGATCGTCGCGCTCCCTGCCCAGGACCGCGGCGTAGTTGTCGAGCGCGGCGCGGCGCTGGCCGACGCTGAGCCAGAACCACGCCGTGCCTCCCGGCGCGGCCGCGGCCAGCCGCAGCCGGGAGGGCACCGCGCGCAGGATGCGCGCGCCGGCGCGGTAGCTAGTGCCGAGCAGCTGTGGCCGGCTTCGTTCTGGCGGCGCGGCGGTCGCGGCCATTTACCCCCGCCTTCTCTCCTTCGATGAACTCCTCCACCAGGCGCCGCGCCTCGTTGTCGCTGTACTGCACCGGCGGCGACTTCATGAAATAGGAGCTCGGCGCTTCGAGGGCCCCGCCGATGCCGCGGTCGAGCGCCAGCTTGGCGCAGCGCACGGCGTCGATGACGATGCCGGCGGAGTTGGGCGAGTCGACGACCTCCAGCTTCAGCTCGACGTTGAGTGGGACGTCGCCGAACGAGCGCCCCTCGAGGCGGATGTACGCCCACTTGCGGTCGTTGAGCCAGGGCACGTAGTCCGACGGCCCGATGTGCACGTTGTCCGCGCCGATGTCGTAGTCGAGCTGGGACGTGACGGAGCGGGTCTTGGAGATCTTCTTCGACATCAGCCGCTCGCGCTCCAGCATGTTGAGGAAGTCGGTGTTGCCGCCGAAGTTGAGCTGGTAGGTGCGCTCGAGCTTGACGCCGCGGTCGCGGAACAGGCGGGTCAGGACGCGGTGCACGATCGTCGCGCCGACCTGCGACTTGATGTCGTCGCCGATGATCGGGAGCCCGCGCTCCTCGAACCGCTTCTGCCAGTAGGGCTCGCGCGCGATGAAGACGGGGATGCAGTTGACGAAGCCCACGCCCGCAGCGAGCGCCTGCTCGACGTACCACTTAGTCGCCTCCTCGGAGCCGACGGGCAGGTAGCTGACGAGCACGTCCGCCTGCGTCTTCTTGAGGATGCCGACGACGTCGGAGGTCTCGCCGGGTGCCTTGGTCACGACCTCTGACAGGTACTTGCCGATGCCGTCGTGCGTCATTCCGCGGTTCACCTTGACGCCGGTCTTCGGCACGTCGGAGAACCTCACGGTGTTGTTGGGCTTGGTGTAGATAGCGTCCGCGAGGTCGAGGCCGACCTTGTTCTTGTCGATGTCGAACGCGGCGACGAACTCGATGTCGCTGACGTGATAACCGCCGAGGTCGACGTGCATCAGGCCGGGCACGGACTGCTTGGGCGAAGCGTCCCGGTAGTAGTGCACGCCCTGCACGAGTGACGACGCGCAGTTGCCGACGCCGACGATGGCCACCCTTACCTTGTGGTCACGGCCATTGCGGTGGCCGTTCTTGTGATTGTTGGCGCTCATGCGCCCACCTCCTCGCGAACTTTGGCTCTGTGAGCCGTCTGTGTGTTCCTTGTGATCCCGAGCATCTGGTCGAGGCGCTCCCGGTTGCGCCGGATGTTCTCCAGATCGAGCGAGCACCACACCTGACGGCCGTCGCGGCGCACGCGGATGACGCCCCCGACGCGGAGCATCCGGACGTGCCAGGAGATGCGCGGCTGGCTCATGCGGAGGTGCTCGGCGAGTTCGCTGACGTTGACCTCGCCGACCTCGCCCAGGCGCTCCAGGATGCGCAGCCGGGTGGGGTTGGCGAACCCGAGAAAGTGGTCGGAGAGCTCGTTCCGGGGGCTCTGGAGAAACATAAAGGTTGCTTTATACGGTAGCAGAACGCATAAAGCAAGGTTTATGTATGGCGGCCGGGCGGAGTCAGCCCTGGCGGCGCACCAGGTCGAGGAATTCGGCGCGGGTTCGCGGGTCGCGCCGGAACGTGCCGAGCATGCAGGACGTGATCATGTGGCCGCCCGGCGCCTCCACCCCGCGCATCTCCATGCACAGGTGCCGGGCTTCGACGACCACCCCGACACCACGCGGCGCCAGCGCTCCGTTCAACGCTTCGGCCACCTGGCGCGTCATCTGCTCCTGGATCTGGAGGCGGTGGGAGAACACCTCGACCAGTCGCGGGATCTTGCTCAGGCCGACGACCTTGCCCTTGGGCAGGTAGCCGACGTGGACGTGGCCGAAGAACGGCAGCATGTGGTGCTCGCACAGGCTGTAGAAGTCGATGTCCTTGACCACGACCATCTCGTCGTAGTCCTGGTCGAAGACCGCGTCGTCGATGACCTCCTCGGGCTTGAGGTTGTAGCCGTCGGTCAGCTCCCGGAGGGCACGCGCGACGCGGTCCGGAGTGTCCTTGAGGCCCTGCCGGTCGGGGTCCTCGCCGAGCTCGACGATCAGCGACTCGACGAGGTCGGCGATCGGGTCGCCCGGCTTGAGCTTTGGCGTCGCCATCGTTGCTCAGACAATTTACGTGTGTCGCGACCTCGAGTACCGCCGCCCGGCTGCCAAGGACGCGAAGATGTGCGGGACATCGGGGGCGCGACACACTAGTGGATGCGGTCGACGCCGCTCAGGCGCTCTCCGAGATCGGCTATCTCCTCCGCCAGCAGGAGAAGGAGCGGTATCGGGCTCGGGCGTTCTCGGCCGCCGCATGGTCGATCGTGCTGACCAGGCCCGACCTGCGGAAGCTCGCGAAGTCGGACCAGCTGACCTCGCTCGAAGGTGTTGGCGATGGAATCGCCCGCGTGCTCAAAGAGCTCGTCGAGACGGGTGGAAGCCGTTACCTCAACCGATTGCGAGAACAGATGCGGCAGCCGGCCCGGGACGACGAATCGAGCCTCGACTTCGACGGCTATCGCGGCGACCTCCACTGCCACACGACCTGGAGCGACGGCCGCGCGACGATGCAGGAGATGGCGGAGGGCGCCCAGGCGCTCGGGTACGAATACCTCGGCATCACCGACCACTCACCGCGCATCACCGTCGTCCACGGCCTCGACGCGGAAAAGCTCGTCGCGCAGTCGCGCGAGATGGCCGAGGTGCAGAAGCGTGTCGACGTCCAGCTGCTGCAGGGCATCGAGGTCGACATCCTGGAAGATGGCTCGCTCGACCTTCCGGACGCGGTGCTCGAGATCCTCGACGTCGTCATCGCATCCCCCCACGTCAAGCTGCGCACCGAGCCGGCGGCGATGACCGAGCGGATGATGCGTGCGGTCGGCCATCCGCACGTCGACGTCATCGGCCATCCGACCGGACGGCGGCCGGGCTCGCGCGAGGGCGCGACGTACGACTTCGAGGCGGTCTTCAAAGAGGCTGCGAAACGCAACGTCGCGCTCGAGATCGATTGCGACCCGGCGCGCCTGGATCTTTCGCCGGAGATGGCCCGCACCGCTCGCGACCTGGGCTGTAGCTTCGTCGTGAGCTCCGACGCGCATGCGCCGGCCGAGTTCGCCTACGTGCCGATGGCGCTGTGGATGGCGAAGCGCGCCGGCATCCCGAAGGACCGGATCCTCAACTTCCGCCCCCTCGACGAGTTGACAAGGGTTGCAAAGTGAGCTCCAATTGCTACCAATATGGCGAAAGCAACCACAGTCCGGTTCTCAGACGAGGTCTACGCCCGGCTTGACCAGGCGTCCGCCAGAACCGGCATGCCGGTCAACTCGATCGTCGTCGCCGCCTGCCTCGAGTGGATGCAGCGACACACGCCTGAGATGCACTCTCCGGCAGCTTTCACAGGCCCGATCGCAGCCGCTCCCCGCTGGGCCACCATTCGCCGGGCGGTCGTGCAGGCTATAGGCCAGCGTCAGCCCCTGTCGCAGTACCCGTTCGAACGCTTCACGGCCGGGGCGCAGGCGCTGCTGTCGGAGGCGCAGAACGAAGCACTCGGGGCGGGTTACGCGTACATCGGCACCGAGCACCTCCTGCTCGCGTGTTTCGCAGACCGGGCATGGCAAGCGGCGAAGATCCTCGAGACGCTGGACGTGCACGAGCAAGACATCCGTGCGGCCCTCGACGACCTGATGCGGAACAAGAAGGAGCCGGCTCGGCCCCATATCGTCCCGACTTCTCGGGTGAAGAAGGTCATCGAGATCGCATTCAACCTCTGCGGCGCAGCCGGCGATCCGCGCGTCAGCACTGGGCATCTGCTTCTGGCGCTCGCCACCGAGGGCGAAGGCATGGCCGCACTTCTGTTGAGCGGCGCCGGCACGGACCAGGAGAAGATCCGGGGCGAGTTGGAGAAGATCTCCGAGCCCGAAGCCTGAGACCGCATACGATCTCGAAGCGATGACGCAGATCGGGATCATGATCGAAGGCCAGGAAGGCCTCAGCTGGGGACGCTGGAAGCGCATCTGCACGGACACCGAGCGCCTCGGCTTCGCCTCCCTGCGGCGCAGCGATCACCTCATCTCGTTGATGGGCGACGGCACGCGCGATTGCATCGAGTGCTGGACGTCGCTCGCGCTGGCAGCCGAATGGACCCAACGGATCGAGTTCGGCCCGATGGTCAGCCCGATGACGTTTCGCTTTCCCGGCCTGCTGGCCAAGCAGGCCGCCGCGGTCGACGCGCTCTCCGGCGGGCGGCTCATCCTCGGCGTCGGCGCGGGCTGGAACGAGCACGAGCACGAGTTCTTCCACATCCCCTTCCTCACCAAGAAGGAGCGCTTCGACCGGTTGGAGGCGGGGATCGACCTCATGCGCGATCTGTGGGCGAAGACGTATCCGAAACCAGCGCGGGATGAGCTGCCACTGCTCATCGGCGGCGAAGGACTGACGCGGACGATGCCTCTCGCCGCTCGAGTGGCGGCCGAATGGAACATATCGCGACTCGACGCCGACGTTTTCCGCGCCCGCCGCGAGGCGCTCGAGAAGCACTGTCGCGAGATCGGCCGCGACCCATCGACCATCAAGCGTTCGGTGATGACAACCTACATCGTCGGCCGCGACCGCTCAGAGCTGCGCGAGCGCGCGACGGAGCTGTCGAAGGTGTTCGTCCGATTGCGGGGCCAGGAACCCGACCAGATCCTGGAGACGATGCGGTCGCGGGCATTCGTCGGCACGCCAGAGGAGATCGCCGGGCAGATGCGCGACCATGCGCGCGCGGGGGTCGACCTCTTCATGCTCCAGCACTTCGCCCTCGACGACGTCGATGCGCTGGAGCTTCTCGCCCGAGAAGTGATGCCCGCGGTGGCCTAACCTGTAGCGGTCATGGACTTCGAGCTGAGCGCCGAAGAGACGCACTTCCGCGACGAGGTCCGCGGGTGGCTGAAGGCGAACGCACCGCGCGACGGCGCCGCAGACGGCGACGGCGACCAGAAGTCCTTCATCGCGAGTCGCCGCGCCTGGCAGAAGAAGCTGTTCGAAGCCGGCTACATCGGCCTCACATGGCCCAAGGAGTACGGCGGCCAGGGCCGCAGCTTCATGGACCAGCTGATCTTCAACGACGAGATGATCCTGGCGCACGCGCCCGAGCCGATCAACGTCATCGGCCTCGGTATGGGCGGTCCAGTGGTCATCGCGCACGGCACCGACGAGCAGAAGAAGCGCTACCTCCAGCCACTCCTCTCGGGCGAGGAGATCTGGTGCCAGGGCTTCAGCGAGCCAAACGCCGGCAGCGACCTGTCAGGCCTGCAGACGCGCGCCGAGGACAAGGGCGACCACTACGTGGTCAACGGCCAGAAGGTGTGGACGACGCTGGCCCACGTCGCCAGGTGGTGCATGCTCGTGACACGCGAGCGCAAGGAGGCCAACCCGCGCGACGGCCTGACCTACATGCTCGTCGACATGGAGAGCCCGGGCATCGAGGTCCGGCCGCTGGTCCAGATCACGGGCGACGCCGAGTTCAACGAAATCTTTTTCAAGGACGTCAAGGTGCCCAAGTCCCAGGTCCTGGGTGAGCCTGGCCAGGGCTGGGCGGTGGCGATGACCACCCTCCTGCACGAGCGCGGCACCCTCGGCCTCGCGCTGGCCACCCGTGCGCAGATCACGGCGTCGGAGCTCGCCGAGCACGCCCGCCGCCTCGGGCGCGGCGAGGACCCGCTCGTCCGGCAGAGGATCGCTCAGTACACGATCGAGGCGCGCGCGCTGCAGCTCAACGGCTATCGCGCGGTCACGGCGGTGAAGCGCAGCGGCATCCCGGGCCCTGAAGGCTCGATCCTGAAGCTCATGTGGTCGGAGCTCAACCAGCGCATGAGCGAGACGGCGATGGACATCGCCGGACCCGCGGCGCAGGTCGGCGACGGCGATGGCTGGAAGTACCAGTTCCTGCGCTCGCGCGCGAACACGATCGAGGCGGGGACCTCCGAGGTCCTGCGCAACATCCTCGCCGAAAGGGTGCTGGGACTTCCGCGCAGTCGGTAATGTCGTAACTACATGACCGCTGTCGCCACGAAGGCGACCAGCGAAACAGCGAGCACCGGAGTCAGCCGCGACGTCCTGGCCGTCTTCGCTGGACTGATGCTGGGCTCGCTGATCGCCTCTCTCAACATGACGCTGGTCGCGCCGGCGCTGCCGACGATCGTCGCCGAGCTCGGCGGGCTGGCCGACTACAGCTGGATCCCGATCTCGGCGATGCTGGCGTCGACGATCGTGACGCCCATCGCGGGCAAGCTCTCGGACGTCTACGGCCGCAAGCCGCTCTACATGACGGGGATCGTCGTCTTTGCGGTCGGGTCGGCGCTCTCCGGCGTGGCGCCGAACTTCTGGTTCCTCGTCTTCGCGCGCTTCGTCCAGGGCGCGGGCATGGGTTTCCTGATGCCGCTGTCGCAGGCGATCATCGGCGACATCATCTCGCCGCGCGAGCGCGGCAAATACCAGGGCATGATGGGCGCGTCGTTCGGCCTTGCGTCCATCGTCGGACCGGCCGCTGGTGGATTCATCACAGAGCACTTCACGTGGCGCTGGCTGTTCTTCGTCAACCTCCCCATCGCCGCCTTGACCCTCGTGGTGATCTCGCTTTACATGCACGTCCCGAACGAGCGCCGGCGGCGCTCGATCGACGTCTGGGGAAGCGTCACGCTCACCGGCGGGATCACGTGCGCCTTGCTGGCCACCGTCTGGGGCGGCGTCCAGTACCCATGGGCGTCGATCCAGATCGTCGGGCTCTACTCGGCGACGGCGCTGCTGCTCGCGGCTTTCGCATGGGTCGAGCTGCGCGCGCCCGACCCGGTCCTGCCGCTGAAGCTGTGGGCGAGCCGCATCTTCACCCTGTCGAACATCGCGAGCATCGGCGTCGCGATGTCGATGTTCGGCGCCATCTTCTTCCTCCCCGTCTTCGTGCAGGGCGTGATCGGCAACAGCGTGACGAGCTCCGGCGCGATCCTGGTGCCGATGCTGCTCGCGATGATCGTGACGAGCATCGCCGGCGGGCAGTTCATCTCTCACACGGGCCGCTACAAAGTTCCGCTGCTCGCGGGCCTGGTGTCGATGGGCGCGGGCTACTACATGCTGGCGAACTTCAACGTCGACACCACCAACGAGACGACGATCGTGGCCATGGTGCTCATCGGCCTCGGGCTGGGCATGAGCATGCAGACCTACACGCTGATCGTGCAGAACTCGGTGAGCCGCGAGGACATGGCGGTCGCAACCTCGGCCACACAGCTGTCGCGATCGATCGGGGCCGCGGTCGGCCTGGCGATCCTCGGCACTCTGCTGACGCAGGGCATGCAGAGCTCGATGGCCAGGTACCTGCCGCCCGCGGCCGTCCAGAGGCTGCAGGCTTCCGGGAACGGCTCGAGCGCCACGGCGGTGTTCGACCCGTCGCAGCTAGCGCACCTGCCTGCCGCGATCGCGGCGGGAATCCGCCACGGCCTGGCGGATGCCCTGCACCCGGTGTTCCTGGCCGGCCTGCCAATCATCGCCGTCGCCTTCATCGCGACGCTGTTCATTCCTGAATTGCCGCTCCGGACTTCGGCGCACGTCACCGCGGGGAGGCAGACGGCCGCCAAATAGGCTTGTCTTGCGCGGGCCCGCAGCACAGAATTGCGCGCGTGCCAAGGCTCGGACAGGCATGGACGTTGTGGCTGGCGGCGGCGCTCGCCGTCATCGGCGGCATCGCGCCGGTGGTCTTCGGCGGCACCTCGAGCCGGATCGACTCGGCGCTGATCCCGTTCTGGATCGGGGCGGCGATCTTCGCCGCCTGCGCGTTCCTGCCCAACCAGAGCCGCGGCGTCACCGCGATCCTCTACTTCGTCGGCGGTCTGGCGATCGTCTATGGGCTGCTGAGCATGTTCTCGCTGCCGGTGCGGCTGGCCGTCCTCGGGACCTGCCCGGCGCCGCCGGCCCGCTGCACGACCGGCCTGCCCACGCCGATGACAAACGGCGAGAACACCGGCCTGGGCGTGGCCGCCGCCTTCGGCATCCTGTCGATCTTCCTTGGCTTCTACGGACTGGTCACCGTTTACCGCAAGTCGTCCGTCAATGCGCCGAGCCCGCCTGCGCGCCAGATCCCTCCGGTCGCGCCGCGTCCGGCGCCGGAGCCCGAGCCGGTCGCGGTCGCCGTCGCGACCCCGGCCGAGGCGCCCGCGGCCGATGAGCCGGAGCCAGAGCTTCCCGCGCCGGAGGAGCTGCCTGAGCTCCCGGCCCACGAGTCGGCTTCCAGCACTGACTAGACTCTCGCTTCGTGGATTTCGCATTTTCTGAAGAGCAGGAGATGCTGCGCCGCTCGGCGCGCGAGTTCCTCGCCAAGGAGTGCAGCTCCAAGGTCGTGCGCAAGCTGATGGAAGGCAACGGCTACGACCCGGCGATGTGGAAGAAGATCGCCGACCTCGGGTGGACCGCGCTGGGCATCCCCGAGCAGTACGGCGGCGTGGGCACGTTTCTCGACCTGGTCGTGGTCCTCGAGGAGGCGGGACGCGCTCTGCTTCCGGGTCCTTTCTTCTCCACCATGGGCCTGGCGGTGCCCGCGGTCATCGAGGCCGGGACCGAAGCGCAGAAGAAAGAGGTGCTCGGGGCGATCGCCGAGGGCTCGGCGCGCGCGACTCTGGCCTTCACCGAGCCTTCCGGTCGTTGGGATGCGGCAAGCGTCGCGCTGGCGGCGAGGCCGCAGGGCGGCGGATGGGTGCTCGACGGGGTGAAGCTCTTCGTCCCGGACGCCGAGACGGCGGACTACATGGTCGTCGTGGCGCGCAGCCGCGGCGAGGGCGAAGAAGGCATCACGCTCTTCCTCGTGAAGGGCCGGCCGAAGGGCATGACCGTCAAGCCCCTCGAGACGCTGGACATGACACGCCGGTGGAGCGAGGTCCGCTTCGAGGCGGTCCAGCTCGACGCCGATACCGTGATGGGCGCGCCCGACAAGGGATGGCCGCCCCTGAAGCGCGCGCTCGAGTGGTCGACCGCCGCGCTGTGCGCGGAGATGGTCGGGGGCGTGCAGAAGATCCTCGAGACCTCGACCGAGTACGCGAAGACACGTCAGCAGTTCGGCAAGCCGATCGGCATCTATCAGGCGGTGTCGCACAAGGTCGCGGACATGCTGGTGCTCTCGGAGAGCGGCAAGTCGGCGACGTACTACGCGGCGTGGACGGTCGACGCCGACGCGCCGGACCGCTCACTCGCTTCCTCGATGGCCAAGGCTTACGTGTCGGATGCGTATCGCAAGGTCGCCGGCGACGGCATCCAGGTGCACGGAGGCATCGGCTTCACGTGGGAGCACGACATGCACCTGTACTTCAAGCGCGCCAAGTCGTCCGAAGTGACCCTCGGCGACGCCACGTATCACCGGGAGCTCGTCGCGCAAGCGCTGGACCTGTAGCCGGTGCCGTGGGTCCTGCTCGGGGCGGCGATCGGCACCGAGGTCGCGGGCACGCTGGCGCTGCGAGCGTCTGACGGTTTCACGAAGCTGCTGCCGTCGGTCATCGTCGTCGTCGGCTACGTCGCGAGCTTCGTGCTGCTCGCGATGGTGTTGAAGACGCTGCCGGTCGGGATCGTCTACGCGATCTGGTCCGCTGTCGGCGTGGCGCTGGTCGCGGTCCTGGGCAAGGTCCTGTTCGACGACCCGGTGCCGCCGCTGGCGGTCATCGGTATGGTGCTGATCGTCGGCGGCGTGATCCTGGTCAGCGCGTCAGGCGCGAGGTCCCACTGAGCTAGCTCAGTCGACCTTTCCCAGCAGCGGCTTGAGGCGGTCGCGCACCTGGTAGTGGATGCTGTCGCGCGACCCGGTCGCGTCGAGGCGCACGAATCGGTCTGGCTCGGCGGCGGCGAGACGGTCATACGCCTGGGCGACCTTCTGATGAAAGTCCAGCGCCTCTCGCTCCATGCGGTCCTTCGCCTTGCCCGACTGCTCGTGCCGCCGCAGCCCCACCTCAGCCGGGCTCTCCAGGAGGAACGTGACGTCCGGCTTCGGAAACGTCGGCGGCCACACCGTCGGCAGACCGCGCGCCCCGCCCTGATACGCAAGCGTGGAGTCGTGGTAGCGGTCGGCGATGACGATCTGGCCCGCCGCGAGCGCGGGCTCTATCGCCTCGGCGATGAGCTGCCGGCGGGAGGCCATGAAGAGGTACATCTCCGCCTCCGGGTCGATCGCGAGACCCTTGTAGAGGAGCACGTCGCGGATCTGCTCGCCCAGCTCGGTGCCGCCGGGCTCACGCACCACCACCGGGTCGCGCGCAGACAGCCACTCGCCCAGGAGCTCGGTCTGCGTCGTCTTGCCCGAGCCCTCGGTGCCCTCGAACGTGATGAAGATGCCGCGCTTCGCCAAGGGCTAAGCGGGCTCTTCGGGCGCGGGCGTGATGCGGAGGCGGCGCTGCGGCTCCTTGCCCGTGCTGCGGGCCGAAACGCCGTTCTCGGCCACGAGCTGGTGCTGGAGACGGCGGAGGTAGGCGTTCTGCGGCGAGATCTCGACCGGCCGCAGCGTGGCCTTCACCTGGCGGATCGCGGCCGCCGCCTCGGCGAGCGCCCGGGTCGTGGTTTCGTCCTGGCGGTCGACGCCGTATATCCGCGCCAGCGCGTCGCGGACCTGGCTCACGGAGTTGCTCTTGAGGATGTGGATCGGCAGACCGCGGCTTTCCGCCTGGCGCAGGCTGTCGGGCCGGCGGCGGTAGTGGTTCTTCAATGTGAGGACCGCGCCGGCGCCGTCCAGGTTTCCCAGCACCCTGACCGGTAAGTCCAGCTCGCGGATGGACTGCTCGACGTGGTGCCGGCTGACCCCGTAGGGAAAGATGCCGAGCGGCTTGCTGCTGACGGTCACGGTCGGAACCGGCTGCTCGGCCGCCAGCACCACGGGCGTGTCGACGTTGGAGATGACGCGACCCTCGCGCGTGCGCAGGCGGATCTTCGGCGTCGGCGGCTGGCCGCGCAACGCCGTGTCGACGACGTCGGCCAGCGGCTGATGGATGGCGACCCGGTCTCGGTCCTGGATCTCGACCAGCACGTCGAAGGTCGGCGGCGCCTTGCGCTCAAGCACCGACTTCTGCGTGCCGCGCCGTCGCGCCTCCTCGTCGGACAGCGTCACGCTCTGGATGCCGCCAAGAAGGTCGTTCAGCGTCGGGTTCACGAGCAGGTTCTCGAGCGTCTGGCCATGCGCGGTGGCGATGAGCTGCACGCCGCGCTCGGCGATGGTCCTCGCGGCCGCGGCTTCGAGCTCGGTGCCGATCTCGTCGATGACGATGACCTCGGGCATGTGGTTCTCGACGGCCTCGATCATCACCGCGTGCTGCAGCATCGGCGTCCTCACCTGCATGCGTCGGGCGCGACCGATGCCGGGGTGCGGGATGTCACCGTCGCCGCCGATCTCGTTCGACGTGTCGACGATGACGACTCGCTTCCGCAGCTCGTCGGCCAGCAGCCGGGCGCACTCGCGCAGCATCGTCGTCTTGCCGATGCCCGGACGGCCGAGGAGCAGGATGCTCTGGCCCGAGACGACGATGTCGCGGATGATCTCGCCGGTGCCGGTCACCGCGCGACCGACGCGCATCGTCAGGCCGACGATCCGGCCGGAGCGGTTGCGGATCGCGGAGACCCGGTGCAGCGTGCGCTCGATGCCGGCCCGGTTGTCGTCGCTGAACTGGCCGACGTTGTTCTCGACGTGGTCGAGGTCCGACGCCGACACGGGATGATCCGCGAGCAGTATCTCGCGGCCGGCGACGCGGGCTTCCGGCTCGCGGCCGAGGTCGAGGACGATCTCCAGCAGCGCGCCCGGGTCGATGCGCTCGTGCAGGGCGCGAGCCAGCTCCGGCGGCAGAGCCCGGGCCAGGAGCTCGATCTCCTCGTCCCAGTTGGATGCTCGCGGCGACGGCTGCGTCTGGCGTGCCTGGGCGGTCATCCGAACGAGGGCACCAAACCCTTCTCGCGCGCCTTCTCGCGCACCGGCTTGGGCACCCTCAACGCCAGCTCCCGGACCAGCAACAACTGCGTGAGCAAAACGTTAAACCCCCGCGCGCGAAGGGCGTCGATCATGTGCGAGTCGTAGTGGCGCAAGCTCGACCACGCGGGCGAGTCGGACTCACCCAGAAGTGAGATGCCGTAGTCGGCCAGCTCCGCCGGCAGCGGGTCTTCGGGCAGAGCCATGAACTGCAGCGTGGCCGGCCGCGCCCCGCTGCCCCGCTGCATCCTCACCCAACCCACGATCTCGACGCGGTCGACCATGTGCCCGCCCGCGATCTCGCCCGTGTGCAGTGCTCGCCACTCCCGGTACGTCGGCGCCTCGAGCTGGGAGACGCCCTGCGGGGTGACCTTGCGGTAGAGCTGGTAGAGCCTGCGGTCGTCTCCGCGCCTGGACTGGCGCACGCCGTCGGGGTAGTGGTCGGAGCGCCGGACGGGCCTGTCCGTGTAGACGACCTGCTCGGTCGCGTACTGGCGAAAACCCTGGAGACGAAACGCCGGGAGCAGCGCATCCCCGTCGGGGAGGCGGACGAAGAGGCGCAGCGCTCCGCGGTCGAGGGCCTGGTTGCAGAGGTGCTGGACCAGCGCCGGCGCGACGTCGTCCGAGTCGACACCGTCGGCGACCTGGAGGTTGAGCACCTGTAGCACCCTGGCGCGCCGCAGGTCCAGGCCCAGCGGCTGGCCCGAGGCCTGGATGAAGCCGACGACCTTGCCGCCGTCCTCGGCGACGTACATCAACGTCTCCTGCGACAGCGGCAGCAATGCGGACAGGGTCGAGCTGAGCAGCGACCACAGCCGCGCGGCAGGAGGCGCCGCCTCGCTGAGCTTGATCTCGGACGAGCGGTGCATCTCCTCGATGCGCGAGAGGTCGAGCAGCCCGGCGGCGCGGACTTTCAACTGCGGGCCGACTCCGCCAGGCGCACGAACTCGCGGTGCAGGCGCAGGTCGTCGGTCAGCTCGGGGTGGAAGCACAAGGCCAGGATGCGGTCCTGGCGCACGGCCACCGGATGACCTTCATAGCTCGCGAGCACCTCGACGTCACCCGTCCGCTCGACGAGCGGCGAGCGGATGAACACGCCGGGAAACTCGCGCCCGTTCATGCCCTGGATGTGCAGCGGCGCCTCGAAGCTCTCCACCTGCCGGCCGTAGCCGTTGCGGCGCACGCCGACGTCGAGGAGGTGGAGGCTCTCCTGGCCGGGCATGCCGTCGGTGATGTCGCGCGCGAGCACGATCATGCCCGCGCAGGTGGCGAGGGTGGCGAGCCCACGTCGGATCGCTTCGCGTACCGGCTCGAGCAACCCGACACGGTCCATGAGCATCGTCATCGTCGTGCTCTCGCCGCCGGGCAAGACGAGGCCGTCGAGGCCTTCGAGGTCTTCCCGCGTCCGCACGAGGCGCGTGCGGGCGCCGGCTTTCTCCAGGGCTTTCATGTGCTCCGCGTAGGCTCCCTGCATCGCGAGGACCCCGATGAGGGGCTTCTTGTCCAAGCGTGCGCCCTGCGCGCGCCCGGCGGGAGGTTTGCTACCAGCCTCGGGCAGCGAGCAGCTCTTCCTTCGGGATGGCCGGGATCTCGAGGCCGTGCATGGCCTTGCCCAGCCCCGCCGAGACCTCGGCCAGGACCTCTGGCTTGTCGTAGTAGGTGGTCGCGGCGACGATCGCCTTGGCACGCTTCAAGGGGTCCTCGGACTTGAAGATGCCGGACCCGACGAACACACCGTCGACGCCCAGCTGCATCATCAACGCAGCGTCGGCCGGCGTCGCGATCCCGCCCGCGGCAAAGTTGACCACCGGCAGCCGCCCGAGCTTCTGGCACTCCTCCAGCACGTCGACCGGAGCGCCGAGCTGCTTGGCTTCGTGCACGAGCTCGGCGTGATTCATGCCCTGCAACTTGCGAATGCCGGCGTTAACGGCGCGCGCGTGGCGCACGGCCTCGACCACGTTGCCGGTCCCGGCCTCGCCCTTGGTGCGGATCATCGCGGCGCCTTCGGCGATCCGCCGCGTCGCCTCGCCAAGGTCACGACAGCCGCACACGAACGGCACCTTGAACGGGTGCTTGTCGATGTGGTTTTCCTCGTCGGCCGGCGTCAGCACCTCCGACTCGTCGATGTAGTCGATGCCGAGCGCCTCGAGGATCTGCGCCTCGACGAAGTGACCGATGCGGCACTTGGCCATGACGGGGATCGTGACCGCGGCCATGATCGATTTGATCAGCTCGGGGTCGGACATGCGCGCGACGCCGCCCTCCTTGCGGATGTCCGCGGGCACGCGTTCGAGCGCCATCACCGCGCATGCGCCGGCCTCCTGGGCGATGCGTGCGTGCTCCGGCGTGACGACGTCCATGATCACGCCGCCTTTCAGCATCTGGGCGAGGCCGGCTTTGAGCTTGAAAGAACCCTTCACCGACCCGTTGCCATTGCTCGACTGTTTGCGTTCGGCCACGTTCGGAATTCTACGCGGGCGCTCCCCGCTCCCTGAGGGATTGGGCGGAGCCTAGAATCGGCCCACCCTCCGATGCGAGCCGCCCTGACGGCATGGCTATCGATGGCGGCTCTGGCCGGCGGCCAGGGGGCCGTAGACCTGAGCGCGGTGCTGGCCCCGCCGGTGGACGCCGAATTCACCGAGACCGCCGGCCCGACGTTTCTGACCGGGGAGTTCGACGCGCACCGCTACGCCGTGTGGCTGGCGGCGGGCGGGACCGACGTCCAGTCGGTGGAGTCCGGCCTACGCTTCGAAGGCTTCGTCCGCGGCTACTCGAGGACGTGGTCGGAGCCTGTGCACGTGGAGGTGGGCGTCGGAGAGAGCCGCGTCCAGTACCTGACCGAGACGGTCGAGGAGTTCGGCAGCGGCGACGGTGCGCAGCAGCGGCAGGACGGCACCCGGAACTTCGTGACCGGCGCGAGCAGCTTCGAGAAGGCGATCGACACCACGGTCCCAGGCGCGTGGGGAGCGGTCGTCGACGCCGGCTATTCGACCAATTACGAGCTTTCATTCAGCAAGGGCAACGACGTCTATTTCCTGCTCATGGACTCTGCCGTCAACGACATGACCGGCAAGCTCCGAGCGCAGGCTCAAAGCCAGTACGAGAAAGCGCCTCCGTACACGATCCCGCCAGACCGGTGGCAGTCGCCGCCGGTGGTCGACGCCGGCGCCACGACCGTCGCCCCGGACCCGAACGCCTGGACGCGAAACCCGCTCGTCTACCTGGCGGAGCTGGTTTCGCTCATCGTCGTCGGCGGCGTCCTCGTGCTGATCAACCGGCGCCGGGCGGCATAGAATCGCGGCCTGGTGGCGCGCTGGTTGGGCGCGGTCGCGCTTCTCATCGGCGTATTGATCTCGGGATCGACCGCCGCCCTCGCGGCGACCGACCTGCAGAGCCTGCTCGCCTCTCCGCCGTCGTCGGACTGGGTCATGTCCAGCGCCGGGAGTGACATCCTTGCCGGACCCTTCACCGCGCAGTCGTACGGCGCCTACGTCGACCAGTCGACCGGGACACCGGGCAGGACCGCGTCCGGCCTGGAGGCCGACGGGTTCATCGCGGGCTACGCCGACGCCTGGATCCAGACCACGACCAGGGACGCACTGGCAGAGCGCGTTTTCGAGTTTCGGAGTTCGCTCGGGGCGGACGACTGGTTCTCAGGCGTTCGGGTCGACAGCGAAAGACTCCAGAGCCGCACGGGGGACATCCCCGGCGCGGCGCAGATCCCTGACTCGATGGGGGTGGTGCTGACCTACTCGACCGGTGTGCAGTGGCGCCTGGATTTCAGGAAAGGGAACCTGGTCTTCGTGGTCCACGCCGACTCCTTCACCGCGGGCGAGGATCTGTCGAACCTGGCCGTGCGTCAGGCGAGGACCGAGTACGACGCAGCGCCGGCAGGTGCCGTCACCGGTCTTTCCGGCGGCTCCGTCTTTCCCGGCTGGATTCTGCCCGTCGGCGGCGGGATCATCGCCACCATCTTCGTGGCCACCGCGGGCGCGATCCTGCTCATCTGGTCGCTTGGGCGACGGCGCGGCGGGGCACCGCACGGTGTTCACGTTTCGCCGGACGGACGCTACTGGTGGGACGGCACCGCCTGGCAGCCGACGCGCCCCGGCTCCGCAGGGCCGGTCTAGAATCGCGGCTGAGAGGCGCGCGGATGTTCACACGTCCGGGGACCGCTTCGCTGGCGGCCCTGGCCGGCATGCTGGCCTGGTCCGGCGCCGCCATGGCGGAAACAGACCTTGGATCTCTGCTGGTCCCCGCGCCGTCTGAAGACTGGGTCCAGGCCGACGCCAACCCCACCAACGGCATCGGGCCGTTCGACGCACTCGACTACACCGTCTACGAAAACGACGGCGGCGTCGCAGCGCGGGCCCTCAATCGCGATGGCTTCGTCGGGGGCTACGGCCGCTACTGGGTGCAGCTAGGCACGCGCGACGGTCTGATTGAGCGTGTGTTTCAGTTCAATTCGAACAGCGGTGCCCTCTCCTGGTACGGGGAGCTGAAGATGGGCAATCAGACTGCAAAACAGTTCAAGCGCAACATCCCTGCCCTCGGTCCGAATGTGCGGGCGTCGTTCGGCGCAGAGTTGGATTTCTCAGACGGCTGGCGCGATTACCGGGTCGAATTCGCGAAGGGAAATTACTTCTTCGCCGTTCACATGGGTTCGTTCACCTCTGATCTCTCGGCCGCTGTCCTCGCCCAAGGGGAAAAGCAGTACGACGCCGCGCCCCAACCAACGTCCGCGCCAATCGACCTCCGAGCGGCGGCCACGAACCCGGCACCTCTGCTCATCGGCGGCGCGATCGGCATCGGCTTGATCCTCGCCGTCACCGTCGTGGTGATCGTGGTCCTCGCCGTCAGAGGACGCAGGCTCACCGCTGCCTCGCCGGTTCCTGCGGCCACAGGAGTGCAGACTTCTCCGGACGGGCTGTACTGGTGGGACGGAGGACGATGGCGAGTCGTCGCCACCGATCCGCCCCCGCGGCCCTGAGCTACAGGCGCTCCAGCACCAGCGTGCGCTTCGACGCGTACTCGTGGTCGGAGAGCAGGCCGTCGCGGTGCAGCCGCGTCAGCATGTCCATCTCCTCGAGCACGTCGAGCAGCGGCGCCATCGTCCGCCGGGCGAGATACGCGTCCGAAGCGGTGCCCGCCTCCTCGCCGCGCGCGTCGAACTCGCGCACGAAGAACAGCGCCTTGACCGCGGAGAACGGAATGCCGAGCTTGCGTATCGGGCTGTCGCTCTGCTCGGCGTGAAGGTGCAGCACCACGCCGTAACGATGGCGCTCGAGCGTGCCGTCGAGGTGTCCGCGCAGGACCTCGCCGTCGAGGAAGCGGATGGCAACCTTGCGAGTTGGCGTGTCGGCGAGCTCCTTGTCGCGCTGCAGCTCGACCCACTTCACGGCCGTGAGCGGGATCCACGCAGTCTCGTTGTTCTCGAGGCCGCCGGCGTCGTCGACCTCGACCAGGAAGTCGGGCTCGTCGAAGTCGAGGTCGCGCGCGGTCCCTTCGACCGTCTCGTCGTCGAAAAAGCGCACGACTACCCGAGCCATTTCATACCTACTCTACTAACCCTCATTTGGCCTCACTCCTGCGCTGGTCTTTGAAGCGCCGCCGCCCGATTCGGCGGGCGCACTTGGCGCATGTGGCGATGTGGTTGCGGACGGCCTCGGCCTGCGGGCGGCGCAGCTTGCCGGCGAGGTAGGGCGCCAGCAGCGGAAGCGCCTCCTCGTGGCTCAGCTCGCCCTCGCGCTGCGAGGCGAGGTACTCCTCTTTGAACCGCAGCCGCGCGCGATAGAGAAGAGTCTCGACCGCGCTCTCCGACATCTTCAGCGTGCGCGAGATCTGGCGGTAGCTCATGTCCTGGAGCTCTCTCAACGTCAGCACCAGGCGGTACTTCTCGGGCAGGCGCTGGGCGACCTTCCACACCTGGCGCCGCGTCTCGTTCGACTCCTGGACCAGGACCGGATCGAAGGCGCGGGCCGTCGACGGGAGGTTGGTCATGAGCTCGTCGTCCTCTTCGTCGGTCGTGCCGTCGGCCCGAAGGTCGCGCTGCCGGCGCCGTAGCTCGTCGTAGCAGAGGTTCCGGGCGACGGTGTGGATCCAGCCGCCGAAGTTGAACGACTCGTCGACCCGGTCGATCATCCTCAGCGCCTTCATGAACGTCTCCTGCGCGATGTCCTCGGCCAGGAGCGCATCACCGAGCTTGCGGCGGACGAGCCGGTAGATCGAGGCGACGTAGCGGCGGTGCAGCTCCTCGAACGCGTGTACGTTGCCGTTCCGGTAGGCCTCGACCAGCTCCACGTCCGTCGGCTCGCCCGGCTTTGGTGCTGTCTTCTCTTCCTCTGCGTCCTCTACGCCCATGAATGCCTGCGGCAGGCTACTACGGCGGCACGCGAAAGCATCCTCGCTGGCTCACTCAAGGCCTGCTGCAGGTTCACGCCTTCCTCTCCCAGCGTCTCCACCTCCGTGACGCCCAGGCGGTGCAACGCCTCCCAGCCGGCGCCTTTGCTGCCGGCGATCAGGAGCACCGGCACGCCTGCGGCCGCGGCCCTCCTGGCCACCTCGCCAGGGGCTTTGCCGTACGCGGTCTGCTCGTCCACCCGCCCTTCGCCGGTGATCACCAGACCGGCGCCTGGCAAGTGGCGGTCGAAGCCGCTGGCTTCGACGATCAGCGGCGCTCCGGGCTCGAGGCTGGCGCCGAGGAAGGCGAGCAGGCCCGCGCCCGTGCCGCCGGCCGCCCCGGCGCCAGGGATGTCCGCCACCCGCTTGCCCAGGTCACGCTCGATCAGCCGCGCCAGGCGTGCCAGAGCCGCGTCGAGCTCTTCGACCGTGCCTGGGTCGGCGCCCTTCTGAGGTCCATAGACGGCGCTCGCGCCCTGTGGTCCCGTAAGAGGGTTGGTCACGTCGCAGGCGACCTCGACGCGGACGTCCGACCAGCCGCGGTCGAATTGCGCCGCGTCGATTCGCTCGAGCCGGGCCAGCGCCGCGCCGCCGCGAGGCAGGTCGTGACCGTCCGCATCGAGGAGGCGATAGCCGAGGGATTGCGCCATGCCAGCGCCGCCGTCGTTGGTCGCGGAGCCGCCGATGCCGGCGATGATTCGCGACACGCCGGCGCCGCGGGCCGCCTGCAGGAGCTGGCCGAACCCGAATGTCGACGCGCGGCGAGCGTCGCGCCGCTCCGCCGAAATCAGGGCGAGGCCGCTCGACCTGGCCAGCTCGACGACTGCGGTGACGCCGGAGTCGATGAGTCCGAACTCCGCGTGCACGCCGTCGCCGAGCGGCCCGTCGACATCCGCGGTCCGGTACTCGCCCTGCCCGGCCGAGACGAGCGCCTCCGTCGTGCCGTCGCCGCCGTCGGCCACCGGAATCTCGACGATCTCGGCGTCGGGCCACACCTCGCGGACGCCGTCCGCGATGGCGCGCGCGGCCTGGGAGGCGGTGAGCGTCCCCTTGAATGCGTTGGGCGCGACGACAACCTTTTTCACGGGGGAGGCAGGCCTGCCCCGTGGAGCCCCCTCCATTGCGCACATCGCCTGGAGGCGTTTGGTGCAGACACGCTAGGTGACGGCCGGAATAAATCCGGCCTACAACTCCACCGCGTCAGTAGACGGGGAGTGTCCAGTCCTTGTACTTTGGCGTCTCGCCGCGCACGGCGCCGAAGTAGATGCTCTGCAGTTCCTGCGTGAACTCCCCGACCTTGCCGTTCCCGACCGGCCGGCGGTCCACCTCGACCACGGGCGAGATCTGCGCCCCCGTGCCGCAGAGCAGCAGCTCGTCGCAGGTGTAGAGCTCGGTGCGGTCGATGCTGCGCTCGAGCACCTCCAGGTTGAGCTCGTCCTTGATCACTTTCATCAAAAGCTGACGCGTCACGCCCTCCAGGATGTCGTCCGTCACCGGCGGTGTGACGAACACGCCGTCCTTGAACATGAACAGGTTCTCGGCCGAGCCCTCCGACACGTGGCCGTCGACCGACAGCACGATGGCCTCGTCGTATCCACTCTCCACCGCCTCTGACTTCGCCAGAGCGGACTGCGCGTACGCGCCCGTGATCTTGGCGCGCGCGGGCAGCGCCTGGTCGGGGACGCGGCGCCACGTGCTCACCATGCAGCGAATTCCGGCCTCGACCTCGACGTACTTGCCGAACGGCACCGAGTAGATGAAGAACGAGCGGTTGAGGTTGTGGAGGCGGACGCCGATCTCTTCGCTCGAGGTGTAGAGCAGCGGCCGGACGTAGACGTCGGACTTGTACTCGTTGCGCCGCAGCAGCTCGAGCGTGTGGTTGACGAGCTCCTCGGTCGTGAACGGCAGCTCCATGCGCATCACGTGGGCCGAGCGCTTCATGCGCTCGTAGTGGGCGGCGGGCTGCAGCAGATAGAGCTGACCCTTCTTCTCGTTCCAGTAGGCGCGGATGCCTTCGAACACCGCGGTGCCGTAGTGCAGCGCGTGGGTCATCACCCCGAGGTGGACGTCGTGATAGCGGACGAATTCGCCCTCGAAGAACACCCACGTGTTCGGATGGACCGCGGCCTTCTTGGGCGCGGTCTTGGCTTTCGTGTCCACACCCATCGGAGCTAAGTGTATTGCCGAAGGCACGGTACGATGTCCGGGCATGAGCCTCTACGGCATCATCGCCGACCTCCGGCGCAAGTACCCGACGCCGGCCGGCATGGGGACCCTCGACCTGGTGGTCGCCGAGCTCGGCAAGACGCGCGACAACCTGAAGGAGGCCGTCGCCAATCTCGGCGGCAAGGCGCTGCCGGCCGGCGGCAAGCCGGTGCTCGACGAGCTCGTGGCTCGGGCGCGCGCTGAGGGCGTCTACGACCTGGACTACGGCCCGGACCCTTACGACCGGCCGCCGGCGGAGCCGCTGGACGAGGGGACGGCGGGGATCGGAGCGCTGCTCGCCATCTCGTCGCTGGTCGGGGTGGCGCTGGCCATCGTGGCCGTGATCGCCGGGCTGAACGCCATCTTCCACTCCGGCAGTGGCTGAGTATTCCTTCGACGTCGTCTCCGAGTTCAACTCCGCGGAGCTGACCAACGCGCTCGACCAGGCGCGCCGCGAGGTGGGCACGCGCTTCGACTTCAAGGACACGGCCACGTCGTATGACCAGCGCGGCGATGTGATCGTGATCGAGTCCGCGAGCGAGGACCGGGCGAAGGCGGCGCTGCAGGTGCTGCGCGAAAAGGGCGCAAGGCGCCAGCTGTCACCGAAGCTGTTCCAGGCGAGCGATCCCAAGACCGTCGGCAAAGGCCGCGGTCAGATCGAGATCCGGTTGAACGCGGGCATCAACGACGACCTCGCACGCGATCTGCGCAAGCGGATCCAGAACGTCTCGAGCAAGGTGCAGGTCCGCATCCAGGGCGACCAACTGCGAGTCACGAGCAAGGACAAGGACACGCTTCAGGCGGTGATCAAGTCGCTGCGCGAAGCGGACGACATTCCGGTCCCGCTTCAGTTCACGAACTACCGATAGTCGTAATCCCTGCGATCGACATCCTGGGCGGACACCCTGTCCGGCTGACTCAGGGCCGTTACGACCAGGCCACCGTCTACGGCGACGATCCGCTGGCCGTCGCCACGCGCTACGCGCAGGCGGGCGCCAAACGCGTCCACGTCGTCGATCTCGACGCCGCGCGCGGCTCCGCGAGCAATTCGGCCCTGATCGAACGCATGCTGCGCGATTCGCATGTC
>DASSLL010000049.1:0-70376 GCA_035689485.1 Candidatus Dormiibacterota bacterium | reverse complement strand
TGTGGAGATGGAGCTCGTCGAGCCGGCCGGCTCGAATCACCTGCTGCACGGTCGAGGCGCCGCCCGCGATCTGCACGTCCTTCCCCCTGGCCGCGTCGCGCGCCTGACGGAGCGCTGACTCGACGCCGTCGGTGACGAAGTAGAACGTCGTTCCGCCCGCCATCGGCACCGGGTCGCGCGCGTGATGCGTGAGCACGAACACAGGCGCGTGGTACGGCGGATCCTCGCCCCACCAGCCTTTCCAGTCGAGGTCCCACTCGCCGCGGCCGGGCGAGAACATGTTGCGGCCCATGACGAACGCGCCCGCGTCGGCGTTCGCCATCAGCTGTCTGACGATGGCGTCGTCCGGCGTCTCGGGGACCGCCGGCTCTCCCTGCGACCGGCGCCACGTTGCCGTCGCGAACATCCACTCGTGCAGCCGCAGCCCACCGACGCCGATCGGATTCTCCAGGCTCTGGTCAGGCCCGGCGGTGAAGCCGTCGAGGGAGATGGACTGGTGGCATATGACCCTGCTCATCTCCCTCTAGGACTCCACGTCGCGGCGAAACTAACCGACCGCTACCGGCCTTGCTGCGCCGCCGCCGGCAGCTTCACGTCGACGATGACGGTCTCGAAGTTGCGCATGTCCATTCCGTACATGGCACCGGAATCGAGGATTTGCTGACGCTCCTGGGCGATGACCGCGTAGCTGGCTTCGCGGTGCTCCGGCGTGTCCCAGGTGCTCGTCGTGAACCCACGGCCGGTCGCCCTGTTGACGCCGCTGGCGAAACCCACAAAACCAGGCTGAGCCTTCAGCTTTGGCAGGGTTCCACGCAGGCCCTGCACGGCGGCGTCCGCCTTGCTCGGGTCTCCGTAGGCGGTGATGAGACGCGTGTATCGGGGAATCACCGCATCGGGTCGACCCATCTCGAGGATCGTGATCTCGAAGCGGTCGACGTCCATGATCTCCAGGCCGGTCGCCTCGGCAGATTGCGTGCGCGATTGCTGGCCGAGCTGCTCGGCGTTGTTCATCGCTTCGAGCGTTTCCCAGATCGTGCTTGCCGCCCCCTCTCCTTTCTCGCGGTCGACGATGCAGGTCGCGCCGACGAAGCCGGGCGCCTGCTTCAACGCCGGGATGATCTTGTCTCGTAAGTAGGCCACCCCCCCGTCGATCTTTGCGGGGTCGGACTTGAAAGCCGTTACGCGCAAGTACATGGCGGTACCTCCGATTCGTAACTTTCGCCGCCGGCTACTCCTCCAACGTACACCCGGAACGGCGGCCGTGACCGACCGTTCTAGCTTCGAACCTTCGAGCCGGCGGGGTCGTAGAGCGGTTCCCGCGCCACGCGGCCGCCGACCCACGTGCCGAAGATGTCGACCTCGACCGGAGCTTCGGCTGCGCACGTCGCCGGGACGTACGCGTACGCGATCGACTTGCCGACCGTGTAGCCGTAGCCTCCGCTCGTGACACGCCCCACGACCGAGCCATCGATCCGCACCGGCTCCGAGCCCAGCGCCACGGCGCGGGGGTCGTCGAGCACCAGGCAGGCGAGCCGCGCCGGCGCCGGCGACTCGCGCCGCTTCAGCAGCGCCTCGCGGCCGACGAACTCGCCCTTGTCGAGCTTCACGCAGAAGCCAAGCCCCGCCTGATAGGGGTCCGTCTCGGACGTGATGTCCGAGCCCCAGACGCGATATCCCTTCTCCAGCCGCAGCGAGTCGACGGCTTTGTAGCCGCCGGGCACAACGCCCACGTCCCGCCCCGCCTCGGCGATGGTGTCCCATAGCCGCAGCCCGTACTCGGAGGGGCAGTAGAGCTCCCAACCAAGCTCGCCGACGTACGTGACCCGCAGCGCCAGGCAGGGCACGGCGCCGACGGCGATCTCCCGAGCCGTCATGAACGGAAACGCCTCGTTGCCGACGTCCGACGGAGTGAGCTTCTCCAGGATCGACCGCGCACGAGGGCCCCACAGGCCGACGCACGCGTACGCCGACGTGACGTCTTCGATCTCCACCGACCCGTCGCGCGGCGCGTGGTCGCGGATCCACGAGTAGTCGTGCATGCCGAACGCGGTCCCGGTGATGATGCGGAAGCGGTCCTCGCCGAGGCGCGTCACCGTGAAGTCGCACTCGATCCCGCCGCGCTCGTTGAGCATCTGCGTGTACGTCAGCGCGCCCACGGCGCGAGCGACGCGGTTGTCGCACAGTCCCTCCAGGAAGCCTGCGGCTCCGCGACCCCGGACCTCGACCTTGGCGAAGGAGGTGAAGTCGAACATGGCGGCCGATTCGCGGCAGGCCATGTGCTCGACGCCGATCGCCGGCGACCACAGGCGTCCGGCCCAGCCACGCGGCCGCAGCGACTGGTCGCCGCGCACGCCGTTCGGTTCGAACCAGTTGACGCGCTCCCACCCCGACTTCTCGCCGAAGGCCGCACCGAGCTCCGCCAGGCGCGCGTAGATGGGCGAAAGGCGCAGCGGCCGGCCCGCGCTGCGTTCGTGGCCGGGGTACTTGACGTCGTAGTAGGTCGAATACACCTCGTATGTCCGCGTCAGCGTGTAGTCGCGGCTGACGTACGCGCGGCCGAAGCGCCGCGAGTCCATCTCCCAGGCGTCGATCTCGGGGCTGCCCTGATCTATCCACTCGGCCACGAGCCGTCCCATCCCACCGGCGCCTGCGAGCCCGTGAGCGCAGAACCCGGCCGCGACCCAGAATCCGCGCACCTCGCTCGGACCGAGGATGAACTCGCCGTCGGGCGTGAAAGCCTCAGGCCCGTTGACCAGCCGCACCACCTCTGCGTCCTTCAACGAGGGCGTGCGCACGACCGCGTTGGTCATGAGCGGTTCGAAGCGGTCCCAGTCGGGCTCCAGCAGCCGGCCGTTGAAATCGGAAGGGATGCCGTCCAGGCCCCATGGCTGGGGCGCGCGTTCGTAGCCGCCCATGATCAGCCCGCCTGACTCGGGACGGTAGTAGACGAGCAGTGACGGGTCGCGCATCGTGGGCATGTCCAGCGGCAGTCCCGACGGCCGCGTGATGAGGTACTCGTGCGCGAACGGGATCAGCGGCACGTTGACGCCGGCCATGCGTCCGATCTCCGGCGCGAACATGCCCCCGGCGTTGACCACCAGCTCGGTCGCGATGGAGCCGCGGTCGGTGACCACTCCGTGGACGCGTCCGTCGCGGACTTCGATGCCGGTGACCCGCGTCTCTTCGCAGATCTCCGCGCCGCGCCGCCGGGCGCCTTCCACCAGCGCGAACGTGAGCTGGCTGGGGTCGATGTAGCCGTCGGTCGGGAGGAAGGCGGCGCCCAGGACGCCTTCGGCCGTCATGGGCGGGAACATCCTTTGCGCCTCTTCGGCGGAGACGAGCTCCAGCGGGAGGCCGAAAGTCTTCGCCCACGCGGCCTGACGGGTGAGCTCCTCCATGCGCTCCTGGCTGCTCGCGAGGCGCAGCGAGCCGACCTCGTGCCAGCCCGTCTCCAGGCCGACCTCCTCCTGGAGCGTCCGGTACAGGTCAACCGAATTCATCATCATCCGGGTCAGGCTGAGCGAGCCGCGGAGCTGTCCCACCAGGCCCGCGGAGTGGAAGGTCGAGCCGCTCGTCACACGCGCGCGCTCGACCAGGACGACGTCCGTCCAGCCGAGGCGCGCGAGCCAGTAGAGGATCGCCGCGCCGCCGACACCTCCGCCGATGACGACGGCGCGGGCGTGCGTCCTCAAACGCTAGTTACGCAGGCGCTTGCGCAGGCGCGATCGAGCTTGTGTTCGTCGACCGTCGCTGCGCCACCGCCCAGTACACGAGACCGACGAGCACGATGATCCCGAGCGTCAGCTCGTAGATCGGGATGTCGCCGATCGGACTGGGCACGTTGATGGTGCCCTGACCGTTCGGATTCGGGAGCGCGCTCAGCGGCGGGTTCTGGCCGCCGACCGCACCGTTGCGGGGCCACAGGAAGTTGATCTCCATGGCCACGCCCCAGACCAGGCCGAGGACGTTGACGGGCATTCCCCAGCTGCCGAGCTTGAAGGGCGCGTCCTCCTTGGGCCAGCCGCCAAACCTCGCGCGGAGGATGGCGAAGTTGCCCAGGATGTAGGAGAGGTAGATCATTCCGGTCGCGCCGATCGCGATCGTCCCCGCTCCGGTGTAGTAGATCAGGGGCAGACCGGCGACCACGCCGACGGCGACACAGGCCCACACCGGCGTGTGCAGGGACGGGTTGACCTGGTTGAGGACACCGGACAGAGGCAGCTTGCCGTCACGGGCCATGCCGAACGCCAGGCGGATCGTCGAGGTCTGGATGGCGAGGCAGCACACGTAGATGGCCGCGAAAACGACGAACAGGTAGAGGTTGGCCGCCCAGCTGGGGAAGTTCGACGTGATGATCTGGATCAGCGGACCGTTGGCAAACTTGCCAGGCGTGTTCGTGTCGGCGACGAACTTGCCCAGGTCGCCAGGGATCGCGATCACGACGGCGAACAGGAAGATGGCGCCGATGATGGCGGCGCCGACGACGGCCATGATCACCGCGCGCGGCGCCTCACGCCGCGGGTTCTTGGTCTCCTCGGCGAGCGTGCTCGCGGTGTCGAAGCCGTAGATGACGAAGAGGGACATGAACATCGCGGCCAGGAACGTGCCGGCCTGGTTGCCGAAGCCCGAGCCCAGGAAGCTCGTGTCCGTGAACGCTGAAAGTGACTGGTGGTGATAGACGACGACGAGGATCAGGGCAAACACCACCATGCCGAGGATCTCGAAGACCACGCCGGTGTTGTTGACGATGGCGACGATGCGGACGCCGAAGATGCTGAGCAGCGTGGTGCTGAGCAGGACGATGGCGGCGACGTTGCGCTCGGTCTCGAAGTCGGTGCCGATGCTCGTGCCGAAGACGTTGTTGATGAGCGGGATGAGGACAAGCGGCACGGTCGCGACCACGGCGGCCACGGTCAGCACGCCGGCGAACAGGTAGATCCAGCCGGAGAACCAGGCATAGGTGCGGCCGGCCAGGTACTTCGTCCACTGGTACACCGAGCCCGCCACCGGAAAATGCGAGCTGACCTCGGCGAAGTTGAAGGCGATGATCAGCTGCCCGACGACGACGATGGGCCAGCTCCAGTAGAAGAAGCCGCCGGCGAGCGAGATGCCGAGGATGAAGAGAGTGAAGATGCCGGTCGAAGGCGATATGTAAGAGAACGCCACGGCGAAGCTGGAGTAGACGCCCAGCGCCCGGCGCAGCTCCTGCTTGTAGCCGAACCTCGCCAGGTCGCGGACGTCGGCTTCGTGGGTGCTTTCCAAGTTGCTCCCTCCCCTTACTTCAGGAAACGGCTGTTTCAGACGCTCCGTTTGTCAGCGGGAAGCTATCACTCGTTTCGCAGGGCGTCAACGCGCGCGTCGCCCACGACGACCGCCCAGGCGGCGCTCGCCAGCCACGCGCCCGCCAGGCCCAGAAGCGTGCCCACGACGAGGGTGAGGACCACGGGCACAGCCCCCGTGCGGCCGAAGCCCATGACCGCGGCGAGGCTCTGGGTGGTCGGGCCGAGGCCATATCGCACCTCGCCCGCCGCGAGCGGCACGAGCCAGGAGAAAAGGCCGATGGCGGCGCCGATCGGCAGCGCCAGGCGCGCCCGCCTCGCCACCACCGGCACCGCCAGGCCGACGACGAACGGCGCCCACCACAGGCCGAAGAGGACGCCGGTCAAGGCCAGCAAGGCGGCGAGCAGCACCGAGCCGTAAAGCCTCACGGCTGCATGCTCCAGGTCTTGACGCCGGAGGTGCCGGCCGCCGCCCCGGCGTTCAGCATTGGGTTGAGGAGGCCGTCCCACCACGTGTCGACGTGGTTGTCGTACCAGGTCGAGGCCGGGTTCTCGCTCTGGCCGCCGGGGTAGACGCCCTGGAAGTTGTGCGTCCCCCAGTCGACGACCATCCGCCAGCTCGGGCCGTCGCTCGAGGGAAAGTCGGGCGCGGCCAGCGGCGTGTTGGCGTCGCCACGGTCAGGTCGGGGGCCGTAGCTCAGGCTGCCGGCGGCGAGGTTGACCAGCTCGCGCTGGTGGACGCGGCCCCAGCTCCACTTCCGCGGATCGGGGCCGAGGCTCCGCGTGAGCAGCGTGATCGCGTCGCGGAACGCCGCCTGCTGCGCCTCGACCGCGGTCCGCGCGCCGACGCCGGGCGCGCTGAAGGTCCGGTTCGTCCGGTCGCCCAGCGTCCACGCCTCGAGGTCCTGGCCCAGGGTTTCGAAGACCTCGTTTATGTCCACGCCGACGGCACGCGACCTCCACCAGGGGCCGAACACCTCGTCGACATACGAGCTCCAGAACCAGCTCCAGATGGTCGCGGCGCTGGAATCCGCGTCCATGCGGTAGCTCGTCCAGTCGCGGAGGACGTCGGCCGCGGCGCCTTCGGTGGCGCTGAGCTGGGATTGTGAAAGCGTCTGCAGCAGCACCGGCACAATCTCCGACGCGAGGTAGTCGCGCGTGTCCGTCTGCAGCGCCTGCATGTCGGTCGCGCTGAGCTTGCCCGGCGCGCTGAGCACGCGGTGGATCTCGTTGGCGCGATACCCGTTCGCGAAGTGCAGCGCGGTGCCGATGTAGTAGGGGTAATCGGCGGTCACCTGGCGCTGGTTGGCCGACCAGATGATCCCGTCCTTCGGGTTGTAGACCTGCGGGATGTCGTCGTACGGAATGGTGCCGGCGACGTCGTACTCGCCGGTCCCGGACATCGGCAGCCATGGCTGGCCCTTCGCCACCTGCGGGTAGTAGCCCGCGGAGATGAGGCCGATGTTGCCCTGGTCGTCCGCGTAGACGAAGTTCTGCGTCGGCGAGTACCAGCCGCGCAGCGCGTTCCGGAAGTCCTGCCAGCCGGCCGACTGTCCCACGCGCAGCATCACGCCCAGGTCCTGCGACGGGATGTTGCCCGCCCACCACACCGTCGTCGTGAGACCGCGGTCGCTGATGACGGGGCCGTGCACGCTGAGCTTGACCGTGATGTGCTGGGTCGCACCGCCGAGGACCGGGATGTCATAGCCGACCGTCTGGTACTTGTTCCAGGTCCCCTTCCAGAAGTACTGGTCGGGGTGCGCGGCGTCCTCTTTCTCCTGGTAGTAGAAGATCTGCTGGTTCTCGCCGTTGGTCAGGCTCCACGCGATGTGCTGGTTGTGACCCAGCAGAACGACGGGCGTGCCGGGGATGCTCACGCCCGCGGTGTGGTAGTTGGGCGAGTCCGTCGTCAGCTGGAACCAGATCGACGGCAGGGTCAGGTGGAGGTGCGGGTCGCCGGCGAGGAGCGCACCGCCGCTCGCGCTCTTCGAACCGGAGACCGCCCAGTTGTTGCTGGCGCCGTTGGTCTCGAAAAGGCTCGCGGGGAGCGAGGCGATCTTCTGGTAGAGGGCGCTTGCCGTCTGAGCCTCGGCGTGGCCGACCTCGGCGGTGGCGGCGATGGGCGCGGGCGCGTGCGCGGCGTAGGGGCCGGGGTCGTACGGTGACTGGGCGTTGGGCGGCATGACGGGGAACCAGTCCGCGGCCAGATCGGCGCCCAGCGACTTGCTCAGCAGCGCCATCTCGATCGGGACGTCGTTGAAGCTCAGGGTCTGCGTCATGTCGCCTTTGACCAGCAGCGAGTCGACCGGCGTCCACGGCCTGGGCTCGTAGCCCAGGAGCGTGAACATGGCGTCGAGCTGGTGCGTGGCCTCGGCTTCGGAGATGCGGTCGTTTACGCCCTGCGCGTAGGCGAGCAGCGCGGCGCGCGACGGGTCGTCGGTTGGGAGCGCCTTCCATTCCGCCTGCGCCGTCCGGAGGAGGCCCAGCTGCAGCTCGAACCGGTCGGTGTCGAGCGCGTCCTTGCCCACGATCTCCGACAGCCGCCCAGCGCCCTGGCGGCGGAGCAGGTCCATCTGGAAGAGCCGGAAGCGGGCGTGCACGTAGCCCGTGGAGAGGAAGAGGTCGTGGTCGGACTGGGCGGTGATGTGCGCGGTCCCGTCCCGCTCGAGCAGGACGGTGACGGGCTGTTCCAGGCCCGCGAGCTTGACGGTCCTGTCTGTGTCCTGGGCGTCGGCGGCCATCGTCCAGGCGCCCGTCACGGGATTGAACGCCGGGCCGAGGGCGGGGAGGGGGCCGGCCGGCATGAAGGCCGCGTAGAGGACGCCGGCCGTGACCACGACCGCGGCCGCGAGGTTCACGAAGGCGAGGCGGCCGCGGCGCCGGCCACGCGGTGCGGGCGTGACGTGCGCGGTGGTCGGCTCCGCGACCGCCGTGTCGATTGTCACGCCCGCAAGTGTGCGTTAGTGAGGGCTACTCCGCGCGTCCGAAAGCCTTGATCTCCTCGAGCTCTGCCGGGGTCAGCTCGCGCGGCGTCTGGCCGCGGTCCACCTTCTCCGCCTGGACGTGGTGCTTGATGCTCTCGACGATCTCGGGGTTGGCCAGGGTCGTGATGTCACCTGGGCTCGTGAAGTTGGAGATGCCCGCGATGACGCGACGCATGATCTTTCCTGACCGGGTCTTCGGCATGTCGGCCACGATCCAGATGTTCTTGGGCCGGGCGATCTTGCCGATCAGCTGCTCGATCGCTCCGGACACCTTGTCCTCGATCTGCTTGCTCGGCTTGAGCCCGGGCTTGAGGGCGACGTACATCTCGACGGCGCGGCCTCTCAGGTCGTCGATCACCGGCACCGCGGCCGCCTCTGCGATCTCGTCGACGGTGAGCGCGGCCGACTCGAGCTCTTTGGTGCCGAGACGGTGGCCGGCGACGTTGATCACGTCATCCACGCGCCCCAGGATCCTGAAGTAGCCGTCCTCCGCCAGCAGCGCGCCATCGCCGGCGAAGTAGGGCCAGTCGCGCCAGTCCTTGCTGTCCTTCTTCTTGTTGTACTTGGCGTAGTAGGTGGCGACGAAACGGTCAGGATCACCCCAGATGGTCTGGAAGATTCCCGGCCATGGGTTGCGGATGCAGATGTTGCCGGCCTTGCCGCTGCCCTTGGGGATCGGCTTGCCCTGCTCGTCGAAGATCGTCGGGTAGACGCCGAGCACTCCCGGTCCGGCGCTACCGGGCTTCATCTTGTCGAACGCCGGCAACGTGGAACAGAGGAAACCGCCATTCTCGGTCTGCCACCACGTGTCGACGATGACCGCTTCCTCCTTGCCGACGCTGTGGTAGTACCAGCGCCACACCTCCGGCTCGATCGGCTCTCCGACCGTGGTCATGTGCTTGAAGTGGTAGTTGTACTTCTTGGGCTCGTCCGGACCGAGCTTGCGCAGCATGCGGATCGTCGTCGGCGCGGTGTGGAAGATGTTGACTCCCAACCGCTCGGCGATCCTCCAGGGACGCCCCGCGTCCGGGTAGGTCGGAACCCCTTCGTACATGACGCTGGTCGCGGCCAGCGCCAGAGGTCCGTAGACGATGTAGGAGTGACCCGTGATCCAGCCGATGTCGGCAAAGCACCAGTACGTGTCTTCCGGGTGGATGTCCTGGTAGTACTTCGAGGTCCCGGCGACGTACGCGAGGTAACCGCCGGTGCTGTGCTGCGCGCCCTTCGGCTTGGCCGTGGTGCCGCTCGTGTACATCAGGAACAGGGGCGCTTCGGCGGGCATCGAGACGGGCTCGACGGTCTTGCCCTTGTAGTCCTTCAACAGGTCATTGACGATGACGTCGCGGTCTGGGTGCAGCGGCGTCTTGGCCGAGTAGGTGCCATGGTGGCGCTGCCAGATGAGGACCTTCTTGACCTTCTGGCCCTGCTCTTCGGCGACCTTCAACGCTTCCTCGGCCTTCACCTTGTGATCGAGCAGCTCGCCGTTGCGGTAGTAGGCGTCCATCGTGATCAGGTACTCGCTGCCTGAGTCGGCGATGCGCCCGCCGCAGGCTGCGCCGCTGAAGCCCCCGAACACCTCGGAGTGGATGACGCCGAGTCGCGCGCAGGCGAGCATGGTGACCGGGAGGTCGGGAACCATCGGCAGGTGGAGCGTCACGCGGTCGCCGGCCTTCAGGCCGCAGTAGTCGCGGAGCAGCGCCGCCATCTCGTTGACGCGTCGGTACAGCTCCTGGTAGGTGATCGCCTGCGTCACCTGGTCCTCCGGCTCCGGCACCCAGATGAATGCCGCCTTGTTGCGGTATTTCGCGAGGTGGCGGTCGACGCAGTTGAAGCTGGCGTTCAACCGCCCCCCCACGAACCACTTCCAGAAAGGAGGTTTACTCGTGTCGAGCGTCGTGTGCCAGTACTTGTCCCATGTCAGGAGGTCGGCGTATTCCTTGAAGCACTCCGGGAAGTTTTCCTCACGGAACCGCTCGCGGATGGCGGGATCGTTGGCGTTCGCCTGGCCGATGAACTTTGCCGAGGGGTAGAAGTACTCCTCTTCCCGCCAGTGGACCGCAATTTCCGCCTCAGAGACCTGAACTTCGCTGGCGCTCATGCGCGACCTCCTATTCCCGCGATTTCGCTTTTAAGGCCAGATCGGGCTCCCGACCGGCAGCATCTTCGGCTTCAGCGAGTTGGCCACGATCGCGGCCGACGTGTACCACGCGACGAACGCGGTCACGATGCCCATCCAGCCGCCGATCGACACCAGACCGTTGCCCGCGGCATCGCCGTTGAAGTTCCCCCACGCGAGAAGGATCTCGGTGATCTCCAGCGTGAGAAACACGAGAAACACCGCGACGTTCTGCGTCCGCGCGCTTATGAGCAGCATGTAGGTGTTGAAGATCGCGAACGCCGTCAGGATCCACGCCAGGGTGGACGTCACGTCGGTCGCGGCGAGCTTGCCCCACAACACGAGCACGACGGTGGCTGCGACTCCCATCCAGAACGCGCCGTACGTCGAAAACGCGGTGGCCCCGAACGTGTTGCCGGTCTTGAACTCCCACATGCCGGCGCAGAACTGGGCCAGGCCGCCGTAGAAGATGGCGAAGCCAAAGAAGACCAAGAGAGGTTCCCGGCTCACTCCCATGGCGTTGTGCACGCTCAGGAGAAAGGTCGTCAGCGCGAAAGCCCCCAAACCCAGGGCGGCGGGGTTAGCGAGAGCCACCACCGGTGGCGCGGTTCGGACCTCGGTTGCCATCCCAAGCCTCCTTTTGAGCGGGAGTTGTTGAATCCCCCCGCCATTCCCCCAACTACGTAATTGAGAAGCGTACTCCGCCCAAGAGTTGAGCCTGGTTTCGGTGACACAACCGCGCCACGGAACGGCTAACCTTGCATCCGGCGGGCGCCCCGGGGGAAGGAGACAGGCGTCCCGCGGAAAGGAAGGAACTGGGGATGCTTCCGGGGGCCGTCGGCTTGCGGGGGGCGCTCATCGCCGCCTGGGAAGAGGACCTGCGCGCCGTGCGCCAGGACAGCTTCGACATGGGGCGCGGGCGGGAGGCGCTCTTCTTCATCCAGCGCTTCTACGGCCTGATCTCCGACCTCCGGACGCCGATCCAGCGGGCATGGGGACCGGGTGGGCACGTGCACGTCGTCGACTCTCCCGACCTCGGCGGCCCGGGGCCGCGTGTGTCGCAGTCGCGGATCCGCCTGCGCAACCACGGCGACGCCGTGCTGGTCGAGCTGTTCTCCTACGCGGACGGCTCGTCGCGGGCCAACCCGTCGGCCGGCCTCGACCGGGCGGTGCACGTCGTCGACGTCGACCCGCTCGTGTTCGTGACCGAGCTCTACCGGACCGCCGTCGACTTCCTGTCGGTGGCGTTGAACCTGGACCTCATGCTCGCCGGCTACGGGTGGCTGTACGAACACGCTGCGGCGACTCATTTCGTCTCGTCGGGCAGGTGGCCCTCGGTCGGCGAGGTGTACCGCCGCGCGACGCGGGAGTTCGCCGTGGCCGACTCCTTCGAGGCCGTCGGCGGTCTGCTCGCCCCGATGCTGGCCGACGACGCGTCCGCCAACGGCAACGGCGACGGCGCCGAGGTGCGGCTCTCGATCGAGCGCCTGCAGCGTTTCGTCGACCCGCAACGCGACCTCGAGAGCTTCCTGCACCTGGTGCACACCGCGGTGGCGGCTGACCAGGAAGACATGCGTGTCGAGAGCGTCTCGGTGGCGGAGTCCCTCGGCCTGGACGAGCTTTCTGTGACCAAGCTGGGACGGCTCGTCGCTTACGTGCCAGACGTGTGTCGTGAAGGGACTTTCTCGACCGACTTCTCGGAGTGGACCTTCCTCCCCTCGTACAACGTGCACTTCTTCCGCCGGATCCACACCATCGACGATTTCCTGGCCATCGAGGCGACGCTGGTGCCGCGTGCCGCGTCCGAGGGCACGACGACGACGTCGCCGGGCGCGACGACTTTCAAGGTCGACGAGGGCTCGACGCTGCCGGACGGCATCGTCACGTTTCTCATGACCGACGTCGAGGAGTCGACGCCGCTGTGGATCGCGTCGCGGTCTTCGATGTACCAGGCGATGCGGCGCCACGACCAGCTGCTGACGTCTTCGATCGAGTCCAACCATGGGATCGTGCTCAAGGAACGCGGCGAGGGCGACTCGTTCTTCGCCGTCTTCCTGCGTGCGACCGACGCGGTGATCGCGGCGGTGGAGGCGCAGGCCGCGCTGCAGTCCGAGCCGTGGCCGGAGCGCGTGTCGCTCTCGGTCCGCATGGCCGTGCTGACGGGCGAAGCGGACGCCGCCGACCGCGACTACCGCTCGCCGGCCGTCAACCGGTGCGCCAAGCTGCGCCGCCGGGCGGTGGGGCGGCAGATCCTGGTCTCGGAGACGACGTACTCGATCGTCGCCGACATCCTGCGCCCCGATATCTCCCTCGTCTCTGTGGGCAAGCGGCGGCTCGAGGGCCATGACCGGACGGAGGAGGTGTTCGTCGTCACACACCCGGACGTCTCCCTGGAGACCCTGGTCGCCGAGGATGCGGTGGAAGGCATCGCCCCGGGATAGCGTTCAATAGGGAAAGCGATGAGCAATGCGTCCCGCGGCGGGGTGACCGTCGATCGCTATTCCGTCGTCCTGATCGCGGTCGCGGCCGTGCTGTGGGCTTCGGACGCACTGTTCCGCAACCAGCTGATCACGCATCTGTCGGCGTCTCAGATCGTGGTCGCCGAGGACGGGCTGATCACGCTTTTCCTGCTGCCCGTTTTCTTCAGATCGCTCCCGGAGCTCTCGCATCTCGACTGGCGGGGCTGGGTGGCGGTGGTCCTGATCGCGGCGGGCGCTCAGGCGCTGGCGACGCTGCTCTTCACACAGTCCTTCTCCTACCGCATCTACGCCGAGACGTTCGTGCTCCAGCAGACGCAGCCGCTGATTGCGCTGGTGCTGGCGTGGATCATCCTCGGCGAGCGCCGCCGGCCGTGGTTCTGGGCGGTCGTCGTCGTGGCGCTCCTCGGCGTGTACATGGTCGTGTTCGCGTACAACCCCGCCGACCCTCTGTCGGCGCTGCAGCACGGAAGGCTCGAAGCAGGTCTTTTTGCGCTCGGCGCCGCCGTGCTGTGGGCGTCGGGCACCGTGCTCGGGCGTTATGCGCTCGGGTCGCTGTCGTTCTGGGCCGTGACGTCGCTTCGCTTCACGCTCGCGCTGCCGGTTCTGATCGTGGTCGTGCTGGTGCAGTACGGGCTCGGTGGGTTCGGCCACTACACGGTGTCCGACTTTCTGCCGAACCTCCTGGCGATCGCGCTCGTCCCCGGCCTGCTGGCGCTGCTGCTCTACTACCGGGCCCTCGCTCGCACGCCCGCGTCGCTGTCGACCATCGCCGAGCTCGCGCTGCCGGTGACGGCGACGTTCATCGCCGCGTACCAGTTCCATCAGCCGGTGTACGCGGCGCAGCTGATCGGCACGGCCCTGCTGATCGGGGTCATCATCGTGCTCAACCTGAACAAGGACACCGCGGCCGAGGTGCCCACGGCGACGCTGCAGCCGGCGGAGACGTAGGGACCGACGCGAGATGGCGCGTGAGTATGGGTCGTCGGTGGAGACTTCGGTCACGCCGGAGGCGGTGTGGCGAGTGGTCGAGGTCGGTGGGCCGCTCGGGCCGGCGATGGGCGGCATGCTCGGCCCGCAGGTCTCGAAGGACTTCCCGACACTGCTCGAGAATCTCGCCCGAACGGCGGAGAAGGCCTAACTCCCCTCGTCCTTATATATGTGCGTTGTCATTTGGGGCCTGTCCGCGCCCTGTAGGCGGCCGACGCCCTGCGCCAGCTGAAGGCCACGCCGATGACCATCGCCAGCGCGAACGCCGCCAGCCCCGCCGCCAGCAATGACGGGCCGGGCTTGCCCTGCCGAACGGCGTCGACCAGCGGCGTCCAGTCCACGGTCGCGGCGGCGTTGAGCCAGGCGATGAGCCCGGTGCCGAAGGCCGCCGCCGCGAACGTCCACCGTTTCTCGCCCCCGGACATCTGGGTGAGCTCGAAGCGGTGCGCGCGCGGCGTCGTCGTGATGCCGCGCAGCCGGCTCACGAGCACGAGCCACACGACGAGCATGGCGAGGCCGACCGCGAGCGCGACCTTCGGATAAGCGGTCTGGTCGATCGGCGACAGGTCCGCGGACCCGGCCCACGCGGCCATCGGAAGCGCCCAGATGAGGCTGGCGAGGAGGGCGAAGCCCGTTTTGCCGAACCGGTCGACGAGGCCGTTCATGGCCGCGGGTATCTCTCCGCGAGGTACTGCTCGAACGTGATCTTGCCGTCCCTGTGGTCGGGGGCGAGCAGCTTGCCTTCGGACCACTGACGGCTGAACTTCATCGGCAGCTTGAGGTTGACGAGCCTGCGCCGCTCATCGCGCGCTCCCAGCCACGACTCGGCCAGGCTCTTGAAGTTGCGGATCTCCGGTCCGCCGAAGTCGGGGAGCGTCTGCCGCGGCTCCTCCAGGACGGCGTCCACGATGCGCCGCGCGACCTCGCCCGAGCCGACGGGCTGAAACTGCCACTCGAAAGGGATCATGGTCACGCCCGGCACGCGGGAGAAGATGCCGAGGAAGACCTCCATCAGCTCATGGAACTGGGTCGCGCGGAGGATGGACCACGGAACGCCGCCGTCCTTGATGAGCGCCTCGGCGCGGAGTTTCGTCCGGTAGTAGGGATAGCCGATCCCTTCCATGCCCACGATCGAGGGGTAGACGATGTGCTTGATGTGCGCTTTGCGCGCTCCGTCGAGAAGACGTCGAGTCCCATCGACGTCGGTGGCGCGAGAGCTCAGCGAGTCCCGCGCGCCGGTCGCGGCATGGACGATGGCGTCCATGCCCTGCAGGGCCCGCTCGAGGCCGGCGCCGGTCTTGAGGTCGCCCTGCACCGCATCGACGTGGCCGCGCGGATGCCGGCAGAAGATGCGCGCGCGATGGCCGGACTGCCGCAGCAACGCGACGACGTGGCGGCCCAGCGTGCCGGTGCCGCCGGTCACCAGGACGTTCACCTCAGCTGGGTGTGGAAGAAGCCCACAACGCGACGCCACGAATCCTCGGCGGCCTGCTGGTCGTACCGCCCACGAGCGTCATTGAAAAAGGAGTGCTCGGCGCCCGGATAGATCTTCACGTCATGGGTGATGCCGTACTCGGTGAGCGCTCGGTCCAGGTTGCGGCCGGCGCGCGCCGTGAAGTCCTTTTCCGGGTACGAGCCGACGACCGGACACAGGCGCTTGACGACCTCGAGAGGCCGCGGATTGGTGCTGTAAAACGGAGCGATCGCCTTGAGCCGCGAATCGGTGCATGCCCACGCGATCGCCAGCCCGCCCCCCATGCAGAAGCCGACCGCGCCCATGCGCTGCGCGTCGACGTCGGGCAGCTTGGCGAGAAAGGTGAGGGAGCTCTTCAGGTCGTCGATGCCGGCGCCGCGCGTCGAGCCCATGAGCAAACCCGTCATGTACCGCGCCATGCACACCGCGCGGTTGCGACCTGCGAACAGGTCGACCGCGAGCGCCGCGAAGCCCGCGCCGGCCAAACGGCGCGCGACTCCTTTGATCTGGTCGTCGAGGCCGTACGCCTCGTGGATGACGACGACCCCGGGATGCGGGCCGTCGCCGTCAGGCGACGCGAGAAATCCGCCGCCCTTGAGCTCGTTGCTGGGAACGTCGCGCGTTTGCATGTGTGCTTGCAGCCAGTGAGAGATGGTAGCGGCGACCGAGGGTGCCGAAGGTCAGCGGTATCCTTTAGTGACCCGGCGGCGTGGGCCCGTGGCGCAGTTGGGAGCGCGTCTGAATGGCATTCAGAAGGTCAGGGGTTCGAATCCCCTCGGGTCCACCAGATCGGGCTCACCGTCGTTCAGCCCCGTCTCTAGGTGACCCCAGAGATGTGTCGCGCACCTCCCGACGTGCTGCGCCTCGATTCCTGGCGTGAAGCCGGCAGAGGTTCAGCTCGCCGGTCGGAGATGGCGAGTTCGCCTGCGCGAAATGGCCAGGCACCCAATCGCCGATCGATGACCGCGAGCACGCCGGCGATCACGAGAAACAGCGCCAGCACGGCCAGGATGTACAGGGCGACACCGCCGTATCCGAGACGGGGCACGTCCAGGATGCTGTACGGGTACCAGTCGATGAGCGCTCCCCGCACCAGGGTGCCCACTCCCCACGCGAGAGGCAGCAGGGCCGCCAGGGCCACTCGGCGGACGGTGATCAGTCGGGCTGGACCGAACGCGAGCCAGCCGATCCAGCCGAGCGAGGGATTGATCATGTGCTGTATGACGTTCGCGACCTGGCCCAGGCCTTCGGGTTTGACGTCGCCGGCAAGCAGGACGTTGTACACGACGGCGGTGATGGCGACGTCGATCAAGCCCACGAGCCGGAACACGTGGAACACCTCGGAGCTGCGGTTCAGGCGGATAGCCAGCAGCAGCGTCGTCAGGCCGAGGATGATGTTCGATTCCGTCGTGAAGAACACGAGCTGGTTCATGGCTCCATCCAGGCCGGGACCGAATGTGCGTGTGAAGCCGGCGTGCGGTGGAAGGATCGTCCGGCTGTGATACGAAAGCCACAGCTCCAGGGTCACACCCACAAGCACGGAGAGCGCGGTCAGCGCGAAGAAGGCGCGCGCGGCCGTGGATCGAAAGCGGTCCTTCTCCAGTGACATCACGCACTCCCTTTGGCGGAGATCGCATTCGCGCTGCCTGGGCGATAGGTTCCCAGCGCACCCACGATCACGCCTGAGGCAAAGCTCAGCAGGCGGCGGCGGTCTTCGCAAGGGACGAAGGGCCTTCGTTCGTCAGGCGCTGCGACACCACCCCAGGCCCGTCGGTGGCGGGACCTTGGACCCTCGGCGCGGTCCCCCGTGGGTGAGCCAATAGGCGGTGAGCGTGGAAGAGGCGACGAGGTGGCCCGGCGCCACCAACCTGGCGGCGGCGGCGGCATCGCTCGCCCAGAGACTTCCCGCGCGACTGAGGCCGCTCGCCGAGATCGCGATGAACTATCGGTGGTCCTGGCTCGCCGGCGGCCCCGCGATCTTCGAGGCGCTCGACGCTCATCGATGGGAGCTCTGCGGCAAAAACCCGTTTCACCTCCTGGAGGAGGCGAGAGAGGACGCGATCCAGGCGGCTTCGCGCGATGCCGTTTACGTGGCGCGCGCGGAGGCTGTGCTGGACGCGGTGCGCAGAGATCTTGGACGGGAGTCGGCACCTGGCTGGGACCCGCACCACCCGATCGCCTACCTCTGCGCCGAATTCGGTCTGCACAGCTCGCTGCCGATCTATGCCGGAGGCCTCGGTGCGCTGGCAGGCGACATGTTGAAGGAATGCTCCGACCGCGCGATCCCCGCCATCGGCATCGGGCTGCTCTACCGGCAGGGGTACCTGCATCAGCGGATCGACGGGGAGGGCAGGCAGCACGAGTACTGGACGATCACCGATCCCGAGCGCCTGCCCGCCGCGCTGGTTACGGACCCGGGGGGCAGCCCGGTCCTCGTCGACGTCCCGGTGGCTCGCCGCACCGTCGTCGCCCAGGTTTGGCGGGTCGACGTCGGTCGGGTGCCGCTCTACCTGCTCGACACCGAGCGTCCCGAGAACGACCGCCTCGACCGCTGGATAACGAGCCGGCTCTACGTCGGCGACCACGCAACGAGGCTGGCCCAGTACGTCCTGCTCGGAGCGGGCGCCGTCCGGCTGCTCCGTGCACTCGGCCTCGACCCCATGACCATTCATCTCAACGAAGGGCACGCAGCCCTCGCCGCGCTGGAGCTGGTGCGCACCTTCATGGCGGGCGGTGACGACCTGGTGCACGCCGAAGCGAGGGCCCGGCAGCTCGTCACGTTCACCACGCACACGCCGGTGCCCGCCGGGAATGAGTACTACCCGGTCGGTGAAGTCGTGGACGTGCTGTCGGGCGTCCTGGACCTGCCGGGGGCCGGCACGGCGCCCGCGATCGACATCGGACGCTACCGCTCGGGGGTTGGAGACTTCGGCCTGGCGCCTGTGGGGCTGCGCTTGAGTCGCCGGTCGAACGCTGTGAGCAATCGGCATGCCGAAGTCGCTGAGGAGATGTGGCGCGGCCTCGACCCTGGCCGCCCTGGGGACGAGCCGATCACCGCGATCACCAACGGGGTTCACGTCGCGACGTGGATGGCGGCTCCGATGCGCGAGCTGCTCGACCGTCACCTGGGCTCCGGTTGGGCCGACCGCGAGGCCGAACCGGCGACGTGGGCGCCGATGGCCGCCATCCCGGACTCCGAACTGTGGGAGGTTCGCCGAGTGCAGCGCCGCCGTCTTGTCGACTACGTGCGGGCAAGATCGACCGCCGACCGCCTCGCGCGCGGCGATCCGGGCTGGTTCGTGGAGGCCGCGGCTCGGACCTTCGACCCCGACGCGCTCACCATCGGATTCGCCAGGCGGATGGCCTCATACAAGCGCCTGCACCTGCTGGTGCATGACAGCCGTCGCGCCCTCGCACTGATCACAGGCGCGAGGCCCCTGCAGATCATCCTCGCCGGCAAGGCTCATCCACAGGACGAGCAGGCGAAGGGCATCGTCCAGCAGCTCTTCGCGCTCAAGTGGGCGGAGCACGTCGGCGAGCGCGTCTGCTACCTCGAAGACTACGACCTCGACATGGCGGCGCAGCTCGTGGCCGGCTGCGACGTCTGGCTCAACCTGCCGCGCCCGCCGCAGGAGGCTTCAGGGACCAGTGGGATGAAGTCCATGCTGAACGGAGGTCTCCACCTGAGCGTTCTCGACGGCTGGTGGGCCGAGGCGTTCGACGGTGACAACGGCTGGGCGATCTCGACACCGGCCCAGGACGAGGCGGCCCAGGATGCGGCCGACGCCGCGGCCCTGTACCGGATCATCGAAGAGGAGGTCCTCCCGATGTTCTACGAACGCGATGAGCACGGCCTGCCCCGACGATGGATCGCACGCATCAAGCACTCGATGACCACCCTGGCCGCCAGGTTCAGCGCGTCGCGCATGGTCGCCGACTACGAAAGTGCGCTCTGGAGACCGACTCCCGTGGGAACGCGGCCCTAGACAGGGCTCGCGTACATCAGGTCGATCAGATCCCGGTAGTGGTCCTGGACGACGCGGCGCTTGACCTTCAGCGTAGGCGTCATCTCGTCCGTCTCGATGGTCAACGCGCGTGGCAGCAGCTGGAAGTACTTCACGGTCTCGAATCGATCGAGCATCTTGTTCACCACGTCGACTCGCCGCTGGACGACGGCTCTGACCGACGGATCATCGACCAGCTTCTCGGGCAAACGGTCAAGCCCCAGCTCCTTCATGAGAAGAGGCCAGTTGGGGACGATCAAGGCTGTGACGTACTTGCGACCCTCACCGACGACGACCGCGGTCTGGATGTGGGGATCCAGCTGGAGCTGGGCCTCGATCGGCTGCGGCGCGACGTACTTGCCGCCGGAAGTCTTGATCAGATCCTTCTTGCGGTCGGTGATGGTCAGGAATCCGTCCTGATCGATGCTCCCCACGTCTCCCGTCCGGATCCACCCGTCGCTGAGGACCTGGGCCGTGGCCTCGGGGTTGTGGTGGTATTCCTTCATCACTCCGGGGCCGCGGACCTCGATCTCACCGTCTGGTGCCAACCGGATCTCGAAGCCGGGCAGGCACCTGCCGACGGTGCCGAAACGGTGCTCGGCGATCGTGTTCACGGTGGCGATGCCCGTCACCTCTGTCTGCCCCCAGCCCTGGTAGATCGGAAGCCCGATCGCCCAGAAGAACTCCTCAACCTCAGCCAGGAGAGGAGCGCTTCCGCAGACGAAGAACCGCAACCGGCCGCCGAGGTTGTCGCGCAGGCGTCGCAGAGCGAGACGGTCGGCGATCGCGTAGCGCAGGCGCAGCCATGGCCCGGGCCTGGACGATCGCGCCTTCTTGCGACCGGTGGCGACCGCCCATCTGAAGAGGACCTGCGCCGGCCGCGACTGTTTGCGGACCCGATCCTGCACCTGCTGCTCGACCTTTTCGAACAGGCGCGGCACCGCCTCCATGCACGTCGGCCTCACTGCCTTGATGTCCTCCACGAGGTGGTCGAGCCCGCGACCGAGATTCAGCTGTGCGCCCGCGAGCACACCCGCGAAGTAGAAACCGGCGACGCGCTCCAGGATGTGCGCGTAGGGCAGTATCGAGAGGGTGATGTCGTCGGGGCGGATGTCGTAGGCCTTGAGACACGCTTGCACCTCTGCGACCACGATCCGGTGGGTGAGCACAACGCCCTTCGGCTTCCCGGTGGTCCCCGATGTGTAGGCGATCGTGGCGACGTCCTCCGGCGAAAGGGTGACAAGGCGATCACGTACATCCGGCCAGCCGGCACCCGGCTCGCCGAGCCAACGTTTGACGTCCGTCTCGATCGACAGCACGCGCGGGGGGTGTCGCATCCCGCTCAGCTTCGCGGCTTGCCCAGCGTCGGCGACGATGGCCAGCGAGGCTCCCGAATCCTCGGCGATCGCCTGGACGGACGAGGCGATCAGGTTGGCGTAAACCGGCACGGTGACTCCGCCGCCGGCCTGGATCCCAACGTCGCACAACAGCCACTCGAACCGGTTCTCCGACAGGAGCAGAACGCGATCACCCGGCTTGAGGCCGGTGTCGATCAATCCCTGGGCAACGAGCAGGACTCTGTCCCGGAACTCGTCCCAGGACACCGCCCTCCATGCTTGCGCCGGCTCGTCGTAGAAGCGCAGCAGAGTCCGAGGCCGAAAGCGCTCGGCCTGCTTGAGCAGGAGACCGACCGTGGTTTCCGGCGACACGTCGGCCGCGGCGACAGGGATCGACAGATGCCGGCTCGAGCTCACCATCTCAACGCCCATTCGGTGCCCCTGGACGTTGAAGATGGCAGCGCCCGTGGCGTCCGGCCAGGGCTGTTCGACTCTCCACCATTGGGTCCTGCTCCCAGCACCCCGAATCGTGCGGGGGGAGGGTTCTTCGGTTGGCTGAATGCCGGGACGGAAGACCCTGGCCGTCCCCCCATCGCCGGCGCAGGATCCGCGATGACGGAGGTGGAGCATGCAGACGGTCGAACACATCGTCGAGTCGATCAGTCCTGAGAGGGCGAGCCAGCTCGATGAGCTGGTCGCCAGGGCTCGGCTCGCGGCGGACGGGTTGCGCCGCCTCGATCAAGCCGCCGTAGACCGCATCGTCTGGTCCATGGTCGTGGCCGGCCTCGAGGCTGCCTCTGACCTCGCCCAGCTCGCAGTCGACGAGACCGGGTTTGGCGTCTTCGAGGACAAGGTCGTCAAGAACTACGTGGCCACGGAATTCCTCTACGACTATCTGAAGGACAAGAAGACGGTGGGGGTCATCGCCGAGGACGCCGAGCGACGCATCGAGTACGTGGCAGAGCCGATCGGGGTGGTCGTGGCGGTCACGCCGATCACGAACCCGACCTCGACCGTGCTGTTCAAGTCGATCGTGGCGGCCAAGACCCGCAACGCGATGATCTTCCGGCCATCTCCGCAGGCCGTGAAGTGCGCCGAGCGGGTGGTCGAGATCCTGGTCCGAGCTGGAGAGGCGGCCGGCATGCCGCGCGGCGCGCTGCAGGTCGTCCCCGACGCCGCTCGTGAGGCGACGCACTACCTGTTCCGGCACCCCGGCGTCGACTTCATCTGGGCCACGGGTGGGCCGAAGATCGTCCATCTTGCCAACACCTCCGGCAAGCCGACGCTGTCCGTCGGGCCGGGCAACGCCCCTGTCTACCTGCACCGCAGTGCCGACGTGAGGGGCGCAGTCGTCGACATCCTCATCTCCAAGACGTTTGACGACTCGGTGATCTGTCCCGCGGAACAGACGTGTGTGGTGGACGCGCCGATCTACGACCAGGTCGTGGAGGAGTTCGAGCGGATGGGGGCGCGGCTTCTGACGGCAGAGGAAGCCGACCGCCTGGCCGATTTCGCCTTCGGCCGCGAGGACAAGGTGAACCTGATGGCGCTGGGTCAGCCGCCGCATGTGCTGGGTGAGCGCGCGGGCATCTCGGTCGCGCCGGGGACGAAGGTGCTGCTCGTGCCACTTCCGACGGACCTCGATGCACTCGGCCGGCATCCCCTCATCCGGGAGAAGCTGATGCCCGTCCTCGGCCTGGTGCGGTCTCCGGACTCCGACCACGCGATCGCTGCTTGCGTGCTGGTCACAGAACACGGCGGTCTTGGCCACACGTCGGCCGTTTACGCCACCGATGAGGCCGTCATCCGGCGCCTTGCCGAGTCTGTTCGCACCGGCCGCGTGCTCGTCAACGCGCCGACCGCGGTGGGTGCGCTCGGCGGCGTCTACAACTCGCTCGCGCCGACTTTCTCGCTCGGCTGCGGTACGTGGGGAGGATCGGCGACGGCCGAGAACGTCAACTACCGCAACCTGTTGAACATCAAGACCGTGTCGAGGCGCCAGGTCCCACCGCAGTGGTTCCGCGTGCCGTCGGACACGTACTTCAACTCGGGCTCGTTGGAAAACCTACGCGAGATGAAGCTGCGCCAGGCACTGATCGTGACCGATCCTGGGCTCGAGGCGGCCGGCGTCTCGGAACAGGTGCGGCGCAGGCTTGGAAGCGCGCTCGTGAGGATCTTCGCCGACGTCACGCCGGAGCCAGGAGAAACGGTCGTCCGCGCCGGTGTGGAGGTCCTCGAACGGACGCGACCCGACGCCATCATCGCGGTGGGCGGTGGTTCGGTGATCGACGCAGCGAAGGTCATGCGGCTTCTCTACGAGCACCCTGAGCTGAGCCTCGACGAGCTGTCGCTGCCGTTCCTCGACGCGCGCAAGCGCGTGGCTCACTATCCCAACATGGCCCACGCGGTCAAGCTGATCGCGGTGCCGACGACAGCCGGCACGGGCTCCGAAGTTTCGCCGGCAGCCGTTCTCACCATGGAATCACGGAAGGCGACTCTAGTCGACTATTCGCTGGTTCCCGACATCGCGATCATCGATCCAGACCTGACCCTCAGCCTACCCGCCGGGAGCACGGCGGACACCGGGATCGACGCGTTGACGCATGCCATCGAGGCGGTCGTTTCGATCTTCGCGTCGCCGTACACGGACGCGTTCTGCGTGCAGGCCGCCAGGCTGATCTTCGAGGCACTCCCGACGGCGTTCGCCAACGGCAGGGACCTCAAGGCTCGCACGGCCATGTCGAACGCCGCCACGATCGCGGGTCTCGCGTTCTCGAACGCCTTCGTCGGTGTCAACCACGCCCTCGCGCACGCGGTGGGAGCGGCGTTCCACCTTCCGCACGGTCGCGCGAACGGCATCTTCCTGCCTCACGTGATCCGCTACAACGCGGCTCTACCGACAAAGTTCATGCCCGCGCCCGGCTATTCCGCATACGTCGCCCGCGAGAAGTACGCGATGGTCGGTCGGATCATCTTCGGCGGACACGACGACACCGAACGCGTGAACCGGCTTCTCGCCCAGGTGGAAGCGCTGCTCCGGACCGTAGAGATTCCAGGCACGCTCGCGGAAGCGGGGGTGGCCGAGAATGATTTCCAGGCCGCTCTCCCATCACTTGCCCGGGCGGCGTTCGCTGACCCGAGTCTGCGCACGAACCCGCGCATGCCGCTGCTTCGCGAAATCAGCGAACTGCTCGAACTCGGCTTCTACGGACACGCTCGCAGCGCGGCCCCGGCCATCGGGCAGTAGCGCATCCTTCCGAGAGAGGGGCCTTGTGCTCAGGCTGCGCCGTCGACCCCATCGACGGCGCGAATCAGACCCAGGACGGTATGCGCGTGCGCGGTGCGCAGCCGGCGGTGAACCGTCTCGGCTGCCGCGTGGGCCACTCTCCGGGAGCGGCTGCGGTTCATGAAGTTCAGGCCGATCAGGTCGGCCGCACGCCCCTCAGGCTCGATCAGGAGCACCGGAGTCCCGGCCTGCTCAACAGCGTGGATCTGCCGGCGTAGGCTGCGCTGCAGCATGCTGCGCAACCGCGTGAAGGGCGTGCGCCTGGCGAGCGCGGTCGCAGGCGACAGCGGCAGCATGCAGATGATCAGGTCGAGCCCTTCTCCCGCCAGAAGGTCGAGGTTCGTGGACGACGTGACGCCTCCGTCGACGTACAGCCGGGAGCCGATGCGGACCGGCCGGTAGAAGCCGGGGATCGCGCAGGACGCCGCCACCGCCTGGCCGACGGTGACGTCATGCGGGCCGGACGCGTGGAAGACGTGGCGGCGTCCTGACTCGTAATCCGTCGCCACGATCCACGCCCGCGGATGCGACGGCCACCCTGTCACACGCCGGTCCACCATGCGCGCGATGTCTGCGGTTGAGACCAGGCCATGCGGAAGAATGCCGGCCCAGATTCGGTTCAGCGCCGAGTCGCCGCCGCCGCTCCACGCTTCGGTGACCATGCGCCACGAACCCCAGTGGAGGAGCCTTTCCGGACGCTCCATGCGGTAGACCGCCGCCCCGACGACGTCGGCGAACTCGGCCTCGAAACCCTCCTCGATGATCCGCCATGGCCGGTGGGATCCGGCGGTAAGGGCCGCGACGACAGCCCCTGCCGAGGTGCCCAGGACGATGCTCGCGCGCTGAGGGTCCCAGCCGGTTTCGCGGACCAGTGCGCCCAACCCGCCCATCAACCACGCTGCCCCGAGCACGCCGCCGCCGCCCAGGACGAGGCCAACTCGTGGCCGTTCCCTCCGGAATCTTGACGCCACGGCCCCAAGCCTCTACCTGACTCAGGACTGTGCAAACGGTCCAACGACCCCGGGCAGGGAGGCTGGACGTCACTCGCCGCGCATTTGCATCTCCGGGCCTGGATGGGCGTTTCGCTTGTATGAGAGCCGCGGGACCACCGCTACTCGCGCTCGCATGCTTGGCCGTGCTGGCGCTGCAGGGATGTGGATCCGACAGCGGCGCATTGCAGGGCCCGGAGTCGAAGCCTCCGACCGGGCTGCAGGCGACGCTGGACACGAGCGCCGTGGCCGACTTTCCCGCGACCGCGTCGACGAACGATCCGAATACGCCGTCGCTCGACATGCAGATCCTGAAGTCGATGCTGTACGCGGCAGGGATCAAGCACGACGTCAACCCCTATCTCGTCATGGGCCTGGCGTGGCACGAGAGCGGTTGGCAGGCCTCGGTCGTGTCTTCGGCCGGCGCGGTCGGGGTCATGCAGGTGATGCCGTCGACCGCCGCCGTCGACGGGCCCAAGCTCCTCAATCGCGCCGTCAACCTCTATGACCCCGGCGACAACATCGACCTCGGCACCGCGATCCTCAAGCACAACCTCGACGCGTACGGCAACGATCTGGCGAAGGCGCTGTGCGCGTACTACGCGGGTGGTGGCGCGGTGACCGATTGGGCCCACATGCGCGCCGACTGCCGGCGCTACGTGTGGGCGGTCTACAACGCGGCGGTCATGTTCCGCGACGGCAAGGGTCCCGTCTAGCTATCTAGCGCAGCGCGACCGTCGACTCGCGCACCGCGAGCTCAGGGCTGAGGACCATCTGCTTCGGCGAGCGCGTGTCGGTCGACGCGCCGAGCACGAGCCGCGCCATCTGCCGTCCCATCTCCTCGACCGGCTGCTTGACGCTGGACAGTGGCGGCTGCGTCGCGGATGCGATGGGCGAATCGTCGAAGCCGATCACCGCCACGTCGTCGGGCACGCGGCGCCCGAGCACCTGCAGCGCCCACATCGCGCCCGCCGCCATCGCGTCCGACGCGGCGAAAACCGCGTCCACCTCGTGGCCCAGCGCCAGCAGCCGTCCCATGGCCAGCTCGCCGGCGTCGCGGTCGAAGTCGGCCGCCTCGAGGAGGTCGGAGCGCAGCGCCGCGTTCCACATCGCCTCTCGAAAGCCCTGCAGCCGGTCGCGCGCCGGCGAGTCGTGCACGGGCCCCGCCAGGTGGGCGATGTGTCGCCGGCCCTGGGCGATGAGGTGCTCGGTGGCCGCGCGCCCGCCGGCGTGGTTGTCGACGTCGACGTATGAAACGTCCACCGCCTGGTGGCGTGGCCGGCCGCCGAAGACCATCGGGATGCCGCGTGCCAGCAGACGCGAGGGGAGCGACTCCGACTCGTGCAGGGCCAGGAGGAGGACGGCGTCGACGTGGCCGCCGACGAGGTACTGCTCGAGGCGCGCGACGTCCGCCGGCGACTGGGGCGCGAAGAGCACCATCTGCAGGCCGTTCGCGGACAGCTCCGCGCCGATGCCGCCGAGCAGCCGCGGCAGCAGCGGATCGTGAAACAGGCGCGACCCGGGCTCGGGGATGACGACGCCGACCGACTCGCTGCGTCCCGCGGCGAGCGAACGCGCCGCGCGGTTGGGCACGTAGCCGAGCTCCGCGGCCGCGCGTTCCACCGCCTGGCGAGCCTCGGCGCTCACCGCGGGGTGGCCGCTGAAAACCCTGGAAGCCGTTGCACGCGACACTCCTGCCGCCCGCGCCACCTGGTCCAGCGTGGCCGGTGGGCGTGAAACCGCTTCCATGGACTGCGCATAAGTAGATCGCGACGGACCGGCGCCGTCAAATCGACCGCCGGCGAAACCGTCGCTGGAAACAGGTATTTCCCCCCTATCGCAGCGCGCCGGCGGGCCATAACTTTGGCGCGACGTGCCGCCCAAGACCTTCAGCAGGCCCCTCGCGCACCCCCTAAGAAACGACGACAGGCAACGCTTCTCTGTAAGGTTTTCGGCCGCGCACGAAGAAGCGGCGGTAGCCAAGAAAATTCTTCTTGACGATTTTTTAGGCGGTGCTACACTTCGCCAACTTCACGCGCCGCTCGCGCACCGTATCTACAGGGAGGGAAGGGTGCATCTCGGTTCGGTTAGCCCGTTGTGGCGCCGTTCTGCCGCGCGGGCCCGTCGGTCGGCGTCGCTTGTCCAGCCGGCTTAGATGATCAAGTCGGCGGCCGCGGGATTGGGCTCGCTGACCTGGACGGTGGCTGTGGTCACCGCCGTGGTGATGGCCGTCGGCGCGGCCGTGCAGATGGTCCCCTTCGCACCAGCCGCCGCTCCTGTGACGACCGAGGTCACAGTGCAGCCGGCTCCCGCGATCCGAAGCGTGATCGAAGGCCCCGGCGTGGGCCAGGTCACCATCCAGATGGACCGCCCGTTCTCCGACGTTCGGGCCGCTCAGATCGCCGAGAACCTGGGCACGTACGTCCAGGGTTCAGCCCCGGCGTTCGGCATGTATGTGCTGGCGCTGCCGCGAATCACCATCGATCTGATCGACCAGTACACGGCGATGGTGTTCTTTCCCAACATCGCCACCCGCCAAGACATCGAACAGTACCTGTCCGACAACGAGCTGACGCTCATCCGCTGGGATCACTTCAACCCCGAGGCCGGCGGCCGGACCGCGTGGGTCGCCCTGCCCAGGATCACCCTTCGCCTCGTCGACGCCGACTACGGCATCTTCGAGACCACCGTCCCGAAGCATCTCGACCTCGCTCAGGTCGACGCCTGGGCGAAGGGCCTGGCGATGACCGTTCAGAAATACGACCCCAACACCGGCTACCTGCGCCTGCAGCTGCTGGCGTACGTCGCGCTGAACAGCATCGACCTCCGCAAGCTGCGCGCCCTCGCCGATGCGCTGAAGAGCAACACCACGCCGGTGTCGCTGCCACTTCCCACCTACGGGAAGCCTGGCTCGCTGCAGGCGGCTCCCGGGGCGAATGGCGTAGCGCTGTCGTGGACAGCTGCCGGAAGTGCTTCGGCCTACGCGATCTATCGCTCGAGCTCGGCGACGACGGGTTACACGTACGTAGCGCAGACGACGACGCTGGCCTACAACGACGCGAACGCCGCGGCGGGTGCGAACAACTACTACCGCGTGATGGCGATGCACGTGTGCGCGAGCGGCGCGGCCGACACGGGCGGATGCATCACCGGCAATCCCTCCCTCGATGATCGATACACGACCGACCCGGTGCTCGCCGCCCTCCCCGGAAGCGCTCCGACGCAAACTCAGACGCAAACCACGACTCCTACGCCAAGTCCGACGCCGGCACCGGCCACCAACACGACGACGACCACGACAACCCCGACCCCGGCGCCTACGCCCGCGCCGGCGACTTCCCCAACACCTGCTCCCAGTCCGTCACCCGCGCCAGCCGACGCGACACAAAGCACGACCGCGCCCGCGCCGTCACCGGCGCCCGCGCCCGCGGACAACAGCACCACCACGACCACCACCACCGCAACCCCGCCGTCCACATCGACATCGTCGGGGCCGGTTCCGGTCTCTCAGCCTCCGGTGGCGCCGGTGCCGGCAGCGGCCATGCAGGCGACCGCGCAGGACGGCCACGTGACGCTGAGCTGGACGGCCGTCGCCGGCGTCGGGTCATATGGGATCTACCGCATCGATTCGACGGGACAGCAGGTGCTTGTCGGCTCGACCACGTCGACCGCGTTTGTCGATACCGGCGGGACCGCGGGCCAAACCTATACCTACGCTCTCGTGCCCGATGGCGGCTCCGTATCGAGTCCCGCGGCGACCGCGACCGCCACGTGGGTGGCAGCGACGAGCTTGCCGACCATCGCGTCACTCGCGCCGACGGACAGCAACGTCGGCGGCACGGTGACCCTGCAGATCACGGCCACGACCGGCGACGGCAAGGGGTCGGTCACGTGGACCGCCGGTTCGTCGGCGCTCGGCACGAGCACGTCGACGTCGCATGGCGGCAACCCGCTGTCCTGGACCTCGAGCATCACGTGGGACACCGCCGCGGTCCCCGACGGCACGTACGCCGTCACCGCGGTCGTGACAGACGGCGCAGGCAACCAGACAACGGCAACACAGACCTATCAGGTCAACAACGCGCGGCCGTCCGCCCCGACGTCATTCACGGCCGCCGGCGTTCCGGGTGGGATCGCTCTGTCGTGGCAGCAGCCGGCGTACGCATCGGCGTCGATGTATCAGCTCTTCCGCGATGGCGCTGCCACCCCGCTGGTCCAGCTCTCCATGGACTCGCGTGCCTATGTCGACTCCACGGCAGGAACCACGCAGCATACGTACACGTTGGTTCTGGTCGGCACCGACGGTCAGGCCAGCAGCCCGGTGTCCGCGACCGCCACCGGCGGTGCAGGCGCCATCGCGACGGTGATCACCGTCGCCGCCACGCTGCCATCGGGTCAGGCCTTGGTGTCAGGCGGCCGAGTCACCGGACGGATGCTGTTGGAGGCGACTGCGTCGAATCCCTCCGCGTCGGTCACGTTCCAGTACAGCTCTGACGGCACGACGTGGACGGCGGTGAGCGCGGCATCGGACTGCAACAGCGGTGTGTGCCGCGCCGACTGGCAGGCGTCGCAGCTGGCCCCGGGAAGCTACGAGGTGCGGGCCAACGCGGGCTCCAGCGTGAGCCCAACCATCAGCTTCGTGGTCGAAGCAGCCGGTCCCATCGCGGCGCCGACGTCGGTGACCGCCGCTCCGTCAGCTGGAGGCATCAGCGTGCACTGGGACGCGCCGGCATCCGTCGTTCCGCTCGCGTACTCGGTGTGGCGGCAAAACGCCAGCACCTGGGAGCTGCTGGGCCGCACCAGTGACACGGATTTCATCGATACCGCGGCCCTGGTGAGCGCGGCGGCTGCTTATCGAGTCGAAGCCGAAGACGGGCAGGGCGCGGACGGCACACCATCGGACACCGTGGTGGTGGCCGCCCCGCAGTCACGACCGGATCACGACGCGCATGGAGTCTCGGCGCCACAGGGGCTGGCCGCGCTGTCGTCGCGCGGACACGTGGCGCTCTCCTGGGGCGGGTCCTCGCAGGCGCATGCCTACGTCGTTCAGCGTGCTTTGTCGGCGACTGGGCCGTTCGTCACGGTCGCCACCACCAGCACGACTTCGTACCTGGACCGCGCCGGTCCGATCGGCGGGCAGGTCTTCTACCGGGTCATCGCGACGGCGGGCGACGACACCAGCACGCCGTCGGACACAGTCGACGCCGTCCTGATACCGGCGCCGCCGGCAACGCTCACGGGAAGCTTCGTCGCGTCGGCGGGCACCGCGCCCGTCACCGCGCGCGATCTGGTGCTCAGGGCGGCGTCGCTGACGTCGATCGCGGCGCTCGCCGGCAGCGCCACGACGGTTGCGGCGAGCGGATCGACCACAAGCAATCTCGCGAGCGCGCGCATCGAGGTGCAGGCGACGGGCGGCGCGTGGCAGGCCATCGCCACCATGCCGGTCTCGGTCGGATCGAGCGGCTGGACGGCGCTCGGGCAGCTGGCGACCTCGGTCCTCCAGTCGGGGTCGTACTCGGTGCGTGCAGTCGGCTTGAGCGCAGGCGGTGCCACGGTGGAGACCACCGGCGCGGCGACACTCCAGGTCGTGCACTCGGCCCCGGCGCCGTCGGCTCCAAACCTGCAGCTGCAGGGGGACAACGTGGCCGTGGCGTGGAGCGCCCCGAACACGAGCACCCCCGTCACCTACTCCGTCTACCGGTCGGACTTCGCCGGCGCCGGCTACGTGCTGGTCGCCAGCGGGCTGTCCACGACGAGCTTCACCGACGCCTTCCTCCCAGGGTCGGCGGCCGTGACGTACGTCGTGACCGCGACGGACCTGGTCGGCAACCAGAGCGCCTACTCGCTGCCGGCCACCATCACGACGCCCGCGGACTGGAATCTCATGGGCCCGGCGGTGAGCCTCGAGGCTCTGAACGACGCCGGCGCGGGGAGCCTGGTCGCCGCGGCTGCTGCCTCACACGTGGGAGTCGCATCGGTTGTGTTTGCCTACGCGCCGGTCGGCGGCGGCGGGTGGATGTCACTCCCGCTAGGACTCCCGCTCCCAACCTCTCTCGGCGGCGGGCCTCAGCTCACGCCTACTTCGGACGCCATCTGGGCGGCCCTCTGGGACACCAGTTCCCTCGTCGGTTCCTATCAGCTGAAAGCGACCGTGACCGACACGGCCGGCCGGATCTCTGAGCAGATCCGCAACGTGACCTTCAGCGGCGCCGCGCCGCGCGGGCCCCCGTCGGTCGCGCTGACAGCAACCTCCATCGCCGGCGGCGTGCGGCTGACCTGGCCCTCCGCTGGCGTGACTTACCAGGTCCGCCGGTCCAGCACCGGCGTCGCAGGTTCGTTCTCCGTCATCGCCCAGGCCTCGAGCGGCCCCTACGACGACCTGAACTTGAGCCCGGCTGCGCAGTACACCTACCAGCTGGGGACGGCGGCCGGCCCGGTGAGCGACGCCATCACGGCGGCTCCTCTCCAGCCCGGACCAGGACAGGCCATCGTCATGCCGAGCCTCGGTGGCAGCGCGACCAGCGTCGACGGCAGCACGACCGTGGCGCTTGCGCCGGGCAGCACAGCCGACGGCGTCTCGCTGTCGATCTCGCCGTCGAGCGTCGTGCCCGCCGGGATCATCACCACCTCGCCGGTCTTCGACCTCAGCGCGGTCGACCTGACGACCGGCGCCAAGGTCGAGTCGTTCTCGACCGCGCCGTTGCTGACCATCCACTACGACCCGAACGGCCCGACCCCGACGTCGATCTTCTACATCGACCCGAGCGGGCGCGCGATCGCGGTCCCGTCGACGGTTGACACGGCCGCCCACACCATCACCGCCGCCCTGCCGCACTTCAGCGCCTGGACGAGCGCTTTGACAGGGATCAGCATCGTGCTGGCAGCCAGCTCCAGCACCGTCGACCTGCCGGGCACGAGCAGCAGCACCCTGACCGTCACGGCCACCGACAGCTCGACCCCGACCACCGACGCCCCCGTCACCTTCAACACGAACTTCGGCACCATCAGCGGCTGCACCACCGACCACACGACGGGCATATGCAGCTCCGACCTCTCGAGCAGCACGCGTGGGGTCGCGACGGTCACCGCGACCATCAACAGCGACACGAGCAACTCTGTGACGGTCACGTTCCGGGCGCCGATGACCGCGACGTACACCACAGGTCACAGTCACAGCTTCGAGCTCAACGCCGACGCAACCAACGTCTACCTGACCACCGATGGCTCGACCGAGACCGTTCCGATCGCGCAGGTCGACATGATCTCGATCCCGGGCGAGGCCGGCCAGGCCAACAAGCTGACGATCGACGCCGGCGCCGACAGCAACCTCAGCGCGAACGGGATCACGGTCAGCTTCACGGGCGGCGCTTCCGGCACCAACACCGTCGAGGCGGACCGCGACAGCGGCACGGTCACCCTGACCGACACCTCGCTGGCCGCCGGCGGCATGACGTACACGCTGAGCAATGTCAACTTCGCCGTGCTGGGAAGCGTCAGCAGTGGTAGCGCGACGTTCGACGCCCACACCTTCAGCGGAACGGTGCGCTTCGTGCTGGGCGCCTCGTTCGGAACCCCGACGGTCAAGGGCAACGCCTCCGGCACCGCCGACATCCTCGACTTCACCGGCAACGCCGGCACGTCGTTCACCATCTCGAGCTCGCCCGACAAGATCACGAGCTCCACCGGCGACGCCGTCACCGTCGACAGCTCCGGCGGCGCGCGGGCGATCGCCAACTACCAGGTGGACTTCCTGTACGCCACGTCGTTCAAGAACGCGGTCGAGAACGTCTTCACCACTCTCGACAGCTACGTCAACGGCCTGCAGTCAACGGTCGCCGAGCTGAACAACCTGCTCCCGCTGCTCGACCCCGGCGCCCAGGGCTCGCTCGCCAAGATCGTGGGCCTGATCAGCGCCTTCGACCAGCTGGCGAAGCAGGCGCACGACAAGATCGAAGCGATCGCGTCGACCCTGACCCTCGGACACCTCGTCGACGCCCTGAACAAGATCGCGCTCATCTCGCCGGTCAGCAACCTCCAGCTCACCTTCACCGCCGGCTTCGTGACCGACGGCACGACGGTGGTCCCCGCAGTGCTGGTCAACATCCCGACGGCCACGTTCTCGCGCAAGTTCTCACTCGATCTGGGCGACCAGGCTCGCGCCCTGGGCATCCAGCTCAAGACGACGAGCGGCGATCCCGTGCAGCTGTCAGTGGACGCTCACCTGTCGGTCACCGGGCTGAAGATCGGGGTCCCGCTCGACATCCTGACGACCTCGCCTTACCTGGCGACCGGCCTGGACGTGAGCGCGGACTTCACCGTCACCCTGCCGTCGAGCAGCGTCAGCGTCAACCTGAGCCTGGTCAAAGCGTCGATCACCTTGAGCGGCCAGACATTCAGCGGCCAGGTCCACTTCGATCCGCAGGATGGAGGTGACGCCAACAGCAAGCTCGACCTGAACGAGCTCGTTCCGTCGAACGCCAACTTCACCCACAGCTTCCTGCCGAATCCGATCACCTTCACCATCTCGGCGTCCATCTCGGGCGGCGGCATCCTGATCGGCAGCGGGACGCTCGCGTCGGCGACGCTGGCCATCTCGATCCCGAATCCGCTGGGCGACAGCTCCGGTCCAGCCGTGCCCAGCGTCACCTTCACGACGTCCGACGGTGGCCTCGGTTCGAAGGACCTTCTCAGCGGCTTCAGCAACGCCGGCCCGAACGAGATCCTCGGCATGCTCAGTCAGGTCGCCGACTTCTTCGCCAGCGCGGCGAACCAGCAGATCCTGCAGACGACGATCCCGTTCACGCACGTCACCATCGGCAGCGCACTGGATTACGCGCGCGCCTTCAAGCACGAGATCCTCGACCCGCTGTTCAAGAGCGGTGACGCGACCAAGCCCGACTACAACGGTGACGGCAAGGTCGACTTCAACGACATCAATTTCGACGACATCCAGAGCCTGCTCGACAAGCTGAGCGCGGCCCTGGGCCTGCCGCCCGGCACGCTCAAGGTGAAGTGGACGCCGCCCGGATGTGGCGACCCGGTCTGCAACATCCTGTCCTTCACCTTCAGCTTCGACCGGACGCTGGGCATTGGGACGCCGGTGGACGTGATCACGACGCCGACCTCGAACGTCACGGTGCTCCCACCCGACGGCAGCAACAACGCCGTGCAGCAGGTCACGGTCGGCGGGGCGAAGGGCGGGACGTACTCGATCCGCTACTCCACGCCTGACCAGGTGACGGGCCTGGCCACCACGCCGACCAGTGGGTCCGCCGACTTCTACGTGGTGACCGCGATCACGAGCAGCGGCGAGACCGTCGCCTCGGCCGAGGTGCACGCCAGCCCTGACGCCAACGGCCTCGTCAACCTGAGCTGGTCGGACTTCCCCGGTGCGCTGAGCTACCGCGTGTACCGCGGCACCTCGTCCGGCGCGGAGAACAACCTGTTCGAGACCCCAGTGCCATCGCTCACCGACGTGGTGGCGAGCAACGGCATCACGGCCACGCCGCCGACCACGAGCGCCGTGCTGAAGGCGATATCGATCGGTCCCATCGGCCTGACCGACTCGATAGCCACCATCCAGGGAGACTTCGACGCCAAGCTTGGAGCGACCAACACCAAGGTCGAGGACGGCAACGGACCGCCGCGGACCCTGAAGATCACGTTCCAGAACGGTCTGGGCAACCGCTCCATCCCGCGCCTGAACGTCGACGTGTCAGGGCTGACGAACGACGGAACAGAGCAGTTGATCGTCGTCCCGCCCGCGGCCGGCAAGTTCTGGCTCGCGTATCCGGACACCAACGGCGTGCTGAAGATCAGCAACGGGCTGACCAACAACCTTTCCGAAAGCCAGATGACCACGGAGGTGGGGAAGATCCTGCCCACCGGCGGAACGGCGACGTTGCACAAGTCGACGAGCACCGACCCGACGGCGGGGACCACGACCTACTTCGATGTCACGCTCAGCGGGTCCATCGATCACACCAACGTCAAGCGAATCGCCGCCGCCGGCGGGTTCAGCGTCGACTTTGGCGCGAGCCTCGGCGACCTCGCGGGCGTCAAGACCAGCGGCGACGTCATCCCGCTGGCCAGCCTGATCGCGCAGGCGACCTTCGCCATCGACCTCAACCCGGCGGCCAGCCTTTCGGTCGGACCTGAGGTCTTCACTCCCGGTCCGCGCGTCGACGTGAGCGCGATCGAAGAAGGCGGCAAGCAGGCCAACGTGACCATCCTGCGGCCCGGCGTCACGAACACCGTCGAGGAGATCCAGGTCCTGACGATTCGGGCCCACTCGGGCACGTTCGACGTCTCGTTCGGCGGCAACAATGCGACCGGGATCCCGTACAACGTCGACGCGAACACGCTCAAGGGCGACCTCAACGGGATCAGCGGTCTCACCGTCGCCGACGTCAGCGAGTCGACCGACAACCCGAACGGCAACGTCTACACGATCACGATCGACAGCTCGTTGGGCGCGGCGGCCGCTCTCGTCGTGGACGGATCGAACCTCACCGCCCGCAATGAGAAGCAGCTGGTCACGCTGAACAACGTCACCGGCGGCACGTTCACGCTGAGCTTCGGCGGCCAGACCACCGACGACATATTCTTCTGCGAGCCCTCGCACGTCGCGGGGCCGTGCCAGAACAGCGACACGTCGGCAGATCTGGCCAGCGCCATCCAGGCCAAGCTCGAGGCCCTGAACGACATCGGCACCGGGAATGTCTCGGTCACCTTCGACGCCGACCTGGGCGGCTTCGTCGTCGAGTTCAAAGGTGGCAACGTGGAAGCCACCGACGTCGGCTCCATCACCGACGCCGACAACCTCAAAGGCCCGCAGCAAACCGGGGTTCTGACGGGCACGGCGAACTTCAGCGCGTCGGTCTACAACGCTCCAGGGGTCATCGTGCTGCCGATCCAGGACGGCGTGGTCAGCGGCGCGGTCTCGGTGCGGGACCAGGGTGGGGCTTATCTCTCCACGCCGCTGAACCGGATCACCCCCGGCTCGGCCACCGTCAACGAGGTCCAGCAGCTGATCGTCGGCGGCTCTGGCAACACGTACACCCTGTCCTTGAACTACGGCGGGTCCACGAAGACGACAGGCGCGATTCTGTACAGCGCCACGGCGGCCGACATTCAGACCGCGTTGACCGGCCTCTCGAACATCGGAGCCGGTCAGGTGACGGTGTCGGCCCAGAGCGCAACTCCTCAGGGCCAGGTCTTCAACCTGACCTTCGGCGGCACACTCGCGCACACGGCGCTGCCGGCGCTGACCGCGACCTCGTCCCTGACGGCTCGCAACACAGTGCAGGTCTTCAAGCTCACCGGCGCCGGGGGTGGCGGCTTCCGGCTCGGCTTCGACAACAACAACAACGGGTCGATCGAGGCGCTCGAAACCTCGAGCTCCATAGCCTTCGTGGCCGGCACCGACCTGTCACCCACCATCCAGAGCGAGCTCGCCAAGCTGCCCGGAATCGGCGCGGGGAACGTGGTCGTCTCCAGGAGCGGCGACAGCTACACCATCGCCTTCGTCGGCGCCGACGCCGGCAAGAACATGAAGGCAATCACCTTCCTGGCCGACACCCTGACCGCACAGAACACCAAGCAGTCGGTGCAGGTGATCGACGCCACCGGCGGCACCTACACGCTGAGCGTCCGCGCCAACGGCAACACGCACGCCACCGGCAAGCTGGCGGCCAACGCGCCGGCCAGCGCCGGCGCGGGCAACATGCAGACCGCGATCGAGGCCGCACTCGAAGCCGACGGTGTTGCTGCCGGAGCCAACGTCACGGTCACCTCCAGCGGCGGCGTCTACACGGTGGAGTTCACCGGGGCGCTGGCCGGGATGCATGTCGACTCGATGACCGGCGACGCCGGCAAGCTGACCAACACCAACGCGTTCGCAAGCCTGACCAACGTCCGCGTCCAGCCCAACAACGCCAACACCACCTTCCAGCAGCTCGCCAACGACGTGCAGACGGCCGTGGACAACGCGGCGATCGCGGCCGGCATCACGCCGGGATTCCTCGTCTCCGGGTTCATCAACAGCGGGAACACGGTCACCGCGAGCGTCGCCCCCTTCGGAGCGCCCAACTTCGTCGCCCAGGGCCCTCAAGGCGCGACCGGCGGCCAGCTCGAGGGCATTCCCAACAGGCCGATCGACGGAGCTGTCTCGGCCGTGCTTCCGGATCCCGGCGATGTCATGACGATCTGGATCGGCACTCCCAACGGCGGCATCTGGAAGACGACCAACGGCGGCACCAACTGGACGCCGGTGCTGAACCTCGGGCCGAGCTCGATCCGGGCGCTCTCGATCGACCGAAGCGACACCACGAACAACACCCTTGTCGCGGGAAGCGGGGTGATCAGCAACCTGCTCGAGTTCCCGAACCTCGATGCCCTTGGCAGCGTGAGCGGCAGGATCCTACGTTCCACCGACGGTGGGCTGACCTGGAAGAGCCTCGGCGGCGCGGCGCTGGCCTCGCTCTGGGTAACGGGCGTCGAGGCGCGGACGAACGTGATCGTCGCGGCGACGCAAGACCCGACGGGAGGCTCGGGGGGCGGTGTCTGGCGGAGCACGGACACCGGCGGCACGTTCTATCGCATCTCCGGCGATGGCGTGTCGGGTCTTCCTGCCGGTGACGCTTTCGACCTCGTCAGCGATCCGGATCCACACCATCTCACCTGGCTGTACGTCGGCATCGCCGGTGCGGGCGTCTTCAAGAGCACCGACATGGGCGCGACCTGGACCGCCGTCGGCGGCACCACCTTCGGCGACGCGACCACCTGGGTCAGCGCCCAGACGGTGGTGGGGCCTCGCTCCGGATGGGCCGCGGGACAGACCGTTGGCATCCGCCTCGCCGTCCAGGACGACAACACGCACAGCGCACTGTTCGCCGCCGTGGTCAACTCGAACGGCGCGGGTTCCGCCTTCCAAAGAGCACTGTTCTGGTCGCCCGACGCAGGCCTTCACTGGACCAAGATGGTCAACCCCGGGACATGCGAAGGCCCCCACGCGGCGACGGACGTGCCGCCGGCCTGCACCGGTGTGGGCGACCACTTCGACGGACTGAACACCGGCGGTCAGGGCCAGGGCGTGCCGAACGTCTCGATCGCCGCCGACCCACGGAACTCGACCACCGTCTATCTGGGCGGCAACACATCGAACGCCAACCTTCCGGACTCCCTCGGCGCGACCCAGTTCGGGGGCCGCCTCTTCCGCTGCACGGTCAACAACAGCGTCGTGCCGGCAACGAGCTCGTGCGTCGCCATCGTCAACTCGGGCGCTGCGTCCAACAGCTCGCCCCACGCCGACAGCCGCGCCATGGCGTTCGACGACACCAACAACAACCTGATCGAGGGCGACGACGGCGGCATCTACCAGCGCGCCCACCCCGAATCGCCCGCCAGCGGCTGGTCCTCGCTCATCGGCGACCTGCAGGTCTCCGAGCACACGTCCTGCGCGTACGACTCGCTCGCCCAGGTGATCATGTGCGGCAACCAGGACACCGGCACCGTCGAGCAGACGGGCACCGGGGTCGCCACGAACTGGCGGGAAGTTGACGTCGCTGACGGCGGCTCAGTGGCCATTGACAACAGCAACCCGGCGCAGTCGATCCGCTACTCCAGCTTCAACTTCCTGGGCGGTTTTGCGAGCCGCACCTGCACCAGCGCCAACGTGTGCTCGGCCCCCACCGTGCTGGCCAAGACCGGTTTGAACGCCGTTCCCTTCAGCCCGCCGGTGGCGCTGAACCCGGCGGCCGGGGGCAGCCCGGAGCAGATGGCGGTCGGCACGCTGACCAGCATCGACATATCGACCGATGGAGGCGCGAACTTCACCACGTCGCTCGCCCCGAACGGAGGCGCGTTCGGCGGGCAGGGCGCGCAGGTGCTCGTGTTCGGCGGCTTCGACGGCTCCACGCCCGCCCCGAACGTCGTCTACACCGGAACCGACGCCGGTCAGCTGTACGTCCGCACCCAGACGGTGGGAACCCTGGACCTGAAGGCCGCCTACACCGGCGGCCCGGTGCGTGGGATCGCCCTCGATCCGAAGCAGTGGCGGACGGCGTTCATCCTCGACAACACACACGTCTACGAGACCACTGACGCGGCCGCCCACATCGTCGACGTCACCGGCAACCTGACGACGCTCGGCGTGTCGCAGGTGCGCGCGGTGGCGGTGATCACGGGCACCGGCCGCAGCTACGTCCTCGTCGGCACCGACCTCGGCCTCTACATCACCGACACCAAGTCGCTGGGCTGTCCGGCCACCGGGACCAGCTGCGCGACCAAGTGGGCGCCCTTCGGCACGACGCTGCCGCGGACTTACGTCTTCAACATCATCTACAGCCCCTCGGACGACGTGCTGGTCGTCGGCACGCTCGGTCGCGGCTCGTACAAGCTCACCAACGCCAGCTCGTTCTTCGCCGGCGACAACAAGCTGTTCGGCGCGGCGCCCGCCGACCAGGCCTTCGAGTTGGACGTCCAGCTCCAGCCCAGCCAGGCCAGCGGCGCCACGGCGGACTACACGGTCAAGGCCACCAGCGGCAACTTCGTCCTGACCTACACCGACGGCACGGGTAGCCAGAGCACCACCCCGATCGCGGTCGGATCGCCCGCCGCCACCGTGCAGGCCGCCCTCGGCGGACTCTCCAACGTCGGCGCCGCCAACGTCCAGTCGGTGAACCTGAACGGCAGCACCTACACGATCACCTTCCAGGGCGGCAAGGACGTCTCCAACCTGACCTTCCAGGAGGTCATCACGGGCACTGTCCGCCGCACCTCGAGCCCGGAGGAGTTCGCCTCAGCCCTGCAGACGCAGATGGCGAGCGTGCTCAACGCGGCGGGTGAGTCGGGCATCACCGCCACCGCGACTATGGACAACGGCCTCCTGAAGGTCGGCCAGACGGGCGCTTTCAAGCTCCAGGTCAAGTTCCCGTCGCCGATCCAGACCCAGGCCGGGACGAAGAACGTTTCGATGTTTGCGCCGAGCGTGCAGTACACGCCCGCTCCCGGCACCTCGCCGATCAATCGCGATCGCCGGTTGACCATGACAGTCGGCCTGAGCGGCCCGGGCCGCGTCGTGGCCACTCCTGACAACTCGGCCGGGACGCTGGGCGCCGGCACCTACCGCTACATGGTCACAGCGGTCATGAGCGGAGACAGCGCCGAGAGCAACACCTCGACCCGTGTCTCGGCCACGGTGTCCGGCGGCGGCTCACACCAGGTCATCCTCCGCTGGAACCCGGTCCAGGGAGCCGCCAGCTACAACATCTACCGCAGCCTGACCAACCTGCTGAAGGACTTCAACAAGGTGGAGTCGCCGGCCGGGAGCGCGACCACGTTCACCGACGACGGGACGAAGTTCACCACCGCCACCACGAAGGGCCATCCGCCGGTCGCCAACTACAAGAAGGACCCCGCCTTCCAGCAGATCGGTGTGTCGTCCGCGCCCACTCCTACCAACTTCAACGACGGCACAACGCCGGACCTCCAGTTCACCCTGCACGTGAGCACGAGCGCGCACACGACGTCGGCCGACATCCCGATCCTCGTGCCCGGCAGCGACGACTACGAGACTCTCGACGACCTGGTGGCCGCGATGCAGGAGGCGGTCAACACCGCGCTGGACTCCTACCTCGGCACGCACAACGTCGACAGCGCGCACGACTCGAGCATCGACGGCAACCCGGAGATCCCCGACGTCCTGGTGTGCCGGCCGAGCGACGATCCCAACGCGACCGGGCTGGCAGCGTGCCAGGGTGTCGGCAACAGGATCTTCTTCCAGGGCAAGAAGGGCGTCGTCAACAGCCTGTCCATCGACGTGCCCGCCAACCTCGACCAGGGCGACAACGCCGGCGCGCCGAACGGCATGGTCACGATGCTCGGTTACCAGGCGACCACGGGCGAGACCCACCGCGCGCGCGCCAGCCGGTTCTCGCTCGACAACGTCAAGCTGAGCGGTTCGTTCGACCTCTTCGTCCAGGGCCTGACCGCGACGGCGAACATCGGGTTCCTCGCAATCAAGGCGACCGCCGCGGGGACGCTGCCCGGCGACCGGCTGCTCTCGCTGACCATCGCCGTCCAGTTCCGCAACCCGAACGCGCAGATCGGCGCCGCCGATCAGTTCCACCTCGACCTGGCGGTGCTCGCCAACGCCGTCGGCGACGGCCACTTCTTCTACGACCACAGCCTTACGAACGTTCAGTTCGCCGCAGGCACGAACGAGCATCCGGCGACCGGCTTCTTCGACGGCACCCTGTCCGGCGGCCTGGGCGCCAAGCTGACGCTGGCCCCCGACGGGGTCCTGTCAGGCCTGGCGGACACGCTCCACGCGGCACTGTCGATCGACGCGACCAGCACGAACTGGTTCAACAGCCTGCCCACGCCGCACTTCAAGTTCGACGGCCCGGACTTCAACGCGGTGCTCGATCGCTTCAAGCACCTGAACCTGCAGACGATCATCGCCGCCCTGCAGCTGATCATCGGCTTCATCCGCAGCCTCGACGGATCGAACGGCGGCAGCGCGATCGCCGGCATCCTCTCCAAGCCTCTGCCGATCGTGAACAAGAGCATCGCCCAGATGCTCGACGTCGCCTCCGATTTCGCCAACAAGCTGAACGACGTCATCCAGAATCCGGCCGGGGCCATCCAGCGTCTCAACAACATCCTGGCCGCGGCCCTCGGCATGACGACGCCCACCGTCGTGATCTCGGAGACCACACCGGGCAGCCCGCCGAGCACCAACGAGGTGCAGCACGTCGTGATCAACAACGCGACCGCCGGCACGTTCACGCTGACATACGCCTTCAACGTCAAGCCTCTCGGTCTCAGTGCAAGCGCCTCGACCAGCGGCGGCCACCTTGCGACCAATACGTACTACTACGTCGTCACGGCGATCACCGGCTCCGGCGAGACGGTCGCATCGAATGAAGTCACGGCCAGCGTGACCGGCCCGAACGGCAGCGTCGCCCTCACCTGGGGCGCCGTCGACGGTGCGATGAGCTACCACGTCTACTGCGGCACGTCAGCGACGCTCGGCTCGCTGCAGAGCTTCTTCACGTCGGGGACGCCCAACTACACCGACACCGCCTGCACGACCGGCACGTCGGCGCCGAGCGGACCGCCGACCACCAGCGCGGTGACCGACAGCCAGACGACCGACGCCATCAAGTACAACGCCAACGCCGGCGACATTCAGGGCGCGCTGGAGAAGCTGGATGGAATCGGCACCGGGCGGGTCACCGTGTCGCCGAACGGCGACGGCTTTGACGTCACGTTCACCGGCGACCTCGGCGGCCAGCCCGTGCCGCTGCTGACCGCGGACGCGGGCAAGCTCGTCAAGGACACGCTGCTGTCCTACGACCAGAGCACGGGCGAGCTCGACTTCAACTTCGACCTCGGCACGAGCGTGCAGATCGCGCGGCCGTTCAGCCTCGACCTCAGCCAACTGTTTGGCCAGCTCGGACTGCAAGGCGCGATAGCCGACGTCGCCAGCAGTCTGGTCGGCGTCGGCGCCAGCGGCAACCTGTCGGTCAACGCGTCGGCCGCCCTCCACATACGGCTCGGGCTGGACCTGAATGTCGTTTCGATGAGCGAGACGCACGTCGGGACCGTATCCCAAGACGAAGTCCAGACACTCGTCATCAAGGGCACGAGTGGCAACTTCACCCTGCTGTTCCCCTTCGACGGCACGCCGCAGAACGTGGTCGCCACGGCGGGCACCGGCGGCACGCTGGCCGCCAACACCTACTACTACGTCGTCACGTCGATGATCGGCTCGCGCGAGAGCTCGGCGTCACAGGAGGTGTCGGCGACGCTCGGCAGCGCCGGCACCATCACCCTGAACTGGGACAACCTGCCCGCGGCGACGGGCGGCTACCGCGTCTACCGCGGGACGTCGGCCGGCGGCGAGGATCACTACGAGACGATCGCGGCCGGCACCCACACGCTGACCGACGACGGCACGCCGACGTTCAGCAACGCGGCGACGCCTCCGGCCGCGCCCACTCCCGAGAGTCAGACCACGGCGCAGATCAACTGGTCGACCGACACGGTCGCCATGGCGAGCGACATCCAGTCCAAACTCGAAGCCCTGGCCAACATCGGCACCGGCAACGTGACGGTCACGACCACGGATACCACGGTCACCGCAGGCGACCCGCAGACCTTGACCATCACGTTCCAGGGCGACCTCACGGACATGGCGCTGCCCATGCTCCAGGTCGACGACACGAACCTCCACGGTCAGCGCTCGTTCTTCATCAAGACCGGACCGACGGGCACCAGCCTCCATTTCGACGCCAGCGCCTCGGCAAGCAACCTGAACTTCGTCGCCCGCATCGGACCGTTCGGCCTGTTCGTCAAGGACGGCAGCGCGGCCATCGGCGGCGCCGTCAACCTGAGCCTGCTCCCGGGACCGCACAACGGGCGGCTGATCCTGGTCGACTTCGGCGGCGACGGCGTGGGGAGCGACCTCGGCAACCTGGGGAGCTTTTTCGGGCTGCAGTCGATCGAGCTCGTCGGCACGCAGACCGACTTCAACCTCGCGGCCACCGCGACCAATGGCGGGTCGCTCACGGACGGCACGACGTACTACTACGAGATCACGGCGATCAAGGGCACCTCGGGCGAGACTCTCGCTTCGCCCGAGGTATCCGCGACCGCTTCCGGCAGCAACCACACGGTGCACCTGACCTGGAACACGGTCAGCGGCGCGACCCAGTACCGCATCTACCGCGGCACGAGCCCCGGCGGCGAGGACCACTTCTTCACCACCACGGGCGCGCCGCTGATGTTCGACGACAGCGGCGGCGGCGGCGACGGTACGCCAGAGGCGGCGCCGTTTGCCATCGCCTCGCTGCCCTTGTTCGTCGGGACCACGAGCTTCCAGCTGCCGATCAACGACCCCATCTTCAGCGGGAATGGCACTCCGGGCCAGAACGTGCTCGGGGTCAAGATCGGCATCGTCGGGGCCAACATCTTCACCGACCTCTCCAACGCTTTCAGCTTCCTCGTCTCGCAGCAGCCCGACTGGAGCCACTTCAGCCCCAACCTGCCGAGCATCTTCGCCCTGCTCGCCGACCCGTCGACGGTCGTCGACGGACTGGACTCGTTCCTCCAGATCCTGCAGGACGCGCTGCAGGGCCGGATCTTCGGCATCAAGCTGCCGCTGCTCGGCAACCTGCTGGCCAACAACCCGCTCAGCACCGCCATCAACGACTTCAGGACCGACTTCCTGGAGCCGCTCGCCAACACCCTCCGCGACAACAACGTCGGCATCGACAGCCTGATCAACGAGATCAAGCAGGTCATCTTCGACGTGTTCTCCAACCAGCTTCACCTGCTGCAGCACCAGAACGGGCTGAGCTGCGGCGGCGGCGGCCCGCCGCCGTGCCTCGACGACGTCCAGTTCAAGCTGCTGAAGCCTGCAGACCCCCTGCACCCGGACGTCAACCCGCACGGCGCGACCGCGACCATCTTCGACGCCCAGGCCGCGGAGTTCGACTTCGACCTGGCCAAGACTTATCAGTTCAAAGCCCCGCCCATCAAGCTGAACCTCGGAATCCCCGCCCTCGGTCTCGACGCGTCCTTCGACCCGAGCATCAACATCGCCTTCACCCTCCACTTCGGGTTCGGCGTCGACACCCACGAGGGGTTCTACTTCGTCACCGACGGCACCACGCCGGCCATGACCCTGGGCGTCACCGTCACCTTCTCGGACACGACGTGCCCGTCCGGCGACGTGAACCGCGCTCAGGTGGACGGGCGGCTGCTGTTCCTGGCCCTGCACCTACAGGACGGCATCGACCTGGGCGGCAACGGCTCGATCCGCGTCCAGTGCTCGGGCAACGTCCCCGACGTCCACGTCGACCCGGCAACGCAAGACATCACGACGCTGTTCTTCAACGGCAGCCTGGTCATCGGCGACCCCGGCCACCACCACATGCTCACGTTCGCCGACATCTCGTCTTCGTCGCTCAGCGACGTGATCCAGCCGACGCTGTCCGGCGGCGCCCTCCTCCGCGCGGACGCCTCGATCGACTTCAGCACACTGGGCGCCGACTTCGCCAACGTCCTGCCGAGGCTGACCGCCAAGATCCTGGTCGACTTCACCCTCGACTGGTCACCAAGCGGCGGCCTGAACATCAGCACGCCGCAGGTCGTCATCGCGAACATCACGCTCGACCTCGGCTCGTTCATCTCCAAGTTCGCCGGGCCGATCCTTGACAAGATCGCCGCCGTCCTGAAGCCGCTGGACTGGCTGATCGGGCCGCAGGGCTTCCTCAACATGAGGATCCCGCTGCTGTCAGACCTGGCGGGTCACACCATCACGGGCAAGGACCTGATCATCTTCTTCGACCCCACAGACGGGCCGAAGATCGTTGCCTTCCTCGACTTCGTCAACCAGCTGTACCACCTGATCGACCTGGTCAAGCAGGCGACGGCCGAAGGCGATGTGTTGATCAACTTCGGCGACCTGTGGCTGTCCGGTGGCAGCGGCTCGCGCATCCCGAATCCGCACGACTGGTCGTTCTTCACCAACCCGATCGGCGGTAACGCCCCGCTGAGCGGCGGCGACATCACCCAGCTGCCCAACCTGAGCGACCTCAACCTGCCCGACCCTTCCAACCTGCCCGCACCGTCGATGGAAGGCACCGAAGGCGACGCCACGTCCGAGTTCGAGTCCGGCCTCACGGGCTCGACCAGCATCGACTTCCCGATCCTGAAGGCCTCGAACATCCTCGGCCTGATCATGGGCAAGCCGGCGACCCTGGTCGAGATCACGCTGCCGGAGTTCGGCTTCAACTTCTTCTACCGGCAGTCGTTCCCGATCATCGGTCCGCTGGTCGGCACGTTTGCAGGCGGCATCGGCGCGACCATCCACCTGCGCATCGGCTACGACACGCAGGGCCTCACCGACTTCCTGGCCTCGCACAACGCGTGGAGCCTGTTCGACGGTTTCTTCTTCGACACCAAAGACGCCGCCGGCAAGGCGCTGGCCGTGGCGGTGCTCCACGCCGAGATCGCGGTCGGCGCGGCGGTCGACCTGGGCCTGATCGAGGCCGGGGTCGAGGGCGGCATCAGCATGACGATCAACTTCAACTGGGACGACCTGAACAAGGACGGGAAGGTGAGGCTCGACGAGCTGAAGGCCAACCTCCTTGCCAATGGAGGTGATCCGCTCGCCGTCTTCGACATCGAGGGCGACATACAGCTGTTCCTGCGCGCCTACGTGACGATCAACCTGTTCATCACGTCATTCACGTTGACCTTTGAGTTCGCGCGGTTGACGCTGTTCCACTTCAGCATTCCGTTCAACCGGCCGGCCTTCCTCGGCACCCAGAACGGCGGCACCCTGACGCTGGCCATCGGCCCGAACTCGAAGAACAGGCTGCAGGGCAACCTCGACGACATAGCCGAGACGATCCACGTCGCCAGCGACGGCGGCGCCGGCCGCGTGAAGGTGTGGTCCGATCAGTTCAACCGCTCGGAGGCCAACGCCCAGGAGTTCTCGGGCGTCACCGAGATCGACGCCAACGGCGGTCCTGGCGGCGACGACCTCATCGACCTGTCGGGCCTGAACGACAACACCATCGCGGTCGTCATCCACGGCGGCGGCGGCAACAGCACGATCATCGGTCCCGCGCAGTCGAAGTGCGACGACAACGGCATCTGCGCCCAGCTGCTCGGCGACACTGGCAACGTCCACCTGGTCAGCTCGAGCACCCAGCACGACCTGCTCGATGGGGGCAAGGGCCAGAGCACGCTCGACGGCGGCGCGAGCACCAGCCTCCTGAAGAACGGCGCGGTCAACACCGGTTCCACCGGCGCGGTCAACTTCGATCCCGGCAAGGGCGACTCGACGATCGACGGCGGCACCGGGAGCGCGATCTACATCGGCAAGGACACGGGCAGCGTCATGCACATCACCACCGCAGGCTGCAACGGGTGCGGAACGATCGACATGACCGGCCGGGCCGAGAACCTGACCATCGTCGCCAAGGACGGCAAGCTGCTGGTCGGTTGGGGCACCGAGCTCGGCCCGTCCTCATTCATCACGGGCGCCAAGGACTACCAGCACATGATCCAGGTCGACCACGTCGACGCCATCGGCACCATCAAGGGCGGCCGCGGCGCCGACGAGTTCGACATCTACCAGACCGGCGCGGGCTACAGCACCCTGCTGGACGGGCAAGGCGGAAACGACACGTACAACTTCTTCAACTTCGGCACCGGTGGCGCCTACATCCAGGCCGAGGTGAACGACAGCGGCGACCCGTGGGACCTGAACAACCGGATGGTGTTCATCAGCAGCGGCAGCACTTCGGCTCACCCCATCGTGGTGTCCAACGACCACGTTTGCGTGACCGACTGCTCCACCGACGTGCAGCGGGTCAAGTACGACGCGCCCGACCCGGACAAGACGGTCCTGCAGCTCGAGGTCCACGGCACCGGAAGCGACAACCTCCCGACCGACAACCACATCACCGTGGCGAGCACGGCGGCGACGGTGCCCGTTCGGGTCGAGCTGGGCGACGGGACGAACGTGATCGACGTCGGGGCCGGCGACCTGACCCACATCCTGGGCATCGCTCGGCCCGGCCTCGACGCGCCGCTCGGCCTGGGCCCGGTGGTCGTCGTCGGCGGCACGGGAATGGACACCCTGATCGTCGACGACGGCAGCGATGGTGCCGCCCACACGGGCTTCATGACCGCGTGGGTCGAGACCAGGATCACGGCGCCGAGCGGCGTCGAGGTCGGGACTGTGAGCGGGCTCGGCATGCAGATGTGGAAGAGCGGAGCTTCCAAGATCAACGGCGATCTCGCGCTCGACGGCCGGATCGAGTACGAGGGCGTCAAGAACGTCAACGTCCGGCTGGGGAACGGCGGCAATATCGTCACCGTCGGCGGGGACGCCCTGCTCGGCGACGGCGACGGCAAGCTGCCGCTGACCCGCCAGGAGCACCTCGTTCAGTTCGTGCACACGCCGACTTCGATGGTTTCGGTGGTCGGCGGCACGGGCAGCGACACGCTCCGGGTCGTCTCCACCAACCAGGTCGACCGGACCGCGTTGAACGCGACCGAGAACCTGCTCGGCGTAGCCGAGACGACCGAGGGCGTCCTCGGCACCACGAACGAGGTCCAGCACCTGAGCATCTCGGCCCTCACCGACCACATCGGCTACTTCACGCTGCAGTACCGCTACCAGGAGACGAAGGCGCTGCCGTTCGATATCACCGCCGGCGATCTGACGTGTGCCCTGCGCTCCTCGCTCTCGCTTGTGGGCTTCGTCGAGAAAACCCCGCCCTGCGATCAGTTCGACCCCAACAACATCACCGCGACGGCCAACGGCGATGGCTTTGACATCTCCTTCCCGAACGCGCTTGGCGATCCCGACCTGCTCGTCGCCCAGGTCATCCCGCTGTACCTCGACGGTGGCTCGGGCGACGACCGGCTGCGCGTGCAGTCGATGTACGAGGAAACGTTCTGGAACGGCGGGCCCGGATCGGACAACGCCGCCGTCAACCTCAACGCGATCACCCAACAGCGCTTCACACCGACCGACGTCGTGTCTCACATCGACATCGCCCCGCTGGCGAGCGGCAAGACCGGGACCATCGCTGCGGCCGCAGCAGGCGCGACGACACTCACCTACACGGCGGTCTCAGGCGGCGCGCCGGTGATCGGCGACGTGCTGGTGCTCGACACCGGCAAGTCCTCCGAGTCCGTGAACGTCACCAACGTCTCAGGCGGCGGTCCGTACACCCTGACCGTGTCGGCCACGACGATCGACCACGCCGCAAGCGCGGCCGCGGTCGTCGACGCGCGCCAGGGCTTCTCCTTCCGCGACGCGACCGGCGGCACCTATGAGCTGACGCTGGCAGGACAGACCACCATCCCGATCGCGTGGGACGCTCCGGCGAAAGCCGTGCAGGACGCTCTGGTCGCGCTGTCCAGCGTCGGCAAGGACGCCAGCAACGAGCCGAACGTCGGGGTGAGCTTGAACAACGGCCTCTACACGGTCGAGTTCATCCACGACCTGGCAGGCCACGACGAGCAGCTGATGACCTCCAACGTGGTGGTTCAACATGGCGCCGCCGGCAGCCAGGACGTCACCATCGCGACCAAGACCGGGACGATCGCGGCGGCGCTGGCCGGAGCCAAGTCGCTGACCTACACGGCGAGCACCGGTGGCGCGCCTACGGCCGGCGACGTCTTCGACCTCGACGCCGGCGCCCTCCACGAGCTCGTCACGGTGACCAAGGTGACCGGCAGCGGTCCATACACGCTCACGGTCGCGGCGACCCTGTTCGCCCACGGCCCCGCGACGCTGGCCACCGAAGGCGGCCGGTCGTTCAACCTCGACTTCACTTACGACGTGCACGTCCTGCACCTGACGTCCGACCCGGACCGGGCCGGCACGCTTTGCCCGTCGGGCCCGACGCCCTGCACCTACTACTACGTGGTCACGGCGGTCACCGGCCAGGGCGAGACGCTGGCCTCCAACGAGACCTCGAAGGTCGTCGGTCGCAACGGAGGCATTCAGCTGTACTGGGGCAAGGTCGACGGCGCGCTCAGCTACAACGTGTACGAGCGCACGGGAACCGACCCGGAGAGGCTGCTGGTCAGCGGCGTCACCCAGACGACGTACCTGGACGACGGGTCGGCGGCGCGCCCGACCGGCGGAAGCGTCACGCCTCCGACATCGACCGCGGTCACCGCCGTGCAGACGACGATCCCGATCTCCTACAACGCGCTTCCGAGCGTCGTGCAGTCGGCGCTGGAGACACTGACCTCCATCGGCAAGGGCAACGTGAACGTGACCGGCACGCCGGGTCACTACAACGTGACCTTCGGCGCAGGACTGGGCAACCACCTGATGGCCGGCGCGACCGACTCCCTGCGATCGAATGGGGTCCACGCGATCCTCAACCTCGACGGCGGGAGCGGCAACGACCACAGCGACGTCAACCTGATCGGCGGTCGCACCGCGGCGACGGTCAACGTCTTCGACTCCGGCCCGAGCAGCGACGCGGACACGCTGACCATCAACGGCCCCGACCCGGCGAGTGTCTTCCTGCTGCGCGCCGCGACCTCAGACCGCGGCCTGGCGTTCGTGGCGTTGATCAACGGCCCGACGCCGCTGACGCCCGCCTCGACCGACCCGGTCGAGCGCGTGAACTACAACAACAGCATCACCGCGATCACGCTGAACGGCGGTCACGGCGACGACCAGTTCTACGTCGACGACACCAGGGCCGCGTTCACGATCAACATGGGTGAGGGCAACGACCTCATCCAGATCGGTCAGCTGTACCAGTCGCGCCGCACCCCGGACCTCGCGGGCGTCGCGCCTCAGGACGTGTTCGCGACGATCGACACGACGCAGGGCTGGCTCAGCAACGGCGTCAGCAGCCCGATGACGGTGAATGGTGGAAGCGGCGACAAGACCTTCATCGTGTTCCACAACCTGGACACGCTGCAGCTGAACGGCTACGCCGGCAACAACACGTTCATCATCCAGGCCTTCGCGCTGGCCGGATCCCAGGAAGACCACCGTGCCCTGACGGACCTCACCGGCGGCGCGGGCCAGAACCTCATCGAGTATGCGGTCGACGCGCCGGTGAACATCGACGGCGGCAGTGGCTACAGCACCGTGGTGGTCATCGGCACGGAGTTCAACGACGACTTCGTCGTCACGCCGCACGGCGTCTTCGGCGCGGGCTTGAACGTCAACTTCGTGAACATCAAGGCGGTCGAGATCGACGGTGGCGCCGGCAACGACCGGTTCTTCGTCCTGGGCACGAGCCCGAACTGGACCACCACCGTCACGGGCGGCAAGGGCTCGAAGCTGATCAGCGTCATGGGCCCGACGCCTGCCAACGGCGTCATCAGCAACGACCTGCTGGGTCACAGCGGCATCATCACGCACACTGTCTCGAGCACTGGTCCGAGCTTCGCCGGCATCAGCGTCGACGGCATCTCGGCCAATGTCGCCGACAAAGACACGCCTGGAGTCGTAGTCACAGAAACCGGTGGCTACTCGCAGGTCGTCCAGCGTGCGAACACCACCGACGCCTTCGACCTCACGAAGCAGACGGAGGGCGAGTACACCGTCCGTCTGACGCGGCCGCCCGACAGCGGGAACACCGTCACCGTCAAGGCGACCCCGCCGAGCGGGCTGGCGATCGTGAGCGGCGGCGTCCTGCAGCGCACGATCAACAGCGAGGCCCAGGTGATCAGCCTGGCCGGCCTGTTCGGCGGTCACTTCAACCTGTCGCTCGACGGCGGCACCCCCGTCTCGCTCTCGTTCGATGCCACCGCGGACCAGGTGCGGGATGCCATCGCAGGTTTCGCAGGCATCGGCACCGGCAACGTCAAGGTCGAGCAGGACGGCTCGACGTACGCGGTGACGTTCCAGGGCACGCTCGACCAGATGCCGGTCGACCTGCTCACCGCAACGCTCGGTGGCGACGCCACCGCGGGTGCGAAGGTCACCGTGACGGAGACCGTCCACGGTGGCACCTCGACGCCCATCCCGGCGACTCACGATTTCACCAGCGCCAACTGGTGGCAGGCGTTCACCGTGGACTACGCCGTCGACGACCTGGCGCCGTCGATCTCGAACGCCGGCGACATCCAGAACGCGATCGTCGCCGACGACACGATCAACGCCTTCGTCAAGAGCGGCCTGAGCGTCGATCCGAATCCGAACACCACGGGCGACGAGTACGCGACGCTGATCGCGACCACCGCGGCATTCAGCGGCGACCTGCCGTCCGCGACCCTGCCCGAGGGCCTGCGCGGCCAGGCGTTGAAGATCACCGAGGGCGACGCGGCGGCGGCGGGCCAGATCCGCATGGTGCTCGGCAGCTACCGCGAGATCCTGACCCTGACAGCGGGCACCTTCACGCTGAGTTTCGCGGGCGCGACGACGCCGACTGAGACCTATGCGGGGATCGGCACCGCCGGCACCCTGCAGACCGACCTCCAGAACCTGTCGACGATCGGCTCGGGCAACGTGACCGTGTCGGCGATCGACGCCACGCACTTCCTGATCACGCTCGGTGCCAAGCTCTACCTCAGCAACAGCGAACAGTTCGGCGGCGCCGGCGCGGGCTTCGTGTCTCTGGCGATTGACGGAACGTCGTTGAAGCTGAACGACCCGTGGTCGGTCGAACCGGCCGAGGGGGCGAAGTTCGAGGTCAGCCAGTACGCCGACGTCCACGTGCCGGTGGTGAAGGTGCGCATCTTCTCGAAGGCGACACCGGCGGTCGTGGTCGACGAGCCCGGCGGCAGCACCAGCGTCGCCCAGGGCACCTCGAACGGCAACGCGACGATCCACGTCAAGCTGTCATCCGACCCCGGCGTGAGTGGAGCGACGGTAAGTCTTGGCGACAATGGCGCACACCTGATCTCGTTCTCTGGTGCGCCGGTGACCTTCGTCGGCGGCGTCGCAACCCTGACGTTCACCGGCGGAGCCGGCGGCGACTGGAAGGACTTCCAGACCGTGACCGTGTCCGGGGTCGACGACGGCATCATCCGTGGCTTCCACTACACCGATCTGATCGCCCAGGCCGACCACCACCTGACCTATCAGTCGAGCGTGACAATCGCCGACAACCACTGGCCGGGCGTGCGCGTGATACAGCCCAACGGCGGCTCCACCAACGTGATCGAGTTCGACGACGGCGAGTTCGGTCCGGTCACGCCTCCACAACTGAGCCAGGCCACCGCAGTAACCGACCACTTCCCGTTCCAGGACACCTACTCGCTCGCCCTGACGGAGGATCCGGGCAGCGAGACAGTCACCGTGTACGCGCAGGCTCAGCCGACTCGCGCGAGCAAGACCGGCGGCATCGTCTCCTACCTACAGCGCTTGCGGCTGTGCGTGGAAACAGTGGACTGCAGCATGGACACCAACTACCAGCAGACGGTGGCCCTGACGTTCACGCACAGCAACTGGGACCAGCCTCAGACCGTGCACGTTCGTGCCATCGATGGGGCGCACGACGGTCGAGTCGAGGGCCAGGACACCCACGTGTTCGCGCCGTCCCTGAACCAGGTCAGCAAGATCCAGGGACCGCTGTTCGTCAACGGCGGCGAGGGCAAGAACCGCACCGGATTGCTCGAGCGGGAGCCGGTGATGCTGCCGGGCGAGAGAAACGAGACGCCTTCTATGGGCGAGGTCGACTCTGGCACGCTGGGCACGCAGGACAACACGGTCGCCGCGACCGTGACCATCGACCCGAACGCGCTGGGCACGGTCACGGTCACGCCGGTCAACGGCGACTTCGTCCAGGACGTCGCGGTCAACGCCACCGGCGGCACCTTCACGCTGACCTACGGCGGCGCCACCACGAACGCGCTTAAGTACAACGCGCCTGCCGTCGCGGTCGAGCAGGCGCTGAAGACGGCCGCCGGGACGGACAAGCTCAAGGTCTCGCAGAACGGCAACGTGTACGAGGTGACCTTCGACTCGTCGCTGTTGCCGGCACCGACGGCCATCACGGCGGACTCCTCGCAGCTGAAGCCGAAGAACCCGTCGGACGTCATCGGCTCGACGATCCTGATCACCAGGGGCTCGGCCAAGAACAAGAAGCGAATCATCGCCGGCGCGGTCCTGGCCGGTGACGGTTCGGGCGACTGGGTGCTGACGCTCGACCAGAGCTGGTTCAGCCCATTCACCCAGGACTCGTCAGTGCCCGACAACACCAGCGAGTACACGCTGCTGCCGACCAACCCGAACCTGCTCGTCGACGAGAAGGCTCAGGCGAAGCTGCTGTTCATCTACGACACCGACAACCCGGCGTCGTACAAGTCTTCCTGGCCCGCAGGTTCGCCCAACTTTGGCGCCGGCCAGATGTTCTTCGAGCCGGGCCAATTTGGACCGAAGGACGCCAAGACCGGGATGGTTCCCGCGCTGAACCAGTTCCGGATCACCGGTTTCGGCATGGGCCCGAACCGCTGCATCGGCGGTCCGCCGGTCAGCTCCTACGACATCACCGACGTCGAGGCGCAGGTGTGCAGCGGGCCCGTGGGCGCCAACCAGCCGGGCGGCATCACGTTCGAGAACATCACCAACCTGACGCTGAACCTCGGCCCGAACGACAAGCACTTCACGATCAAGGACACGCCTCCAGGATCGGTCGTGACCGTGAACGGCGGCGCCGGCGACAACCTATTCGACGTGAAGAAGGTCGAAGGCCACACGTTCATCAACGCCGGTCCGGGCCACTCCGTAGTCAACGTCCACAACAACCTGATGCAGCTGAGCGACCTGTTGGGCCTGCTCACCATCAGCGGCGACCGGCCGCAGGCGACCGTGACGCCGCTCGTCAACGGCTCGCCGCGCCAGGGCACGGCGGTCGATCCCGTCGACGCGATCCAGCAGCTGTACGTCAACGGCACCGGCGGCACGTTCACCCTGACCTACGCGCCCACCGTGGTCGGCCTGACCGCGACGCAAGACGCCGGTGCCGGCTCGCTGACGGCCGGCACCTACTTCTACGTCGTGACCGCGATCATGCCCGGCTCGATCGAGACACTGATCTCGAAGGAGGCGTTCGACGTCGTCGGACCGAGCGCCGCCATCGACCTCAGCTGGTCGCCGGTGCCGTTCGCGAACTCCTACAGGGTGTACCGCGGCACCGCCGCCGGACAGGAGGGCATCCTGGTCGGCACACCCGCAGGGACGAGCACCCTGGACGACGGCACCTCGGTGACAGCGGGCACTCCGCCGGCGACCAGCGCCGCCGTGCAGACGACCAGCGCCATCAACGCCGGCGCCTCCGTCGCGGACGTCACCAACGCCCTGTGCGCGCTGTCGCTCGTCCACGGACCGGCTACGGCGGCCGCGTGCGCCGCGCCGCTCACCGGCAACCTCGACATCCTGAAGACGGGCGGCAACTACCGGATCCACTTCCAGGGCGCGCTGGCCGGAACGCCGATCTCGCTTCTGCTCAGCGACCCGACGCTGCTCCAGGCGGGCGCCGGCATGACGACCACGGTCAACGCCGACGACAGCGGCCAGCCCGCCGACGGCTCGGCGCTCCTCACATCGACCTCGCTGACCGGCCTCGACATGACGACGCCCAACACCATCCAGCAGCTGGTCGTCGACGCGACCAGCGGGCAGTACCAGCTGACCTACGTCTTCCCGATCTTCCCGACCGGCCTGAGCGCGACGGCGGGCACCGGCGGATCGCTGACGGCCGGGTTCCATTACTACAGGGTCACCGCGATGACGGCCACCGGCGAGACCCTCGCCACCAACGAGGCCTTCGCCGTCACGGCCGGCGGCGGCAGCGTGCTCCTGACCTGGACCGGCATCGCCGAGGCGACGTCCTACAGGGTCTACCGCGGCAGCGTCTCGCTCGGCGAGGACGAGTACCTGGTCTCCGCCGGAACGGGCACCAGCTTCAACGACACGGGCGCCGCCGGAACCGCGGCCAACAGCGGTCCGCCGCAGACCAGCACCGTGACCTCGAGCGAGACCACCGTTCCTCTGGACTTCAGCGCACCGGCGTGCGACGCCGACCCGCAGCACTGCACCACGGCCAGCGTGCAGGGCGCGCTCGAGGCGCTGACGCACCTGGGTCGGGGCAACGTGGTCGTGTCGAAGAACGACGGCGTCTACGTGATGCGCTTCCAGGGCGCGCTCAGCGACTCGGCGGTCCTGCCTCTGATCCCCGTCAACCTCACCCTGCACAAGGACCTCGACCTGCTGGGTGGCGGCATGGCACCCGCCGTCGCATCGGCGACCGTGACCACGCGCGCCGCGGGCACCGTCGGCGGCCAGACCAACCAGCTCCAGGTCCTGACCGTGGACGCCACGAGCGGCTCGTTCACGCTGACGTTCCACGGCGGCGGCCACAGCTTCACCACCGTGCCCCTGCCGTACAACATCGGCGCCGAGCAGCTGCGCCAGGCGATCCAGAACGCCATCGCCATCGGGCAGAGCCTCGACCCGAACGTGCGCCTGTACCTCGCCGACGCCGTCGACGTCACCGTCGACCGTTACCCGAGCGGCAACTGGTACGCCGGCCACAACGTCGACATCTACGTGCTGGGATTCCAGGGCAGCCTGCGCAAGTTCAACGGCGGGTCGGGCGTGGACACGATCTCGGTCGACACGACACTGCTCGGCGGCACCGCGACCGTGACGACGCGCATGGACGGCATCGACTACTACGGCGTCAGCGCGCTGAACATCAACAGCGGCGCGGGCAAGCAGATCTGGAACGTCCAGGGCACGTCCCCGGGCGCGAACGGCTTCGCTCTCACGGGCGGCGTCGCCGTGACCAATATCGTGAGCAACTTCCCGTCCGGATCCACCGGCAACGACCGCGCTTACGTCTCGTCCAACTCGGACCTGGACGCGAACTCCGCCGTGGACAGCTTCATGTTCAACACCGGGAACACCGATGACGTGAGAGGCGTCCTGAACCTGGATCTGGGCGCCGGCCGCCACCGCCTGTTCATCAGCGACGAGGCCTCGAGCCACCCCGACACTGTGAGGATCACCGGCAGCATCAGCGAGGTCGCCGCTCCCTTCAACGGTTACGTCCCGTCAGACGCGCAGATCTTCGCCACAGGATTTGGTTCGGCCGCGATCTCCTACAAGGCGAGCGGCAACTTCTTCGACGGCGTCAGCTACTGGACCGGCTCGGGCAGCGACAACGTGACGATCGACCACACGGTCGGACCCGACGCCGCCAACCGCACGCCAACCGAGCTGAACACCGGCCTGGGCAACAACACGGTCAACGTCAACCTGCGGGCCGGGACCGACGGCTTCTTCGTCCTGAACGCCGCCGGCGGCTCGGCCACGGGTGCGGTCAGGTCGCCGTTCACTCACCCGAACCAGCCGCCGCACACCAACGACAACACCATCGACGCTCACCTGTCGACGTTGCCGCTGATCATCTTTGGCGGCTTCGGCAACAACACCATCACCGGCGGTCAGGGCGGAGACGTCATCTTCGGCACGCTCGGCCGGGTGCAGTACGCAGATCGGGGTACGCCTCAGAAGATGCTCGCGCAGTACGGCTACGGCGGCCGCGGCGACATGTTCTCCGACCAGGTGCTCGAACCGATGGACATCTACTCCTTTGCACCTGACTACGCGACGGGCGGCAACAACACCATCTACGGCGGCAGCGGCGCCGACGTGCTGATCGGCGGTCGCGGCAACAACGCGATCGACGGTGGCAACGGCGACGACCTGATCGTCGGCGTCAGCGCGATGCTCGACCGCCGCAGCCGGGCCGACAGCGACTACAGGAACCCGCGCTACCAGGCGCTGACGGGCACGACGATCTACGACGGCAACGGCGCCGACCAGGTGAGCAGCACGCCCACGGCCACGCCTCAGAACAACCCCGACGGGCCCGCGTGGTGGGGCAACTTCACGCTGACGCTCCCGGACCACTCGATCGGCACGCCGACCACAGACTTCGGCAACAACTACCTGCTCGGCGGCGGTGGCAACGACTCGATCTTCGGCGGGCTCGGCAGCGACGTCATCCAGGGCGACGGCTCGCTGGTCGCCGACATCGCGCGGATCCCGTCGCTGACCGCCCTGCCGTGCGGCAACCAGGGCTTCGTCGGCGCGGGCGACAGCAGCTACCCGAACGGCTGGCCCGTGGCCCAGCTCACGGGCGCGTGCCGCGACGCTACCCGGTTCCTGCGGTTCCACCCATCCTCGTCGGCAGGTCCCGACACCGACTACATCGAAGGCGGCGGCGGCCTTGGCAACGCCACTGCGGACACGATCTTCGGCGGTCTCGGCCAGAAGGACATCGTGGGCGGCAGCTCCGACCTGTTCGGCCTGAACACGCCCCAGCAGCGCCCCGACGGCACGACGATGATCTTCGGCGGAACCGGCTCGCTGATCAGCCGCGAGAACTGCGGTGACGGGTTCCTGAACGTCCAGAACGCCTGCGTGACCAACCCGAACGGCCACGAGACCAGCGCCTCGGTGATGCTGGCGAACAACGGCGACATCTTCCGGCTGGTGGGTACCGGCGGCACCAGCACCGGGAACTACCTGCAGTTCAACTACGACAACTACAGCTCGACCGGGGCGCACATCGTGCCGCGCGCCGTGCGCCGCCTCGACTACACGCCCGGCGGCCCCGATCTCGCAGGCCAGACCACGCCCATGGTCACCGGAGCCGCCGCGTCGAACGGCGTGGGTGACATCGGCGGGCCGTTCGAGGTGCACGCCGAAGGCGGCGACGCGTGGATCTACGGCGGACCGAACGCCGGCGTCATCTACGGCGGCGGCCAGAACGACACCATCATCACTGGCTACGGCAACGACTGGGTTTCCGGCGGCCGCGGTCAGAGCTGCATCATCGCCGGCGACGGCCAGTGCTACGCCAGCCGTGAGCAGGTGGCGGAGCCGCTCTACGGCATCGCGCCCACGCCCGCGCAGTCGGTGATCGCGAATCCCGGCGGCCACCTGACCGCGCTGATCAACGTCAACGCGGCACTCAACTACACGGCGCTGATCTACCCGGTGCCGCCGGCGGCGAACGCCCCGCCAGGTCCGATGTTCCGCACGCGCCAGTACAACGACATCGTCTACGGCGGCTGGGGCGACGACGCCATCCACGCGACGTTCGGCAGCGACGCCATATCGGGTGCCGAAGCGCCGGTCACCGCGTTCACCGACAACTACGACATGAACGGCAACCAGATCGGCGGCCCGGTCGAGAGCGACTGGTACCACCCGTACAACCCGGGCAACGTCCTGGGCTTCAACCCGACGACCGGCAAGTTCGCCCTCTTCGACCCGAACGACCGCCGCCGCAAGGTGATGATCAACGGGACCACGGGCGCGCTCTGCAAGTGGACCGCGCCGGCCCTGCCTTCGAGCGCCGGCTGCGTCCCCTGGATCCTGTCCTACGACCCGGGCGACATGGCGCTGCTGCCGGTGTCGAGCAAGTGGACGTCACCCACGTACAAGGCGGAACCCACCTCGGGCGACGACGCCATCTTCGGCGACTTCGGCAACAGCTGGATCCTGAGCGGCCAGGGCCGGTCGCGTCTGTACGGAGGATGGGGCAACAGCATCCTCGACCTGAGAGCAAGTCTCGATGTCAATGACGGTCTGAACGACTCCCCGGTCCTCGACCCCGCGCAGGGCGGCAACCCCGGCACGCCGGCCTGGGAGGGCCTCGCCTACGGCGGCTCCGGCCAGGACATCATGTTCGCGGGCACCGGCGGCGACCGGCTGATTGACTGGATCGGCAACCATGACTCGTTCGTCGTGCCGTTCGCGCCGTACGGCGAGCCGACCATCACGCGCGGCCTCGCGCCCGGCGACCAGCAGTACCTCTACAACCTGTCGAAGAGTGACGGAGCGGACCAGACGCTCGGTGCGCGGTTCGGCGGCACGGCGGCCCGGAACGGCGAGCCCTTCGGCGAGCTGGGCGTCGTGATCCACGGCGACGCCGCGTGGACCGCCCAGAACGGGCCTCCGTTCAACCCGATGCCGGGCAACCTGGGAGGGGTGCAGCGAGACATCATGGGCTTCGCGGCCAACGGTCCGATTCAGTCGCCCGGCACCGACCCGCCGGCGCCGTCGACCACGCCCGCCGTGGCGGCTCCGGCGGTGGTCAGCAACTCCACCCAGAGCGCCGTCCCGGTCGCCGTGACCGGTACGCCGGGCAGCACCGTGACCGTCACCGTGACCGACGGGAATACGACCGTGACCACGACCGGCACGATCGACCCGTTCGGGCAGCTGACCGTCGCGCTGAACCTTTCCGTCCTGGCCAACACGACGCTGACCGCGACGGCCGGTGGCGCCACGACCACGTTCGTCAAATCGGCGGCCGGTCCCGGCGCGGCGCTGGTGTCGTCACCCGCTTACGTGAATCTCGCCAACCAGCGCCTCGTCACGTTCAACCTGAGCGGGCCTCCGGGGCTGTTCGTCATGTTCGAGGTGTCGGACGGCATCTACTCCGAGGAGAGCGGCGACATACTCGACCCGACGACGGGCACGGCGTCCTTCTCGTTCAACCTGATCAACCTCGCCGCGGGCCCCATCACCGTGACCGCGAACACGATCGACACCAGCGGCAACATGACGACAAGCACGCTGACGATCGTCAAGGACATCACGCCGCCGCTGCCGCCCGCGCTCTCGCTGCCCAGGTACGTGAACATGACCAACAAGGTGGGCATCCCCGTGGTGGTCAACGGCGAGGTTGGAGCCACGGCGTCCGTCAGCGTCACCGATGGAACCGGCACCGTGTCAGGAACGGGCGTCGTCGGCGCCAACGGCAGCGCCACCATCGGTCTCAATCTGGCGGCGCTGAAGGATGGCACGCTGACCTTGACCGGCTACCTGACGGACCCTGCGGGCAATGTGGGTGCGAACGGGGCCGCGGTCGCGACGCTCAAAGACACCGTTCCGCCGGCGGGGTCGTTCACGATCAACAACGGCGCGGTGATGATCGGCGGGCAGCAGGCAACCGGCAGCCCGAACGTAACGCTGCAGCTCTCGTTCACCGACGCGGTCGGCATTCTCGCCATGGCTTTCTCGACAGACGGCGGCGCCACGTATGGCCAGTCCTACACCTACGCGACCGCGGTCAACCTGAGCTTGCCTGCCGCGGACGGCTTGTACACCGTCGCGGTCGCCCTCCTCGACGTAGCCGGAAACCGCGCTACTTTCATGAAGACGATCCGGCTGGACCGCACGCCGCCCGTCATCACCGCCTCCTTGCCGCCGCCGACGAACGGCGCCTTCTACGACGTCGGTTCGAAGATCACGCTGACCTACAGCGCGACCGATGTCGACAGCGCGACCACGACGGTCGTCCTCGACGGCAAGACGACGATCAGCGGAGGTGTGATCGACATCGACTCGCTCGTCTCCGGCTCCCACACCATCGTTGTCACCGCGGTCGACGGGGTGGGCAACAAGTCGACGATGACCCTAACGTTCACGATCCACGCCACGATCAAGGGCCTGATCAATGCGGTCAACGACGGCGTCGCCCGCGGCTACATCACGGCGTCCGAGGGCGTGACGCTTGTCTCCATACTCCAGAACGCGCTGATCGCCGGTAACAGCACGAAGACGAAGCTGTCTCAGTTCTACAACACGGTGCTGTCGCAGAGCGGCAAGTCGATAAACCCCGCCTATGCGGCGCTTCTCGAAAACTGGACCAGCGATCTGATCGCGCGCACTCCGTAAGCTGAGCCTGGTGGCTCCGGCATATACAAGTAAGGTAAGGATCGTCCGCGAGCGCGGGCCCATCCGGAAGGCCTATCTGCCGGCCGAAGACGAGCCCGTCACGTTCGGCACGCATGGCCCGGTGCGCGAGCACTACGGCACAGCGCCCGGCCAGTACCCCGAGCACGCGACCACGCTCGACTACGTCGTCGCAGCCACGGCCGGTTGACTCACCGGGACATTTGGCGGCGCGCTGGAAGCGCGCGGGATCGACGCGAGCGAGGGCAAGCTGACCTCAGAGGCCGAGGGCGAGATCTACGTCGAGGACAAGACGCTCGTGATCAAGAAGATTCACGTCCGCTACACGCTGCGCGGCGTGCCCGAGGACAAGCGCGAGACGGCCGAGCGGTCCCACGCCTTCCACAAATCCCGGTGCCCTGTGGCGAAGAGCATCGAGAGGGCGATCGAGATCTCAACCGATCTCGCGTTCGAGTGACGTCGACGGCGACCTGGACCAAAGCGTCACCCCGAGACGCACGTTGCGGAACACCTCTTCGCTGACCAGGAAGCCGACGAAGATGATCAGCACGCCGAGAAACTCGCCGAGAAAGAACGGCCAAGTCACGCCCGCCCGGTTGAGGCTGCTGGTCACTCCCGGCACCGAGGCCCCGACCGCGATCAGGATCGTCGCCGAGACGCGCGAGTTCAGCTTGCCGCGCGCCAGGGCGCTCACGGCCCCGGGCAGGGAGACGAAGAAGTTCGGGACGATGGCGAGCACGCCAAGCCTGGCCGGGACGGCGCGCTTCTTCGGCATGTAGACGTACGCCGAGTAAAGCGCGCCGAAGACGAGCGCGATGCCTCCGCCGGCGTTGAACGGGAAGCTGCTGACCCGAAGGTAGCCGGGAATCGCGGTCGCGACCGGGATGTGGGTGGCTGGGTCGAGGAACGCGCCCGAAAGCTTCGCGGTCCACACCAGCACCGCGACGCTGAGCGTGCCGGCGAGCAGGAACGCCATCGCCACGTGGCCCTGCAGCTCACGGCGCCTGGCCGTGGCGAACGCGATCGCCGCCGCGGCGACCACCGCGACGGCCAGCGTCACGTAGGCCGCGGTCGCGGAGCCCGGGTACTTCGGGATGGCGAGGACGGAGAACAGGCCGCCGGCGGCTACGGCCGCCGCGACGAGGTAGCCGAATCGCGTCTTGCTGAGCAGGTAGAGAGTCCCGGCGCCCAGGTACGCAGGCACCAGGACCGCCCCGACGAGGTACCAGGTCCGGTAGAGCGCCGGATTCCAGCCGAAGGCGCCGCCGAGAAACTCGGTCCCGGCCGCGATGCCGTACCACAGGAGTCCCACCGCCCACACCAGCTGGAAGCTGTGCCGGCGCTGCGCCCACTGGTCCAGGACCATGGCCGCGAACACGAAGCTCACCAGCGACGAGCCGAGCGGCAGCAGGACGTCGAGCGCGGTCAAGCTAATCGAAGAATACGGTTTCGCCGTCGCCCTGCAGGCGGACGTCGAAGCGCAGGACGTCGCCCTCGCGCCGGGCCACGAGAGTCCCCCGCCGCGGAGGCTCGACCTCGCCCGGGACATCGGCTTCGTGGCCAGGAAAGTAAATCCGCGTGTTGACATGCCGCAGCAGGCCGCGAGCGAACACGGTGACGGAAAGAAAAGGCGCCTCGCCGACCGTGAAATGGAACGCCCCTTCCTCATCGGTCCGGCAGCGCGCGAACTGCTCGCCGCTGGAGACCTCCAGCAGCGCGTCGGACACCGGCTCGCCCGCGCCGTCGAAGACCTGGCCCTCCACGCGCACGAGCCCGCCGCCCTCGACCGGCCCGAGGCCAACCCCGAAGAACGGCCCCACCGTCTGCGAGGGAGTGGGAGGGGTGGTCACGATTCCATCGGTGTGGCGTCGCGCCCGCGCAGGACGATGTCCCAGCGGTAGCCGAGCGCCCACTCGGGCAGCGTCGTCTCCAGGTCGAAGGCGGCGATCAGCAGGGCGCGGCCGCGCGGGTCGGCGATGGAGCCGAGGATCGGGTCGAGCGGGATGAGCGGGTCGCCGGGGAAGTACATCTGCGTCACCAGCCGGCTGCCCAGCGCCGGCCCGAACAGGGAGAAGTGCACGTGGGCCGGCCGCCACGCGTTGGCGTGGTTGCGCCAGGGATACGCGCCCGGCTTGACCGTGACGAAGCGGTAGCGGCCCTCGTCGTCGGTCAGGCACCGCCCGGCGCCGGTGAAGTTGGGGTCCAGCGGGGCCGGGTGTTGGTCCGCGGGGTCGGCGTACCGGCCCGCCGCGTTGGCCTGCCAGACCTCGATCAGCGTGCCGCGGACCGGGCGTCCGTCGGAATCGGTGACCCGGCCGCTCAGGACGATGCGCTCCCCCAGCGGCTCGCCCGGGTGCTGGCGTGTCAGGTCGGCGTCGTCGGGCCGCACGGAGATGCGTCCGAACGCGGGCCCGGGCGCGTGGTGGAACCACTCATGGGGCAGGCGCACGGGCGGATGCGACGGCGCGCGGAGCACGGTCGCGCGGTAGTCGGGATGGAGGTATGGGGGCTCGAAGTCCGGCTCGTGCGGCACCCTTGACGGCCATTATGAACTGGCTCAAACTCCGATCGTCGGTACACGGAGCAATTTGCCGTCAGACCTGAATTTGTCGGATGCGCCCTGCGCGCGCCCGGCGGGGGAGGAGTCAGGTGCCCATCACTCGTCGCGACATGCTCAAGACCACAGGCCTGGTGCTGGGTGGCCTGGCCGTCCCTGGAGTCCTGGAATCCTGCCTGACGTCATCGACATCGTCCACCTCGGGCACGATCAAGATCGGCTACGTGAGCCCCATCACCGGCCCCGCGTCCGGCTTCGGTGAGCCCGACGCGTACGTCCTCGGGCTCGCGCGCAAGGCGTTCGCGAACGGTCTGTCGATCGGCGGCACCAATTACACAATCCAGATCGTCGATCGCGATGGCCAGTCGAAGCCCGACGTGGGCGCCCAGGTCGCCAACGACCTCATCCAGAGCCAGAAGATCGACCTGATGCTCACCACGTCGACGCCGGAGACAGTGAACCCTGTCGCCGACGCCTGCGAGGCCGCACACGTCCCGTGCGTCTCCACGGTCGTCCCGTGGGAGGCCTGGTACCTCGGCCGCAAAGGCGAGATCAACAAGCCCTCACCTTTCAATTGGACCTTCCACTACTGCTTCGGCGTCTTCCAGTTCTTCCTCGCGTACACGCACCTGTGGCCGCAGGTGCAGACGAACAAGAAGGTCGGCGTCATGTACCCGAACGACGCCGACGGCAACGCCATCCGCGGCGCGCTGGCTCCGCTGCTCAAGAGCGAGGGCTACACGATCGTCGACCCGGGCCCGTATGAGGACGGCACCAACGACTTCACGGCGCAGATCGGGAAGTTCATCGCCGAGGACTGTCAGATCTTCAACACGTTCCCGATCCCGCCCGACTTCGCCACCTTCTGGCGCCAGGCGGCGGCGCAGGGTTACACCAAGAAGGTGAAGATCGGGCAGATCGCCAAGACCGGTCTGTTCCCGTCGCAGGTCACCGCCCTGGGCGCGATCGGCAACGGCCTGGCTTCCGGCGTGTACTGGGCGCCCACGTGGCCTTACAAGTCATCGCTCACCGGCATGACGAGCCAGCAGCTCGGCGACGGGTATCAGGCCGCAACCGGCAAGCAGTGGAACCAGCAGATCGGCGCGAGCATGTCGATGTTCGACGTCGCGGCGGCCGTGCTGAAAGCGAGCGGCAACCCCAAGGACAAGGCCAAGGTGCGCGACGCGATGAAGACCCTGACGGTCGAGACCCCGGTCGGTCATCTCGACTGGACCAAGAATCCCGATTTCGGCCCCGGCACGACGCCGGTATCGGGCGTCGTCAGCACGCCGATCATCGGCGGCCAGTGGAAGCAGGGCATCTCCAAGTGGCCGATCGACTTCGCGATCTGCGAGAACTCGGCCGACCCGAACGTGCCCATCGCGGCTCAGCTGCAGCCCTACACCGCCGGCTAGAAGCACCACCGCTGGCATGGAGGCGAGCACCGGTGCGGTCCTCGCCGCGGTCGGGGTGCGGAAGCGCTTCGGCGCGCTGCGCGTGCTGGACGGCGTCGACCTGGCGCTGCACGGCGGCGAGGCGGTGGGCATCGTCGGCCCGAACGGCGCGGGCAAGACGACGCTGCTCAACGTGCTCTCGGGCGCGCTCGCGCCCGATGCGGGCACTGTGGAGTTTCGCGGCCGCGACGTGACCGCGCGCGGCCCGGCCGAGCGCTGCAAGCTCGGCATCGCCCGCACGCACCAGGTGCCGCGGCCGTTTGCCGGCATGACGGTGTTCGAGAACGTCCTGGTGGGGGCGACCGCCGCCGGCCGCCGGCGCGGGGCCGAGGCGTACGACCTCTGCATCCAGGTGCTCGACCAGACCGCGTTGACGCACCTTGCGAACCGCCGCGCGGAGGGCCTGGGGCTCCTGCAGCGCAAGCGCCTGGAGCTCGCACGTGCGCTCGCGGTCGAGCCGTCGGCGCTGCTTCTCGACGAGATCGGCGGCGGCCTCACCGACGCCGAGTCCGAGGCGCTCGTCGAGACGGTGGCGGCGCTGCGCGACCGGGGCATCGCCGTGCTGTGGATCGAGCACATCGTCCACGTGCTGATGCAGGTCGTCGCCCGCCTGGTGTGCATGGACGGCGGTCGCGTCATCGCCGAGGGCGCGCCCGAGACCGTCGTCGCGCAGGCCGCGGTGATCGACGCCTATCTGGGCGGCAGGGGCCGCGGCGCTTGACGCTGCTCGCGGTCCGGGACCTCGACTGCCGCTACGGGCTGCTCCAGGCCGTGCGCGGCGTCTCGTTCGAGCTCGCGCAGGGCGAGACGGTGGCGCTGATCGGCGCCAACGGCGCCGGCAAGACGACGCTCCTGCGCGCGATCGCAGGCGCCCACCGGCCGCACGCGGGCGCGATCCTCTTCGGCGGTGCCGACGTCACGCGGACGCCGCCGCACCGGCGCGTATCGCTGGGCGTCGCGCTCGTCCCGGAGGGCCGGCGTCTGTTCCCCGGCCTCACGGTCGAGGAGAACCTTCGCGTCGCGGCCTCGCGTGGCCGCGGCCGCTGGAACGTGGCCTCTGTCCTCGAGCTCTTCCCGATGCTCCAGCCGCGCCGTCGAGCCCTTGCCGCCAGCCTGTCCGGCGGGGAGCAGCAGGCGGTCGCGATCGGCCGGGCATTGATGAGCAATCCCCGCCTGCTGCTGCTCGACGAAGTCTCGCTCGGCCTCGCGCCGGTGGTCGTCGACGCGGTGTACCGGGCGCTGGAGGGCATCATCCAGGAAGGCGCGACGGTGGTCCTGGTCGAGCAGGACCTGACGCGTGCGCTGCAGGTTGCGGGCCGCGTCGTCTGCATGCTCGAAGGCCGCGTCGTCCTAGAGGGTGAGGCGGCGTCGCTCGACCGCGAGCGTGTCGTCAGCGCGTACTTCGGCCTGAGGCGCTCCGCGTGACGATCGTCAATGCGTTGCTGCAGGGGGTTTTCCTCGGCGCCTTCTACGCGGTGCTCGCCTGCGGGCTCTCGCTGATGTTCGGCGTGATGCGCATCATCAACCTGGCCCACGGCGACCTGGCGGTGCTGGGCGCATACATCGCCTTCGTCGTCGTCGACCGGACCGGCGCCTCCGCGCTCGTCGCCTTCATCGTCGCGCTGCCCGTGATGGTCGTGTTCGGGTATGTCCTGCAGCTCACGGTGCTGGAGCGCAGCCTCAAGGCCGGCCTGCTCACGCCGCTGCTGGCGACCTTCGGGCTTTCGATCGTGATCCAGAACCTGCTCCAGATAGTCTTCTCGCCGGACGTGCACTCGCTCGGCGGCAGCGCCGGCTCGCTGACCACGTCGAGCTGGCAGGTCACGGGCGGACTTTCGGTGTCGGCGCTCGGCGTCGTCGTGCTCGTCGTCGCCGTACTGGTGTTCAGCGCCCTGCAGCTCTTCCTGTCGAACACGCGCGCCGGCTGGAGGATGCGCGCGACCGCAGAGGACGCCGACGCGGCCGAGCTCGTGGGCATCGACAGCCGCGGCGTGTACGCGCGGGCGACGGCGCTGGCGGTGGCGATTGCCGCTCTGGGCGGCTTGTTCCTCGCCATCCGCTCGGTGTTCGACCCGGTGAGCGGCCCGACTCAGCTCATCTTCGCCTTCGAGGCCGTGGTGATCGGCGGCATGGGGTCCTTGTGGGGGACGTTGCTTGGCGGCATCGCCCTGGGCGTCGCCCAGACGCTCGGGGCGCAGGTCCATCCCCAGTTCTCGGTGATGGCCGGGCACCTGCTCTTCCTTGCCGTGCTGGTCGTCAGGTTCGGCGGCGCGCGTTTCTCATTGCGGTTCGCCCGATGAAGGTCGAGCGCTGGACCCGCACCTCCCGGACCTTCACCGCCGGCGTCGCGGCGCTCGTCGTGGTCCTCTTCGCGGTGCCACTCGTGCTCGACCCCGACGTCGTCCAGAAGCTGACGACGTTGCTCATCCTCGTCCTGCTCGCCGCGATGTGGAACGCGCTCGCGGGTTACGGCGGGCTGCTGTCGGTCGGCCAGCAGGCGTTCATCGGCATCGGCGCGTACGGCACCGTCTTTTTCGCCGGTCTCGGGATGACGCCGTATGCGGCGATGGTCGCGGCGACCGTCCTGGCCGGCGCCATCTCCATCCCCATATCGCTCTTCGCGCTGCGCCTGCGCGCCGCTCAGTTCGCGATCGGCATGTGGGTCATCGCCGAAGTCCTGTCGCTCATCGTCCGGCTGGACCGGAACCTGGGCGCGGGGACCGGCATCTCGCTGATTCAGCTCAACCAGTACGAGCCCAACTTCCGGCAGGCATACACGTTCTGGCTCGCGCTCGGTTTCACCGTGCTCTTCCTGGCGGCGCTGTTCTTCCTGCTGCGCTCTCCGCTGGGTGCGTCGCTGCAGGCGATCCGCGACGACGAGGACGCGGCCCGCTCGCTCGGCGTACGGGTGGCGGCGCGCAAGAGGATGCTGTTCGTGCTCGCGGCGTTCGGTTGCGGCGCGGCCGGGGTGCTGGTGGTGGCGAACACGCTGTTCATCGAGCCGGCGTCGGTCTTCAGCGTCCAGTGGTCGGCGTACATGATCTTCATGGTCCTGGTCGGCGGGCTGGGCACCTTCGAGGGTCCGATCATCGGCGCGATCCTGCTCTTCGCCATTCAGACGACGTTCACCCAGGGCGGTCCCTGGTACCTCGTCGGGCTCGGCGCCGCCGCCGCGCTGTTCGCGCTGTTCCTGCCCCGAGGGCTGTGGGGGACGGTGGAGGAGCGCCTGGGCCTGCGGCTCATGCCCGTGGGCTATCGCGTGGTCGACAGGAGGAATGGGTCGGGTGAAGTCACGACCACCTGACGCCCAGCCGCCAGAGGACCTGATGCAGCACCCGGGGCATCTTCTGCGTCGCGCCGTGCAGGTCATGAACCTCATCTGGGGCGAGGAGGTCTCCCACACCATCACCTCGCCGCAGTTCGCCGCGCTCAATGCGCTGTACTCCGAACCGAATCTCGACCAGCGCACACTGGGTCAGCGCGTCTCGCTCGACCGCTCGACGATGGCCGAGGTCGTGTCCCGGCTGTGCGACCGCGGCCTGATCGAGACCGCGCGCGACTCACGCGACGGCCGCCGCAAAACCATCGCGCTCACGCCGCGTGGATTGAGCACGGTGCGACAGCTCATCCCGCGCACGCATGCCATGACGGCGCGGCTGGTGGGACCGCTGGACCCGCGGCAGCGGGTCGAGCTGCTGCAGCTGCTGACAGAGGTGGTCCGAGCGAACGAGCGGCGCTAGGCCGGGGCGCCACGAACGCCGGTTCGGCTATGAATCGATACTTGCCGCGCCAGCCTTGAGCACAGTCGCCACGTCTTCGCTGTTCGTGACCCAGCCGAAGAACGTCCGCACGTTGTACTCCGTCGCCCGCTGAATCTCAGGCGACCCCGCCGGCATCGTCGCGTCCGCCACCATCACCGGCCAGTACTCGAGGAAATACGCGTCGCGGATCGTCGACTCGACGCACACGTTCGACGCTATGCCGACCATCAGCAGGTTGCGCACTCCCCGCGACCGCAGCACCGAATCGAGCGGCGTCCCAAAAAACCCGCTGTATCGCGACTTGACGATCACCACCTCGCCCGGCAGCGGCGCCAGCGGAGGCACGATCTCGAAGTCCCATGTCCCGAAAGTCAGCAGCTTGCCCCGCAGCTCCGGCCGCTCGCGCATCAGACACAGCGCCAGCTCCTTCTGCGGATTCGGCGAGTCGGCGCCGCCGGCCGTCGACAGGTCGGGCGGGTAGCCGATCGTCAGATACACGACCGGCACGCGGGAGCGCCGCGCCGCCTCCACGACCAGCGCGGCGTTGGCGATGACATCCCGCGCCGGGCGCACGTCGATCCCCGCCAGATCCAGCATCCCTCCGGGGGACGCGAACGCGTTCTGCATGTCGACGACCAGCACGGCGGTCCGGTCCAGATCGAGCGAGAGGGCGCCAGGCTCGCCCGGCAGCGTGACGGACCGCATCACACGCGCCGGAGCCGGCGCGCCTTCAGCTCCGACCGGGGCAGCGTCCCCGCGGCCACGACCCTGCACACCAGCCGGACGCCGAGCGCCTGCCGCAGATCGGCTTCCAGCCGCGCCGGCGAGAAATCCGCGACCGACGACTCGAGAAGCAGCGACACCTCGTCCATCCGCCGCTCGCTGTGGTGCTCGATCACGAACTCGACCACCTCGGGATACCGCCGGACGATGTCCTCGACCTGCGAAGGAAACAGGTTGACCCCGCGCACGGTGAACATGTCGTCGACGCGGCCCTGGATGCCGCCCAGGACTTTCATGAACGGCGACCCGCACGGGCACGGCCCGGGGGCGACGACCACCCGGTCGCCCGTCCTGTAGCGGAACAGCGGCATGCCCCAGCGTCCCAGGTTGGTGGCGATGAGCTCGCCGTCGTCCGACACCTCGAAGATGAACTCCGACTCGATCAGGTGCACGCCGTCGCGCGCCGAGCACGAAAAACCCGTCGGGCCGAGCTCTGTCATTCCCGTGTGGTCGAACGCCGTCGCCGACCAGGCCGCCTCGATCGCGGACCGCGTCGCGGGGATCGACGCGCCGGGCTCGCCGGCGTGGATCGTGGTGCGGACGGGGCCGGCCGACACGTTGACGCCGACGTCCGAGGCCACGTCTGCCAGGCGCAGCGCGTACGTCGGCGTCGACAGCAGCACGGTGGCGCCGACGTCGAGGAGATTGCG
>DASSLL010000048.1:0-66317 GCA_035689485.1 Candidatus Dormiibacterota bacterium | reverse complement strand
AAGCCCCTCCCGGATCAGGTCAGCTTCCGTTCGGCCCTCCTCATGGGCGGCTCGAGCCAGGGTTCGCTTAAGTGATTCCGGCAGGTAAATGGTGGTTCGTTGCACGCCATACATAGTGCCATACGCTTGGAAATCTGTGACGCAGCTGTGATCCGAAACGCCGGATGTCAAGCGCTAATTGACGCTTTTGAGTTCAGAAATGGTCGGGGGCCCGGGATTTGAACCCGGGGCCTCACGGTCCCGAACCGGCCGTATCTCGTGTCCTCCAGTGTCCCAGCGTTTCCTTTCGTGTCCTCCAGTACTTAATATGACGCGCCTTTGTGTCCTCTCGTGTCCTTCTGTGCCCTCCTGGTTCCGCGAATGCGTGACAAATCTGTGACACCGCGACACAAGCTTTGAAATTACGAACGGGAGCGGCTAGGTCCCGCGGCGAGGGGACCGGGTCGTGAGCGCGGAACAAACAGCGGTCAGGAACTAATCTAGCCCGTACGTGGAGGTTTTCAGAACGGCTCGGCGCGAGGTGATATTCGATGTTCAGGACTGCTGCAAGGAGAGCGATTGACACCTAACGTCGATTTGCAGTCGCTCGCCAAAACACGCCTTTGGACACGCCGCGGCAGCTTTCCGCCTTCGTACGCCTTAGGAGACGACATCGCGATTCGCGCAGACAGCGTCTTCGGGCTGGGCAATGGCCTATTTGTGCTGGTCAACCCAGTCCGCGGGGCGGGTGATCAAGCCTATGGGGTGGCGTGGGCGGAGAGCGATTATTGGGCCAGCAGGGCATTAAACGGTCCCCAATTTCGAGGAGACCTAACTCCTCCTCCACCTCACTGGAGACCGGTGCCGTCGCTTGCCTTTCTCGGCCGCCCCAACAGTCTTTCCTTCGGGACGATAAGCGAGTTCGAGCGGCGCCGGACTCGGAACGATCCAACCCTGATTAGGGCTCACTATCGGATAACGACCGGCGATTTTCTCTCCTTCGAGATCCACGGAAGCGACGGAATCGCGTACATGTACGCTTCCAACACCCCACAGGCAGGCGACGAGCCTGTAGCGATCGAATTTGGCCTCAAGGAAGCCCCGAGACCTTGGGCCCTCTTCAGCAAGCGGCGTTGACGCTAACGGTGCGAGCGTTATCCCCGAAGAATTACACCGCGGCCAGGCAGACGCGAACCGTCGCGCGGCCAGCGACGTTTAGCCATCGGCACTTGACGCCAAACGATACTTTCGACCGACCGCATTAGGATCGCGCCATGGCGAACGTTACATTGCTGCTCGCGTCGAACTCCGCCGATCCCCCATCGGAATATGAGCCCCCGGATGCCCTTCTCGGAGCCAACTATTCGGTACCTCTCCTGTGGCTATCGATGTTCACACCTGCCGAGATCGTGTTGTGGCTAAGCACGATTGATCCGACGGTTTCTTACGCGGCGGTTGTCGGCGAACGCGATGCCTGTATCAATCGGAGTAGCGACCGGATCGGCAAATGGTCCCGGCTCTGGCCCGAAACGTTCAGCACGCTGGGCCCTACTTGGACGACCTTTGCCGAAGCCAGGCATGAGCCGTTTTTCGCGGTCTGGACCGAAGAGCTCGCTGAGATGCACGAGTCTCCAGAAGACTGGTTGCAGGCCTTCAAGATGTACTTGGAAGCGTTGGACCGGCCTGACGAACCGGGATTTGTTGACGTGCTCGCACAGAGCTACCTCGCGATAGAAGCCGGCGGGAAGCGGCTCGTCGGCACTAGCGAAGGTTCGATCGGACTCCTTTGCGCGGGCTACTCCTGGGGAGTGAAGGCTCCGTGGGAATGACAACTACTCTTGCGACAATTCGAAGCAGTTCCGGTTACGAAGCGGGCAGGAGCCGGAAGCGTCGACCCCCGGGTCCGCGCATTGAGTTGAAATGACGGTGATCGAGCGTCAGCACATCGAGGACGCTGTAGCGCTCGGCTAGCACGACAATCGAAGCGTCGGCGAGTCCAATTTCGAGGCCGGGATAACTCCTCACGACGACGAGAGCCGAAGCCACGTCCACAGCGCTGAAGGGTTCGAGGCGATAGGCACCTCGGGCGACCTCATCAAGCAGCGCTCGCTGCGCCCGAGTGCTCACCCGGACAGCGATCAGGTAATCCAGCTCGGCCAAGACGAAAGGCGATAGGAGCAGCGGCGCGCTCGACTCGCGAATCGCCGCCGCAGCTTGGGCATGATGCGTCTGGCTGCTGTCGAGGGCAGCCAACAGCCCGCTCGTGTCGAGGAGAATCACCTCTCGCCGAAGCCATCGAGATCTCTGTCGACGTTCTCGGCCAAATTAGGTTTGTCGCTCTTGAATAGGGGCAGTTTCGGCTTGGCGTGCCGGGACTCAAGCAGGCGCTCAAGGCCCTCCCGGATCAGGTCAGCCTCCGTTCGGCCCTCCTCATGCGCGGCTCGGGCAAGGGTCCGCTTCAGTGCTTCCGGCAGGTAAATCGTGGTTCGTTGCACGCCATACATAGTGCCATACGCTTGGAAATCCGTGACGCAGTTGTGACCTCCGGGCCGTCATGTATAGCGTTACTTGACGGTTCTGAATTCAAAATTGGTCGGGGGCCCGGGATTTGAACCCGGGGCCTCACGGTCCCGAACCGTGCGCGCTGCCAAACTGCGCCAGCCCCCGACGGAGATCAGATTCTAGGGACGACCGGCTCGACCGGCCATATACGCCGCGCCGCGCCTGAGAACTCGGTGATTCTACCGGCCGGCCGCCTTCTCCACCGGAACCCCCCCGCCCCGCCGCCGTCGCACCTGCTGGCGGACGAAGATGCTCAAGACCAGTGTCGCGACAAGCCCCGCCCACACGAAATAGAGGAAGGCGTGGGCCCGGAGGAGGTCCGCCAGGTGCGGCCCGTAGTTCACGCCGATGATGAGCACCACCCCCGCCCAGATCGCGGTCGACACCGCAACCGACGGCGCGAACACGCGATACGGGACCTGGAACACTCCCGCCGCCACGGTGATGGGAATCCGGAACCCCGGGATGTGCCGGCCGAAGATGATCGCCAGCACGCCCCAGCGGCGGAACCACGCCTCGGCGCGCATCAGCCGCTCGTGCGAAAGGTGCACGTACTCCGCCGCCGGTGACTCGGCCAGGCGCCGGCCCCACTTGCGAGATATGAAGTACAGATTCGTGGCGCCAAGCACGACGGCGACGATGAGTCCGAGCCACGCGCCGACCCAGGCGAAGACGTTGCGCGGGACGTTGATGCCGACGAACATGACGAACACGTCGCCCGGCGCCGGCAGCGGCACACCCGACTCCTCGACGTACAGGGCCGCGAAGCCGGGCAGGTAGCGGTTCTGGCGGTAAACCTCGCGCAGCATGCGGCCGCCGAACCTGAAGAACTCGGGGAGGTCGCCGTACAGCAGCGCCAGGACGATCACGCCGGCCAGGACCACGAGCGCGGCGGCGCCGGCCTGGAGGGCGCGCCCACTGCGCAACGAGTTCCAGAAACGGCGCCGCGCCGGCACGGCCGGAACTTCAGCGCTGCTCATCGACGTTCCACCCTACGAGAACGAATTGTGACTACCGGACGGTCGGATCGATCACCGTCTTGACGGCCATCAGGGTCGCGGTCGCGTCCGCGACTCGGGACGCGTCGGGCACTCCGTCGACGAAAGCGCTCACGTACACCAGCGACCGCCGCACGCTCTCCACCCGGCCGACGATCCGCACCTTCTCCCCCAGCTTCAAGGGCCGCCGCAGTGACACCTGAAGGCGCCCGGTCACGCCGGGGTGGCCGGCGTGCCACGCCGCCCATCCGACCGCCTCGTCGAGCATCAAAGACACGATCCCGCCGTGCGCCATTCCGGCCCAGCTCTGGAAACGGGCCGGCACGGTGTATTCGGCGACCGACCCTTCCTCGGTCGGTTCGAACTTCAGCTGCAGGCCATCGGGATTCAGCGGTCCGCAGCCAAAACAGTGGCCGTCGAAATGGACCTCCAAACCAACAACCTCAGCCGCGGCAGTTCCACGTACCGGTTATGTGCTCCGCCCCGTGTGCGCCCGTCGCGGCGTTGGTCAGCATCGCGTCGAGGCTGCCCGACTGCTGCGACCGGTCCATCGTCATCGTGACCTTGTCCGCCGCCGCATTGGTGATCGGGTCGGTGTCCTGGTTGAGCCAGGTCCGGGAGTTGTCAGGCGACTGGAGCGCGACCTTCACGTCCTTGTCCGTATAAGTGCCTGGGCCGCGGAAGTTCTCGATGATGATGTTCAGCTGCCACTCGTTGCCGGTCGCGTCCACGTTCGCATAGAACGTGTCGGCCCATGTATCGCCGTTGCGCGCCTTTGCGCCCGAGCAGAACGTCTGCTGCGTGCCCTGATCGGGCACTACGCCCGTGATGTGGCCTGGCAGGTCGCCGGTCAAGGTGAGGTTCTGCGACCACGTGCCTTGCGATATCACAGGAGAAGGAGAGCTCGCCACGCTGGCGCTCGTCTGGCCGCAGGCTGCTAGGACGAAGAGGGCGACGATGCCCGCCAACCGGAGCATGTGGTCGAATCTTACCCGTGCAGACCGGATCCGAGCACCTCACCCGCGCCATGCGCTCTCTCGAAGCGCTCTTCCTCATAGGCGTCGAAGGGGTCACGGAGATATGGCTCGTGCGTCACGCCGACTGCTACGACCAGCTCGATGACGTCAATGACCCACCGCTCAGCGGACTCGGGCGAGAACAGGCGGAACGCCTCGCGCAACGCGTGAGGCTCGTGCGGCCCGCGGCGGTCTACTCGAGCCCGTACCGTCGCGCGCTTCAGACCGCGCGAGCGATCACAGACGACGTGAAGGTCGACGACAGGCTGGTCGAGATGGCCCTCGACCTCGGCGAGGACGGATCGATCGACTTCAAAGAGAACCCGCTCGCGGCCGCGCAGCGCATGCGCGAGGTGCTCGACGACGTCGTCCGCGATCACGAGGGCCGGCGGGTCGTGGTCGTAAGCCACGGAGGTTCGATCATCGCCTGCCTCACCGACGTCATGCGGCTCGAGCCCGGCCAGCTGCGGATACTGCCCTACTACACCTCCATCAGCACCGTCCGCGTCCTCGGTGACCGCCGCATGGTCGGCGCGATCGGTGATACGGCGCACCTCGAATGATCCGCGAAGACCTGGAAAAGCAGCTCGGAGCGCGCGTCATGAGCGTCGAGCCGATCCCCGAAGGACATTCGGGCTTCACCTATTTCGTCACCAGCGCGAAGGGCGATTACGTCCTCCGCCTGCCGCCGCCTGGTGCGCGGATCGCCGGCACCGCCGACGTCATGCGCCAGGGCCGCATCATGGCCGCCCTGCACGACGCGGGCCTCCCCACCCCGGCCGTCCCCATCATCAGCGACCAGCCCGTCATCGACGGGCGGCCCTTCATCCTCATGGAGCGCGTGCCCGGCACGCGCATCGAGCAAACGGCCGCGCAAGAGGCCGCGGCGGACATCGCGCGGTCGGCGGTCGACGTGCTCAAGCGTCTGCAGGCGCTGCCGCCGGAGAAGACGGGCATCGGCGACGAGGACCCCGTCCCGCTACAGGTCGAGATGATGCGCTGGGCGATGCTCATGCAGCGCGCGCCCGAGGAGCTCACGACCAGGGCCGGCGAGCTTGGTGGGCTCCTCGCCGCCCAGACCCCGGTCGAGCGAAGGCCGACCCTCGTCCACGGCGACTACCACCTCGGCAACATGCTGTTCCGTGGCCCGGAGGTCGTCGCCGTGCTCGACTGGGAGATCGCCGAGCTCGGCCAGCCGCTCCTCGACCTCGGCTGCCTGTGCGCGATGACGGTGCGGCGGAAGTTTCCGGACGCGCCCAGCCCGGGCGGCACCGTGGACATCGGGATGGAGCAGCTTTTCGAGCTCTACGGCGTCGACGAGGCGGAGATGCGCTGGTACGTCGGCTTCAGCCTCTACAAGTACGCCGCCATCCTGGGCTACAACCTGATGCTCCACCGCAAAGGCCGCCGGCCCGACCCCATGTATGAAGAGCTGACGACTACCATCACGGGCATGATCGACGAGGGCATCTCCCTGCTGTGACCTGGGAATTCTCGACCGAGCCGGAGTTCGAGCGAAAGCTCGAGTGGATGCGCCGCTTCATGCACGACGAGGTCTATCCGCTCGAGGTGCTGGAGACCGACGACAAGGGGTTCATGCGCGCGGTTGGGCTGCTGCAGGCCGAGGTCAAGCGGCAGAAGCTGTGGGCGACGCACCTGCCGCCGGAGCTGGGCGGCCAGGGTTACGGGCAGGTGAAGCTGGGGCTCATGCACGAGATCGAGGGCGCGTCGGTCTGGGGCCCGATCGTGTTCGGCAACCAGGCGCCGGACTCGGGCAACAGCGAGATCCTGGCGATGTACGGGACGCCGGAGCAGAAGAAGCGGTGGCTCGAGCCGCTGCTCGACGGCCGCATCCGGTCGGCCTTCTCCATGACCGAGCCGAACACCGCCGGCTCCGATCCGACGCTGCTCTCGAGCACCGCGGAGCTCGACGGCGAAGAGTGGGTCATCAACGGCCACAAATGGTTCACGTCGAACGGCATGGTCGCGGACTTCCTCATCGCCATGGTGGTCACCGAGCCCGACGCCGACTCCTACGAGCGGGCGTCGATGATCATCGTGCCCGCCGACACCCCCGGCCTGAAGCGCGTGCGCAACATCCCCACCCTCGCCGGCGAGCACGAGCGCTTCGGCTATGGCCACGCGGAGGTCATATACGAGGACGTCAGGGTGCCGGCGACGAACCTGCTCGGCGAGAGGGGCCAGGGTTTCCTCATCGCGCAAGCAAGGCTCGGCCCAGGGCGGATCCACCACTGCATGCGGTGGCTGGGCCAGGCGCGGCGGGCGTTCGACATGCTGTGCGAGCGGGCGCTGACGCGAGAGGCGTTCGGGCGCAAGCTCGCCTCGCACGAGACGGTGCAGAACTGGATCGCCGACTCCGCCGCGGAGATGCAGGCGGCGCGCCTGATGACGCTGCAGGCGGCATGGATGATCGACACCCAGGGCGCCTCGGCCGCGCGCAAGGAGATCTCGCTCATCAAGTTCTGGGGCGCGCGGGTGCTGCACGACGTGATCGACCGCGCGATCCAGATCCATGGCTCGTTGGGATACTCGGCCGACCTGCCGCTGGAGGAGATGTACCGCCACGCGCGGGCGGCCCGCATCTACGACGGTCCGGACGAGGTCCATCGCGTGTCCGTGGCAAGGCAGATCCTCGCCGGCTACCGGCCGGCGGAGGGCATGTGGCCGAGCGAGCACATCCCGACCCGACGCGAGGCGTCGCGGCGAAAGTTCGCCGCTCTGCTCGAAGCCGCGACCACGGATGTCTGACCGGCTGCCCGACTACGCGGTCGCCAATCGCGCCCTTTGGACCCGGGGCAACGCGAACTACACCTCGGGGCATGCGCGCGAGGCATGGGCGGAGGACGGCGTCCACTGGGGCGTGTGGCACCAGCCGGAGTCTTCGATCCAGGTGCTGCCGGACGTTTCTGGTCTTGACGTCGTCGAGCTCGGCTGCGGCACTGCTTATTTCGGGGCCTGGCTGAAGAAGCGTGGTGCGGCGCGTGTGGTCGGCGTGGACATCACGCCGGCGCAGCTCGAAACGGCGCGGGCGATGAACTCGGAGTTCGGCCTGGGGCTGGAGTTCGTCGAGGCCAACGCCGAGGACGTGCCGCTGCCCTCCGGCTCGTTCGACCTCGCCTTCTCGGAGTACGGCGCGTCGATCTGGTGCGACCAGTACAGATGGATCCCGGAGGCGGCGAGGCTGCTACGCCCGGGCGGCGAGCTGATCTTCATGCGCAACTCCGACCTTGTGCTGATGTGCTCGGAGGACCAGGAGCGAGTCGGCGAGCGGCTGGTCCGCCCGCTGCGCGGGATGCACCGGCTCGACTGGACGAGCGACGGGCCGAGCACGGAGTTTCACATTGGCGCCGGCGAGCTGTTCCAGCTTTTGCGCAACACAGGTTTCGACATCCTCGACTACCGCCAGCTCTACGCTCCCGAAGGCGCCGTCGACCATCCTTATTACTCGTACGTGCCGGCCGAGTGGGCGAAGAAGTGGCCGCACGAGGAGATCTGGCGGGCGAAGAAAAGGGCCTGACCTGCCGGCTAGGGCCGCGACTCCGCCAGGTGCAGGCGGTCCCAGTCCGAGTACTCGCCGTTCACGTGGATGATCCGCTTCAATCCTGCCTGCTCGAGCAGGCTCGCCGCGATCCCGGCGCGGTAACCCGAGGCGCAGTGCACCGCCACCGGCGCCTCACGCGGGATCTCACCCGCGCGAAAAGGGACGTCCGGGACATACATGTGGACCGCACCCGGGACATGGCCGGCCACCCACTCGTGCTCGTCTCGTGCATCGATCAAGGTCATCGGCTCGGCACTGAGCACCCACTGCGCCATGTCCTCGACGTCGACGGTTTCGAACGTCGACACCTCGCGGCCCGCCGACTGCCACGCACCCATCCCGCCGTCGAGGTGACCGGCGACGGTGTCGAAGCCGATCCGCAGCAGCTGACGCTGCGCCGACCGCAGCTCGTGGTCCGTGCCACCGACCAGGACGATCGGCCGGCCCCGCGCCACCAGCCATCCCACCCACGCGCTCACCGGTCCTTCCATGCCGATGCTGTAGCTCCCCGGAATGTGCCCGTGGTCGTACTCGCGGCCGGGCCGGATGTCCACGATCGCGGCGCCGGCGTCCTGCAGCTGCGCAGTCTGGCTGACGTCGAGCTTCGTCAACGCCGGCAGCGTCACGCCGATGAGCGCCGGACCGCCGACGTTCACCGCCGCCATGTCGCGGTAGTAGGTCGGATAGCGCGGCTGGTTGAGCACGCGCGCGAGGAACGGCATGACCTCGGTCATCTGGAAGAAAGGGTTGTGCTGCCGCTCAGCGCCGAGCGTCGTCTCGTGGCCGCTGCGCCCGCCGATGCCGCAGAACGAGCCCGCGCCGTGCGTCGGAAAGACGCGGATGTCGTCGGGTAGATCGCGGAGCCGGACGCGCAGCGTGCCCAGAGCCTCCAGCGCCAGGTGCACGGCGTGGTGCGGGCCGAACAGGTCGGTGCGGGCGATGCTTCCGATCATCACCGCACCGCCGCTGAACAGCGCGCGGTCGCGGCCGCCCTCGCTCAGCACGTAGGCCTTGTGGTCGGGCGTGTGCCCCGGCGTGTGAAGTGCGCGGACGGTCATGGCGCCGACCCGCACCTCGGCGCCCGGCGCGAGCTCGCCGATGTCGACGTGCGCCTCGGCCGCGAGCTCCCGCCGGCCGGAGACGTAGTCGTTATGGAGGTGCGTGTCGAGGGCGTGGGTCAGGCGGACGTTGTGCTCGGCCGCCACGTGGACGTAGCGCTCGATGTCGCGAAGCGGGTCGATGACCAGGCCGGCGCCGTGCTCCTCGTCGAAGGCGACGAAGCTCGCGTTCCCCAGCTCGGGCGCCGGGACGGCCTCCACCACGTACACGCTGCCGAGCCTAGAGCGGTGCGGTGGTCAACAGGATCCAGGCGGCGACGAGGGTCACGACCACCGCGCCGCCGTAGAAGGCCACCTGCGCGGGCAGGGTCTTGGCGGCGTGGACGCCGAGGTCCATGAGCAGGTACCGGGTGCGGTGCGCGAAGTGGAAGAAGGCGAACAGGATCAGCACCAGCAGGTAGAGCTTCACCAGCGGGTTGCCCAGGACGTTGATCCACGTGTCGTAGTGCTGGTCGGCCACGCGCACGATGTGCAGGGGCCCGAGGATGCCCTGGACGAGCACGTGCACGGGCACGAACAGCGCCGTGACCACGCCTCCGTTGGCGAACATGAACCAGAAGAAGAGGTGGTCGAGCGCAGGGCGCTGGCGAGGCCTGGTCTCCTCGCTCATCGCGCGAACCAGATCAGCACGAACGCGACGATGGCGGATGCGACCGCCCACTGGGCGAACATGGCAAAGACGATCACGCGCGGTGGGATCACCCGGTCGAGCAGCTTGATCCGGATGATCACGCCGGCGAGCTTGAGGAACGTGTAGCTGTGGTAGAGGGCGAACAGCAGCACGATCACCGAAAAGGCGACGAACAGGGCCGATGCCGGCGGGTAGTAGCCGCGCGGGCCGCTGCCGGCCCGCTTGATCTCCCACAGCAGCCACAGCAGCCACAACGCCATCGGCACCGAGGTGAACTCGCGCAGCATGTACGTGAAGTAGTGGCGGCGGCGCGTCCACCAGTTGCTGGGCATGCGCCACGCGTATTGGCGTCGTGCGGCCGGGGCCTCAGTGCTCACTCGCGGTTCCCGTACGGGAGGACGAAGCGCATCGTCGTCTCGAGCTTGGTCTGCTGGATCGCCTTCGCCGGGTCGACACCCTTGGGACAGACCACCGAGCACTCGCCGACGAAGCTGCACTCCCACACCGCCTCCGGGTCGGCGACCACCGGCAGCCGCTCCTTCACGCCCTGGTCGCGCGAGTCGAGGTTGTAGCGGCGCGCGAGGGCGGTCGCGGCCGGGCCCAGGAATTCGTTGTTAAGACCGTAGACGGGACACGCCGCGTAGCAGAGCATGCAGTTGATGCACTGGCTGAACTGGTGGAAGTCGTCGATTTGCCGATTCGTCTGACGGTGCTCACCTGCGCCGAGCGGCAGCTCCTGCTTGCGGATGATCCACGGCTTGATCGCCTGGAGCTTGTGCATGAAATCGTCCATGTCGATGACGAGGTCGCGTATCACCGGGAAATTGTTCAGCGGTCCGACGTGGACCGGCCGCGGCCAGTAGTCGCGCAGAAATGCGTTGCACGTCAGCTTGGGCGTGCCGTTCACCATCATCCCGCAGCTGCCGCAGATGCCCATACGACACGACCAGCGGTAGCTCAGCGACCCGTCGACGTGCGCCTTGATGTAGTTGAGGGCGTCGAGCACGACCATGCTGTCGTCGTAGAAGGGGATGTCGTAGGCCTGCATCCGCGGAGCGGTGTCTTTCTCCGGGTCGTACCGCACCGCCTGGATCGTGATTCGCCTGTCCGCCAAACCGAAACCCCCTTCAGTACGTGCGCGCTTGTGGCTTGAAGTTGCCGAGATGCACGTCTTCGTATTCGAGCCGCGGCTTGGCGCCCTCCCGCCAGTACGCGAGTGTGTGCTTGAGGAACTTCTGGTCGTCGCGCTCCGGAAAGTCGCGACGTGCGTGCGCGCCGCGCGACTCCTCGCGTGCCAGCGCCGACACGGCGATCGCGGTCGCGCACTCGAGCATGAAGTCCAGCTCCATCGCCGCCGTGAGCTCGGTGTTGAACGCGCGGCTCGTGTCGTCGATCTTGATCCGATCGAACCGATCGCGAAGGCCTCCGAGCTTCTCCACGAGCTGGGTCAGCCCTTCCTTGGTCCGAAAAACGCCCGCGCCCTCGTCCATGTCGTGCTGCATCTCTTCGCGGATGACGCCTATTCGCTCGTCGCCGCCCTTCTTCTCGATGTAAGAGGTCTCGACGCGTCGCGCCTCGTCCCACACCATGGCGTCCACGGGGTTGGCCGTGACCGGCTTCGCGCCGCCGGCGAACTCGGCCGCCGCGCGCCCCGCGGCAGCGCCGAACACCAGGCATTCGGGCAGCGAGTTGCTCCCCAGGCGGTTGGCGCCGTTGAGGCCGACGTTGGCGCACTCGCCGGCGGCGTAGAGGCCATCGATCGCCGTCGCACCGGCGATGTCGGCGTCGACCCCGCCCATCATGTAGTGCTGCACCGGCCGGACGGGGATCGGTTCCTTCACGATGTCGATGCCGACGTACTCGCGGCCCAGTTCGCGCATGAACGGCAGCCGCTCGTCGATCACCTTCTCGCCCAGATGCCGGACGTCGAGGTGGAGATACTTGCCGTGCGGGCCTTCGAACCCCCGCCCCTCCTCGAACTCGATCGTCATCGCGCGCGAGATGATGTCGCGCGGCCCAAGCTCCATCTTGTTGGGCACGTAGCGCTTCAGAAAGCGTTCGCCCTGGTTGTTGTACAGGTAGCCGCCCTCGCCGCGGACCGCCTCGGTGATGAGGATCCCGGTGAACGGCAGCCCCGTGGGGTGGAACTGGACCATCTCCATGTCCCGCAAGCCGGCGCCGGCGCGGTAGGCGAGCGCCATGCCGTCGCCCGTGCAGATGTTGCCGTTGGTCGTGAAGGCGTAAATCCTGCCGAGCCCTCCCGTGGCGAGGATCGTCGACTTCGCGGTGATGGCGTCGATCCGCCCGCTCTTCATGTCGAGCGCCGCCACGCCGACGCACCGGCTGTCCTCGACCAGGAGCTTGGTCACGAACGCTTCGTCGTGGCGCGTGATCTGCGGGTACTTGAGGCTTGTCTGGAAAACCGTATGGAGCATGTGGAAGCCGCTCTTGTCGGCGGCGAAGCAGGTCCGCCACGTGGTCATGCCGCCAAACGGACGCGTGGCGATCGTGCCGTCGGGATTTCGGCTCCACGGGCAGCCCCAGTGCTCCATCTGCACAATCTCGAGCGGCGCCTCGCGTACGAAGGCCTCGACCACGTCCTGGTCGGCGAGGTAGTCGGAGCCTTTGATCGTGTCGAACGCATGCGTCTCGTACGAGTCCTCGGGACGCATGACCGCCGCGGCTCCGCCTTCGGCGGAGACGGTGTGGCTGCGCATCGGGTAGACCTTGGAGACCATCCCGACCCTGGCCCTTGGATTGGCCTCGACGGCGGCTATCGCTGCCCTGATCCCGGCGAGCCCTCCGCCGACGACCAGGACGTCATAGCTTTCGAAATCCACTCCGTTCCTGATTCTATTGGGAGCCATGACCGCACCGTTCTGGACGCCACCCCCGGAGAAGTACCCAGGTGTGCTGCCCGCGAAGGCCGACGTTCTGGTCATCGGCGGCGGCATCGCAGGCGTGGGCCTCCTGTGGCATCTCGCGCGCCGGCGCGTCGACGCCGTTCTCGTCGAGCGGCACCACCTCGCGTGGGGCGCGTCCGGCCGCAACGCGGGCTTCCTGCTCGCCGGCGTGGCGTCGTCCTATGTCGAGGCCGTTCGCACCTACGGGCGAGAGAGGGCACGCGAGGTGTGGGAGCTCACCAACGAGAACCACGACCGCATGCTCGAAGCCGCGCGGGGACAGGAGGTCGGGCACCGCCGTCTCGGCAGCGCCATACTGCCGGCCTCTGATGAGGAGCGGGCGCTCCTGATCGAGTCCGCGCAGCTGCTGCGAGAGGACGGCTTCGAGGCGGCGTGGGAGGCCGGCCGCCTGATCAACCCGCGTGACGGCGAGGTCGATCCGGCGGCCATGGTGGCCGCGCTCGCGCGCCAGGCGCACGGCGGGGCCATACGCGAGGGCGTCGGCGTCACGCGGCTCGTGCCCCGATGGCGCGATGTCGTCGTGATCGCGGGCGAGGCCGAATGCGAGGCCGGGGTCGTGATCCTTGCCACCAACGGCTACACGTCGCAGCTCGTGCCTTCGGCGAAGATCCAGCCGACCCGCGCACAGATGGCGGCCACGGCGCCGGACACGCGGCACGTGGCGGAGCTGCCCGTGTACTCGAACTACGGCTACCGCTACTGGCGGCAGCTGCCGTCGGGCGAGGTGCTCATCGGCGGCTGGCGTGACACCGCGCTCGAGGCGGAGAAGACATACGACGACGAGCCGACGCCGGAGATCCAGGAGCACCTGGACCGCGCCCTTGCGTCGCTTGGTGTCACCGCGGAGGTGACGCATCGATGGGCCGGCACGATGGGCTTCACCGAGTCGGGCCTGCCGATGACGGGGCCGCTGGAAGGAATGCCGAACGTGTACGTCTGCGCGGGCTTCACCGGCCACGGCATGGGCTTCGCGTTCATGAGCGCGAAGTCGGTGGCGGAAGCGATCTAGCGAAGAACTCGAGCCAGTTGCCGCCCATGATGCCGTCCACCTGGGTGCGGCTGAAGTGTCGCCGCAGGCGGCCGGGAAGCTCCTTCAGCTTCGCCGCATCGTCGACCGCCGCGTGGCGGCCGTCGAACCCGCCGTCCAGGTCGGTGCCGAGACCGACGTGCTCCGGACCGCCCGCGGCCCGCGCGTGGTGGACCAGGTGGTCGACCACGTCGTCGAGGCCCGCCGGGCTGTTCTCGCCTCGCCGGCGGAGATGGCCTTTGTAGAAGCTGACGCCCACCACGCCGCCGCGCCGGGCTATCTCGGCGACCGTCGCGTCCGCCACCTGGCGGTCGCCCGGCACCAGGGCCCGCGCGTTGCTGTGTGACGCCATGACCGGCCCCCGCCAGAGCCGGAACGCGTCCTCCACCGCCTCCTGTGCCATGTGCGACAGGTCGAGGATCACCCCCCGCCGGCGCATGGCTTTGAGCAGCTGCACGCCGAGGCCGGTGACGCCGCCCGGGGCCCCCGTGCCGCCGCTGTACCGTGTCGCTCCCCACGCCGGACCGATGATCCGCACCCCGCGGTCGACCCAGGCGCCTAGCTGCGCCGGCGTCTCGATCGGGTCGGCGCCCTCCATCAGCAGGACGGCGGCCAGCCCGCCCCTCTTCCAGCCGCCGGCATAGGTCGAAAGCCGGCGGCGGTCGAGGATGAGTTCGAGACCCGCAGATCGGTAGTAGTTCACCTGTGAGGTGGCCATGAGGTAGGCCTCGTGCGAGTTCTCGTAGACGAAGCGCGTCCGCATCGAGCGCCGGGCATGGGCCGGCGCGCAGTAAAGCGTGGCGCAGATGAGCCCCACGCCCGCCCCGACCAGGGACGACCGGCTGACGACGTAGCCCGGCGCCGGGTCGCCAAGGAACGGCCGGCCGGCCGAGATGGCGTTCCAGGCGATGTCGAGGTGGGCGTCGACGATCACGCGGTGATGAGGATAGCTTCGCGCCAGGTACGGCTCCAGGCGACAAACCCGTGGGTGAAGAGGCTGCAGTCTCTGCGTAAAGGCTCGTAAACGTATGCCGCCAAATGTTCGGCAATCGGGTTAGAATCCGCCCCGCACGCCGAGGGTAGTCCGGTCGCCATTCGTCCGGGCCTCAGCGGGAAGAACAAGGGGAGGCCAGGACGGTGAGTTTGGTGGATCGGACATTGACGTGTCGGGACTGTGGGCGCGAGTTCTTGTTCACGGCGGGGGAGCAGGAGTTCTACCAGTCCCGGGGCCTGCAGAACGAGCCTCGCCGCTGTCCCGAGTGCCGGGCGGCCCGGCGGGCGGCGGACGGTAACGGTGGGCGCGCGCGGGTCATGCACGACGTGATCTGCTCCAACTGCGGCAAGCCGACACAGGTGCCGTTCGTGCCCACGGGGGCGCGGCCGGTGTACTGCCTCGACTGCTTCCAGACGGTGGGGCGCCGCTAGAGAGCGCCCTGGGCGATGGCGATCGGGCGGACCGGCGAGCCGGTCGCGCCCCGCATCTTGAGCGGCAGGCAGACGAAGACGAACTCGTAGACCTTCGCCGCCGCGAGCTCCTCCAGGTTGAGGTTCTCGATGATCGGGATCCCAGCCCGCACCAGGAGCAGGATGTGCCCGGGCAGCGTTGCGTTGAGCTCGGGGTCGCGCTTCGAGGACATGACGTCGAAGGCCATGTTGTCGGCGCCCACCGCCCGCACCTTCTTCGCCGCCAGCCACTTGCAGCCGGCCGCTCCGACCCCGGCGTCGTTGAGGTACTCCGCCGGCTTCGACCACAGCGGCCCGTAGCCGGTGCGGACGAGCACGACGTCGCCCTCGCCCACCTCGACGCGGGCGGCGCGCTCTAGGTCCTCCGGCGTGATCTCGTAGCCGGGCTTCAGCCGTTCCTCGCCCGCGACGTCGAGGAGCACGCCACGCGCGACGATCGGCGCCATCGTCTCCACGCCGAGCTTCTTGAAACCCGCCGAAGTCTGTACGTCGTCGGCGGCGATGCCACCGTGGAGCGTCAGGTTCTCCGCCTGGTGCGACAGGGCGTCGATGTGCGTGCCCGAGTGCTCGGGCATGACGACGACGCCCGACGCCCCGGTCCGTGCCTCGGCCCCGCCGCGCGCGTGGTGGCGGTGCAGGAAGTAGTTGAAGCCAGGGGCGTGCGCCGGATGCGTGGGCGCGCCGGCGTAACGCAGCTGCTCGAGATCGAAGACGCGCGCGCTGCCGAGGGACTCGAGGAGCCCGGAGATCAATCTCGGTAGCGGTAGACGATGCGGCCGCGCGTCAGGTCGTACGGTGAGAGCTCGACCCGGATGCGGTCGCCGGGCGTGATGCGGATGAAGTAGCGGCGCATCCGGCCGGCGGCGTAGGCGATGAGCTTGTGCCCGCCTTCCACCTCGACCTCGAACATCGCGTTCGGCAGAGCCTGCGACACGACCGCGTCCATGACGACGGCCTGCTCCTTCTGGTCACCGTCCTCGCGGTCGGCCTTGCGCGCCTTTTCAGGACGCCGCGGACCCCTGCGCTGAGGCTTGTGCTTGCCCAAGACGCGTGAAGTCTAGCGGCGGCCCGCGGTGGCCGCGAGCCGCGCCTGGATCTTCTCCGCGAGCTCTTTGTCGACCCAGTCGACGGCGGCGAGCCGGTTCAGTGTCTCGACCCAGCGTGGCTCTTCGGCCACGGCGCGCGCGATGAGGCGGCAGCCACCGTCGATGTCGCCCAGCTTCGCGGTGTCGAGCCCCGCCCAGAACGAGAGCTCGACCAGGTCGGGCGCCGCCTCAGCCGCCTCCATGCGAAGCTTCGCGGCCGCCTTGACGTCGCCGGCGACCTCCAGTCTCTCGGCCGCGTCGTCGGACGTGTAGGCGCGCTTGATGCGGAGCAGACGGCGCAGCTCCTGCAGCGGCTCGCGCGAATCGTCGACGCGCAGGTCGATGATCCGGTCCTCCCAGGACCGGCCCGACGGATTCCCGCGCACCACGAGCATCGCGGCCGACTGCCGGCCGCGGATGTCGCCGCCCTCCGCCTCGGCGGCGTCGAGCGCGGCGAGCATGCGCTCGGCTAGCGGGGCTTTCGCGGAGGCGAACGCCTCGTGCATCGCCCCCCACACCGTGTCCCTCTCCATCAGGTTGGCCTGGCAGCTGAAGCCGTCCCCGGTTTTGTGGCCGGCGGCCGGGATGCACTTCGGCCCGGTGTAGGCCGCGACGTCGCCGTGCGCATCGACCACGGCGAGCTGGCGCATGTCGGGCTTGTCGTCTCCCGCGAGCAGCGCGTCGACCGTCTGTTGCGCCGTGTAGCCGTTCTTCATGAGCTCCAGACCGAGCGGCCCGAAGCTGATGTTCACGTGCGATTGCGTCGCCACCGCGCCCACGCCGGCCAGCGCCCACGGCACCACCGGGCCGACATGGAAGTAGTGCGACTGCACCGCCACGCCGAGCTCTCCAGTGTCCTTGTCGCGCGCGACTATCGAGTAAGTCAAGGCCTTGAGTATCGTAAGCCGCGGTGGCGCACTACCAGAAACCCGACTGGTTCCTGTCCAACATTCAGAATCCCGCGCTGCGGTTGCTCATGCGACTTGGTGTGAGCGTCTGGGGGTCGCGGATCCTTCGCGTTCGCGGAAGGAAGTCAGGCGAGTGGCGCAGCTCTCCGGTCAACCTGCTGACCCATGAAGGCCGGCAGTACCTGGTCGCGCCGCGCGGACACACGCAGTGGGTGCGCAACATCCGCACCTCGGGCACGGGAGAGCTGCTCCTCGGCCGGCGCGCTCAGCCGTTCCGCGCCGTCGAGATACCGGACGACGACAAGGTGCCCATCCTGCGCGACTACCTGCGCCGGTGGAAGTTCGAGGTCGGCCAGTTCTTCGGCGGTGTCAGCGCCGATTCGTCCGACGAAGAGCTGCGCCGGATCGCACCCGACCACCCGGTGTTCCGGATCGAGGCCGTCTAGCTAGCTCTCGTAGGGATGGACTCGTGGCCTGGACGCGTGCCAGCGCTCTATCCACGTGCCCTGCACGTCAGGCTGCTCGGGTCCCGCGGCGAGGGAGCGGACCGCTTTCTCGACGCGCGCCGTGAAATCGCGCGTCCCCTCGTCCCGGGTGGGCGTCATCGGTTTGCCGATGCGCACGCGCACCTTGCCGGGCAAAGGCAGGGGCTGGTGGCGCGGCATCACCTGGAACGCACCCTGGATGTGCATCGGCACGACGGGGGTGCCGGTCTCCCTGGCCAGGTAGCCGACGCCGGGCTTGAACTCCTGGATGCGACCGTCCGGCGAGCGACTGCCCTCGGGAAACAGGACCAGGTTCCAGCCCGACTTGAGGAGCTGGCTCGAGCTGTGCAGCTGCGCCTGCGCACCACCGGTGCGCGAGAAGGGGAAGGTGTTGAGGAACAGGCTGACGATGTTGCCCAGGATCGGGTGCTTGAACCAGTAGTCGGCCGCGGCGGCGACGACGGTCTTCTCACGTGCGGTGTCCGTGAGCGAGTGCAGGATGAGCGACGTGTCGGCGTGGCTCGAATGGTTGGCAGCGAAGATCACCGGGCGGTCGAGCTCCTTCACCCATTCCCGGCCTTCGACCTTGGGGTGGACCATCGCCTCCGAGAACGGGAGGAGCAGAAGACGCTGGATGAGGTAGCGGATCGACCGCACGGGTTCGACGCGCGCCCACCCGAGGTCGCTCGGGGGTGGCGGCACCACCGCGCCGGCCTCCGGCCACGTGTGCGGGCGCGGGGTGTCCCAGTGCCAGCCGCGGCGCAGCCGCGCCACGTCGTCGCGCGCGCCGCCCACTACCGACGCCAGCCGGCCGAGCGGCATCTCCGAATACCAGGGCATCGCCCCTCTACTCGACCTCGCAGAGCATGATCGGCGGCGTCCGCAGGTGGGTCACGCTCGGGTAGCGCCCGACCGTCTGCTCCGCCATCTCGAACGCGTCCTCGAGCGTGGTCGCGGCCTTGAAACCAAGACGGTGGACGACGTCACGATCGGCGCCGACGAAGATCACGTCGCCCGCGTGCTGCATGGCGTGAGCGGCCCAGATCCACGCGTAGTGCGGATGGATGCCGTGGTACGCGTGGGACTTGCGGTAAAGCTGCCGGAACCACGGGTCCTCGGCAAAGCGCATCTCGTACTTGGCCTCGATCTCGATCGGGTCCGTGGTGTCGGCCAGGACCTCGTCGTAGTAGTCGATGTAGCTCGGGTGCTGCACCGAGTCGAACTCGTACCGGCACGGGTGGGTGAGGATGAGCACGCCTCCCGCGCGGAGGACCGGTTTGTTGCGGTAGAAGTTGAACAGGTAGCCCAGCCCCATGCACACGACCAGGATCGGGTTCATGGGCGCGTTGACGTTGTAGGGCCCGAGGTACGGCACGCCCAGCGTGACGATGTCCGTCTGGCCCTCGACCGGCACGTTGAGCTGCCGGCGCACGGCCTCCAGCGTCTTGTCGTGCACCGCGTCGACCTGTCCCGCCTGCACCGACGTCAGGCCGTACGGCGCGCGCATGGCGTGGAAGACGTTGCGCTTGAACGCCGGCGGCGCGATGTCGGTCATCTGCTTGGTGGCGAGAAACATCGCCTGGTCCTGAGGCGTCCAGTCGGTCTCGCGCTTCTGCATGAAGTTGGCGATCGACGGAAACGCGTGGTTGTTCACGGTCGTCTCGATGTGGAAGACGCGCACCGTGTCCTCGATGAGCTGTCCCTGCCTGATGCACGAGTGGTGGAGCGCGGAGTCGGGCGGGTTCATGTACGACCGCGAGGCGAGAAGCGTCTTCGCGTTGTGGTGGGCGCGAATGCTGCGGAACGAAGCGAGCCCCGTCGACATCGATTTGTGGCCGCCGTCCATCGGCACGAGGGTGAGGTTGACGTAGATCACGAGGTCCGATTCGGCCGCGCGGCGGTTGAGCGTGACCTCCTCCCCCTGCGCGGTCTTGCCGACGTACACGTTGTTCTCAGGGTCCTCGCCGTCGTGCTGGTAGAGGCGGCCGGGGTGGAAGGTCGTGAAGATGCGGTCGCCGACGATGTGGCGCAGCTCGTCGTCGGTCATCCGCCGATGCAGACCGAGGGCGGCGATGATGTGCAGGTCCTCGACTCCCGCCTCGGCGGCCATGTCGATGACCTCTTCCATCACTAGCTGGCGCACGTCGGGCGCGGCCATCGGCGGCAGCGGAAGAGAGAGATCGTCGAAGGCGATGGTCAACTTCATGCCTGGGCGCAGGAGGGACCGGAGCGGATCGTCTTCCAGCGGCCTCGCCAGCGCCCGCTTGATGGCTCGCTCGGGGTGAGCGATCGCGTCGAGTGGGTCGGGCGGGTACACGATGCGCGCGCCGAGCGGCAGCTTCTCCAGCCGGATGCCTTCTCCGTAGTGGAAGAGCACCGGAGGCGTGTTTCGATCGACCTCTATGACCGCTCCCGGACGGGGCATCAGACCCTCAATCCTCGCAGGTCGAACGCGACCTTCACCGCTCCGAGGCGGCCGGCGCTCATCGCGTAGGTGATCGCGTCCCGGTAGTGGCCGAGGCTGAACAGCGGGCCCGTGAGCTGCTCCAGGTGCATCTCGGGCGCGGCTTCGAGCGCGAGCGCGAACGTGCGCTTGCCCTTGCGCTTCGGCTCGGCGCCGTACGCGTAGGCGCCGGTGACGGTCAGCTCGCGCTGCCAGATCGGAGCCCAGTCGACCTTCTCTTCGCCGGGCATGCCGACGGCGACCACCATGCCACCCTCGCGCGTGATGCGGACCGCGTCGTTGAGGCTGTCGGCCCGACCCACGCACTCGAACGTGACGTCCGCGCCGCCGAGCAGCAGCGAGCGGTTCATGCCGTCGAGCCGGCGCGCCCCGGTCGCGAACCGCACGCGCTGGTACACGTCGGCCGGCGCCACGACCTGGTCTGCGCCGAGCTTGCGCGCCAGGTCCCGCTGCGTCGGGTGCTTGGCGACCGCGATCAAGCGCCTGGGCGGCGTGAACAGCCGGACGGCGGCCACCGTGAGCAGGCCGATCGTGCCTGCGCCGGACACGACGACGACGTCTTCCTTGGTCGCGCCGCCGCGCAGGGCGGCGTGGATGCAGCAGGCGAAGGGTTCGATGAGCACGGCCGCCTCGTCGGACAGTGACGCCGGGACGGCGTGGACCTGCGACCGGTGCGCGACCAGGACTTCGCCCCAGCCGCCGCCGGTGTCGGCGCAGTAGCCGGTCTGCAGACCGACATCGATCGGTCCGTCCGTGACGTTGTAGCAGAGACCCGGCCGGCCTTCGGCGCAGCGCGGGCAGGGCGGCTCGATGCCGCGCACGACGCAGCCCAGCGCCGGTTCGATGACCACGCGCGCGCCGTCGTCGAGGAGGCCGACCACCTCGTGGCCGGGCACGAATGGATACGACGTAAGCGGATCGAGGTAAAGCGAGATGTGGCCGCTGATCGCGGCCAGGTCGGAGCCGCAGATGCCGCTGAGGCTGGGCATCACTCGGACCCAGTCACGCGCCGGCAGCGCAGGCTCCGGCACGTCGCCGAGCTTGAGCATCGACAGCGCGCTGGTCGCCACGTCGGGGCGGCCGCCCGCGGCCTTGACCACCGCGAACGCGGGGATCGAGCGGACGTACTGCAGGGCTAGCGTCGCACCGACTCCAGGTATTCCGGCGAGCGCGGGTCCGGCATCGGCAGCCGCCAGTTGCCCGGCGCCATGCGCCAGCGCTCCACCCGCCAGCCCCGCTGGCCCGCCATCTGGGAGAGTCGCGCGTCGGGGTTGACGGCCACCGGCGTGCCCACCAGCTCGAGCATGGGCAGATCGGACAGCGAGTCCGCGTAGGCGAACGACTCGGACAGCGCGATCTGGTTCCGCTCGGCGTAGTCCTCGAGCAGGCCGGCGCGCGCCTCGCCCGCGGGCGGCGGCGACTCGAGGTCGCCGGTCAGGCGTCCGTCCTTGATCAGCAGGTGCGCGCAGTCCACCTCGACCTCGAGCAGCTCGGCAAGAGGCTCGACGACGACGTCGAGCGCTCCGGTGAGCAGCAGCACGCGGTGCCCGGCACGCTTGTGCTCGCGGATCCGCCGCATGCCTTCCGGGTAGACACGCCGCAGTGTCACCGCGTCGAGGGCCTCGCGGCCGAGCCGGCGCATGATCTCGGGGTCGAGGCCCTCGTACTCGCGATAGAAGCTCCGCTGGAATTCCGCGCGCGACCGCCGCTCGAGGTAAAGCCAGCGCGGCGCCTGCTGGAGCATGCGGCCCAGGAAGGCCGGCCACTCCTCCAGCGGCTGCGCGCGCAGGCGCATCCACAGGAAGTATTCGACGACGTTGGTCTCGACCAGGGTGCCGTCGACGTCGAACACCGCCAGCACGTCGGCACGCCCGGTCCGGCGTTCGATCGCCGAGCGAACGGAGCTGGTCTCCGCTTTCGGCGCCGTGCTGCCGCTGGGCTGCTTGCCTTTGCGCGCCGCCGTCTCGGCGCGCGACATGCGCACGACGGTCGGGTAATGGACGTCGCGGAAGTAGTGCGTCCAGTCGTACAGCGCGGCGTCGAACGGAAAGGTCTTTTGCTCCGCGGCCGGCAGCGTGTTCCACAGCTCGGTCACGTGGCGCGTGTCGAAGATGCAGTCGACCTCGGTGTAGACGCCGTAGAGCTTGATCAGGTTCATGCCGCGGTCGAGGCGCTCACGCTCCGCGTTGAGGTCGTCGGAGATGTCGGTGACGTTCGCCCCGAGCGGCAGGCGCTCGACCACCCACTGCGCGGCCTCGACCAGGCGGAGCGCGCCGCGCGCCCTGGTCTCGAGCTCCGACCGCGTCGGGAAGGTCCACTTAGGCGTGCCGATCGCCTGGCCGTAACGGTCACGCAGCGGATGCTCTCCGAAATAGACGTCGGCCTCGTCGACCACCCGCCGCAGGCGGAGCGGGTTACGGCCGCCTGACGCCGCGTGGTAGACGCGCGGCTTCGCATCCTCTGGCGGATGCGCCGCCACGGCGATCACGGTGTTGACGACGAAGTCGGCGGGGATGATATCCAGCAGCGAGTCGGGCAGGCCGGAGAAGTCGGAAAGGACGCCACGCGCATAAGCGAGGATCAACGGCTCCGCCATGCGAAAGCCTTCGAGCCAGCCCGGGAACGGCTCGGCAAGCGCGCTTTCGATGATCGACGGACGCACGATCGAGAGCGGAATGTCGCCGTGCAGCTCGACCACGGCGTGCTCGGCCATGGCCTTGGTGAACGAATAGATGTCCGAGAAACCCATGGCGCGCGCGTGGGCGCGGCCACGCTCGATCAGCCGGTCCTTGACCCAGCGGTCGCGCAATCGCTCGGTCGCGCGCGCCATCGCCGGCGTGCCGGCAGGCCCCATCCGCGACCGCGCCTCGCGCCGGAGCCTGTTCAGCACCTCGGGACTGCGAGACTCCTCCTCGACCGGGCCGCGCAGCGAGGTCAGCACCTGCGCCTCGTTGCGCCAGTTCAGGCCGGGGTCGAGCGGCGGCTCCTCGCGCACGCGCCCCCGCAGCATCCCGCCGACGAACGCGGTCGAGATGTGCACCAGGTGCGGGCGCGCATGGCTCGAGCGCAGGGCTTCGACCATGCGCGCGGCGCCGAGCAGGTTGGTCTGCGCCGAGACGTCGGCGGGGTTGTCGAACTCGACCGCCGCCGCCGAATGGATGACCACGTCGCACGCGCGCAGCTGCGCGCGTCCGTCGTCCGTGAGGCCGAGTCCGTCGCGACCGAGGTCGATCTCGATGACGCCGAGCTTCTCCCGCGTCAGCTGCGCAAAGCCGGGCTCGCCCAGCTCTTCCTTCAGGCGCCTGAAGGCGGGGCTGGAGAGCACCTCACGCTCCAGCCGCTCGGCGGCCGGGCGCCGGGCGCTCGAACGGATCGCGAGGTTGATGCGGCCGACCTCGGGGATGGACCGCAGGAGCTTCTCGACGATCGATTTGCCGAGGAAGCCCGTGCTGCCGGTGACGAGGATGGTCTTGCCCTTCAGAGCCTCACGGATCAAGACCGCCTGATTCTAGGTGGGAAGCGCTCCGTGGCCGGGAACCGGCACGTTGACGACCTCAGAGCCGGCGGCGTCGGTCCAGCCGTAGTCGGAGGTCGCGGTGACCCAGAACCAGTAGGTGTGTCCCGGCCGTCCGTGGAAGGTCGCCGCGCCGTTGCCGCCGCTCGACGTCCACGACGTGCGCTGCCCGAGCTGGTTGACCACGTAGACCGTGAACGTGTTGTTGCCCGGGCTGCTCCACGCGACGTCGATGTTCGCCGCATTGGCGGCCTCGGTCGTCGCCGTAACGCTGACGCTCGGCATCGGGATGGAGGCAAACCGCGGGGATCCGGAGATCCAGAGGTCGCCCATGTCCTTGGGCCAGGGGTCGGGGTACGACCCGCTCCACCCGTATGGGTCGACCGGTCCGCCGCCGTTCGTGCGGTAGACGCCGAAGTGCAGGTGCGGGCCCGTCGCGGTGCCCGTCATGCCCGAGATCCCGATGACCTGGCCACGGTAGACGTACTGGCCCTTGCCGACCAGGATGTTGGACAGATGGCCGTAGAACGTGAGCAGCCCGTTGCCGTGGTCGATCTCGACCGTCTTGCCGGAAAGGCAGGTGTGGCAGCCGGGAACCAGCCAGTCGGCGACGATCACGCGCCCGGGCGCAGCGGCGGCGACCGGCTCGTAGGTCAGGGCGTAGTCGTAGCCGTCGTGGCCGGCGTAGTAGAGGTAGTCGTGGCCGCCTGCGGTCTGGGCATAGCCGGCCGTGAAATCGGGGTCGGGCCCGCCGACGCTCTTGGATGCGACCGCGCCGTCATACCGGCAGACCTGTGAGTAGTCGCCATAGTCGGGGTAGCAGTGCGAGAAGAGGGAGGTGATGTAGTGGGGTCCCATGAACGGCAAGGTCAGGAACGCCCCGCGCGCGGGCGCCTCACCGGTGTCGCCCGCGCCGGTCTCGATCGGGCCGTAAGTGATCTGGCTCGGGTACGCCCACCGCGTGTACTTGATCGGCTTGTGCGGTCCGGGCGGCAGGGCGGTCTGCGCCTGCGCCGGCAGCGCAAACAAAACCAGACAGCCGAGGGTGAAGAAAATCGCGAAAACCCGCATAGCCTTCGAAACGACAGGGCTCACGGTAGGTTCCGCCCGAAGATCACACGGCCGAGATTCGGTTAACTTTCGCAAATGGCAGGCCCGGCGCCGATTTTGAGCGAAGGGCGGGCTGCCGTCTACGAGGAGCCGTCCGGGCCTACCGGGGTCCGCGTACGTGAGCGGCCGAAAACGGCGCCGGCGCCGGGGACCGTCGCGATCAGGGTGCGGGCCGCCTCCATCAACCACCTCGACCTGTTCCTGGCCCAGGGCCTGCAGCGCGACGTCAAGCCGCCGCGCGTCATCGCGGCCGACGGAGCGGGCGTGGTCGAGGTGTCCGGTGACGCTGCCTGGCGACCCGGCGACGAGGTCGTGGTCTACCCGGTCGTGTGCGACTGGACGTGTGAGTGGTGCCGGGCGGGCGAGAACGTGAGGTGTCCGCACTTCGGCGTCGTGGGGGAGCATTCCGACGGCACCGCCTGCGAGCTGCTCCACGTCGACGCGCGCAACGTGTTCCCGAAACCGAAAGCCCTCTCGTGGGCCGAGGCCGCGGCGTTCCCCCTGACCTTCCTCACCGCATGGCGGATGCTCACGACGCGCGCCCGGCTCCACGAAGGCGAGAAGGTGCTCGTCGTCGGCGCCGGCGCCGGCGTCGCGGTGGCCGCGATCAGCATCGCCCGGTTCTGCGGCGCGCGCGTCTTCGCCACCAGCCGCTCCGAGGCCAAGCGCGAGAAGGCGCTGCAGCTGGGCGCCGAGGCGGTGTTCGAGTCCGCGGATTTCAGCAAGCCTCTTCGGGAAGCCAGCGGAGGCGGTGTGGACGTCGTGTTCGAGCACGTGGGACCGGCGACTCTCGGCGAGTCGATGCGCTCCGTGGTCATGGGAGGTCGCGTGGTGACGTGCGGCTCGACGTCGGGCGTCAGAGCGGAGATCGCCATGCCGCGCCTGTTCTGGGGCCAGATGGACCTACTTGGCTCGACCATGGGCAACGCCGGCGAGTTCCGCGCGGTGCTGGAAGCGATGGACCACGGCCTGAAGCCGGTGGTCGACAGCGTCTATCCGTTGGCAGAAGTGCAGGCCGCGTTGCAGCGACTCGACGCGGCCGAGCAGTTTGGCAAAGTCGTGCTTTCGATTTCGGAGGCGTAAGGCTCATGAGAGGCTTCAAAGCGTTCCTGCTGCGTGGCAACGTGGTCGACCTGGCCATCGCCGTGGTCATCGGCGTGGCGTTCGGCACGGTCATCACCGCGTTCGTCAAGGACCTGGTCACGCCATTGATCGCCGCGATCGGAGGCAAACCTGACTTTTCGGCGCTCTACTTCACCGTCAACAACAGCAAGTTCCTGTACGGCGACTTCTTCAACGTCGTGATCGCGTTCCTGATCATCGCCGCGGTCATCTACTTCCTGGTCGTCCTGCCCTACCAGGCCTTCATGGAGCGGTCGAGGAAGGAGCCGTCGCCCGACCCGACGACGAAGAAATGCTCGGAGTGCCTCAGCGAGATCCCGAAAGACGCGCGGCGGTGCGCGTTCTGCACCTCGCCCCAGCCGGTCTAGAGCTCGGACCGGTTGATAGTCGCGACTATCGCCCAACATCAGCCGCCGGAATGGAAGGTAGTCGCGACTATGGCCGACGCGGCCGTCTTTTTACCGCGATCTGACGGCCACCTTACGACCGCTTTGAACGCACGGCCCACACTTTGGCCGCGGTCTCATGGCTCAGCGTCACCTCGCGCGCGGCGATCCTCACCCGCAGCGTCTTCCCCACTTCGTCGGCCTCGACCACCTGCACGTCGCGGCCGGGCGTCAGGTCGCGCTGCTGCAGGTATGTCAAGAGCCGCGGCGCCTCGCGCTCGGCGACCTCGGAGACCCGCGTCAGCCGCGCCCGGTCACCGGTGGCCAGCGAAGACAGTCGCACCTCGCGGGCGGCCGCCTTCGAATGCCCTGGGATCGGGTTGCCGTGCGGGCAGGTGGCGGGACGGCCCAGGACCTCGTACAGCCGGCGTTCGACGACGTCCGACACCGCGTGCTCGAGCCGCGCCGCCTCGGCGTCGGCGGTCACCCAGTCCAGGCCGAGAGCGTCGGTCAGCCAGCGCTCCATGATGCGGTGGCGGCGGACGATCGATTCGGCTGTGCGCATGCCTTTCGCCGTCAGCTCGATCTCCTTCCGGCCGTTCATGCGCACGAGCCCGTCGCGGGTCATGCGGCGGAGGCCGACGGCCACGGTCGGCCGGCTGACACCGAGCCAGTCGGCGAGGCGGGCGCTCCTCAGCGGTTCGTCCTCCGACCACATGTAGAAGATGGCCTCGAGGTAGCGCGACACCACCTCCGAGGGCTCCGGCGACCGATTGTTAGACTGATCTAATTCCATGCGTTATGCGTACTAACCATAAGCATCGATGAGTCAAGCAGGCGCCGTTGCCCTCGGCGCGCTGGCGGGAGCCACCGTATTCCTCGGCCTGCCGATAGCACGCATGCGCGGCTTGCCGAAAGGTGTGCAGGGCTTCCTCAACGCCGTCGCGACGGGCATCCTCGTCTTCCTCCTGTGGGACATCCTGAGCCACGCCGCCGGGCCCGTCGAGGCGGCGCTCGAGCAGCACAACAGAGGGCCGTTTGCCGGCCTGGCCGTGATCTTCGCCGTCGGCATCGGCGCGGGGCTGCTCGGCCTCGTGTATTTCAACCGCAGGATCTTCGGCCAGCTGCGTCACGACCACCCCAACCCGCAGCCGCAGCAGCTGGCGCTGGCCATCGCGACCGGCCTCGGCCTGCACAACCTCTCGGAGGGACTTGCCATCGGAGAGTCGGCGCACGTCGGCGCCATCGCCTTCACAGGCGTGCTGGCGATCGGCTTCGCGCTGCACAACATCACGGAGGGGTTCGGCATCGCGGCGCCGATGACGACCGAGTCGCGGCCGGCGCCGTGGCGGTTCCTCGGCATCGCGGGCCTGATCGGCGGCGGGCCGACGTTTCTCGGCACGTGGATCGGTTACCTCGCCGGCTCGAGCTACTTCTCGGTCGCGTTCCTCGCCGTCGCGGCGGGCGCGCTGCTGTATGTGCTCAACGAGCTCTTCAATCTCGGCCGGCGTATCAGCACGCCGGCGACGTTTGCGTGGGGCTTGCTGCTCGGCTTCCTGGTCGCGTACTCGACCGATCTCTTCCTGACCGCGGTCAGCGGCGCTTAGCCGGCCTAGGAGGCGGCGACCCCGAAACCGCCTTCGTCCGGGTCGAAGTCGTGCCAGTCGGGATAGCGCCAGCGGAACAGCCGCTCCTGGACGTCGAATAGGCTGTCGAGTGTGTCCTGGACGTGGCCGGTGTCGCGCAGCGCCGCCGCGATTTGACCGGGCATGGACTCGCCCAGCTCGCGGATTTCGGAGCGCACACGCCTGGGCACGGTCTTGACGCCGTCGCGGTTCATCTCCTCCAGCCGCCACAGCACGCGGTCCGTCGCCTCGAGCATCCGCTGAAAGGCGTAGCGGCGCCGGTTTTCCCGCCTCACGGCGGTCAGCTGGCGGAGGATCTTGCCGTTGGTGTGGTCGATCATCGGCAGCTACCTTTGCCAGCTTACCGGCTGAAGAAAGCCGGATGACGGACCTGCCGGAGCGCCTCGAACACCTGTTCAAGCCGGTCGACGCATGGGGTGATTTCCGCAGGGGAGCACGGCCGGCGGCGGTGGTTTTCGTCCTGTACCGGCAGGGTGGGCGCTGGATGGTCCCGTTCGTCCGCCGGCGCGCCGACCTCCGCGACCATCCCGGCCAGGTCGCCCTCCCCGGCGGGGGCGTCATGCCCGGCGAGTCCGCCTGGCAGGCGGCCGAGCGTGAGGTGGCGGAGGAGATCGGCGTGCCTGTCGGCTCGCTACGGCCGCTCGGCGCCGGCGAGCCGATCTACGCCTCGGTCACGAACTTCTCGGTCGTGCCTTTCGTCGCCTATCTGCCCGAGCCCGTGCCCTCGTTCGTCCACGACGCGCGCGAGCTGGACGGCGTGCTCGCCATCCCGCTCGACCGGCTGCTCGACGACAGCGCGTGGCTGCAGTCCAGCGATGCCTGGCGGTTCCGTTACCTGGCGCACGAGGAGAGCGTCGTTTGGGGATTGACCGAGCGCATCGTGTACGGGCTGGCGCCGCGCCTCAGACAAGCGCTCGACGAAGATCGAAGCTCGGATCTTCCAGCTGGAGGCGGCTGACCGAGGCCCGCGCTTCCATCACCCGCCGCGTTCGGGCGATGGTGTGGTGGTCGTTGATGCCGGCGGCGCCTACCACTTCGCCTCCGCGCAGATAGAAAACCGTGAACGGCGGCCGGCCGAACGTGCCGCGCGTGACGATCTCGTCCCACGGCAGGCCCGCGCCCACGTACTGAAGGTTGAGGTCGTACTGGTCCGACCAGAACCAGGGCACCTCTCCATAGGGCTGGCCGGCGCCCGCCATGGCCCGGCCCGTGGCGAAACCCTGCCGCTGCGACGTCTGGAAGTGCTCGACGCGCACGTGCGTCTCGAAGAGCGGGTGGTAGAAGCGGGCCACGTCGCCCGCGGCGTAAACGTCTTCGTGGGAGGTGCGGCCGAGCTCGTCGGCGACGATCTCCATGCGCGGCACCGAGCCGACGGCGACCAGGTCGGCGCGAGGTGGCGGCTCGCTGCCCACGCGAAGGTCGACGCCGTGCGCGCGGTGCACTTCGGCGATGTATGCGCCCAGGTCGCGGCCCAGCACGCGGAGGAGGGGTTGCTCCAGGGCTTCGTACACGCGGACCTCGCATCCCTGCGCCGCCGCCACCGCGGCGACCTCGCAGCCGACGAAACCGGCGCCGACGATCTCCAGGCGCTCGCGGCGCGCGACCTCGCCGCGCACGGCATCCGCCTGGGGGAGGTCACGCAGGTACATCGCGTCCTCGAAACCCGCCAATCGCCGCGCATCCGACCCGACGGCGATGCACAGGCGGTCCCACCGCATCGTCCGACCACCCTCGAAGACGACCTCGCGCCGATCGAGGCCGAGGTCGACCACCTCTGTTCCCAGGATGAGGTCCACGCGCAGCTCCCGGTATTGGCCAGCCGGGCGAAGCCACAGCTTCTCACGCGCGACCGAGCCCGCGAGGTAACCCTTGCTCAGATGAGGGCGCTCGTAAGGTCGCTCCGGCTCGGCGCCGATCAGCGCGATGTCGCCGTCCCAGCCTCCATCGCGCAGGCCGGCCGCCACCGCGTCGCCGGCCGGGCCGGCGCCGACGATTACCGCCTGCGTTCCAGCTCCCGGATGGCGCGCAAGGACCAGACGAGGTAGCCGCCCAGCACCACGATGGCGAAGGCATAGGCGATCACCAGGTACGTCACTGGCTGACCTCCGGCTGCTGCGCCGGCACGACCTTTGCCGGCTCGAACACGATCTGCGCCTCGTCGAGCAGGGTCTCGATGCGGTAGCGGATCGCGATCAGGACCGCGGCCAGGAACAGCGTGCAGACGAGCGTGAAGAGGAACGTGGCCAGCATCTCCGCCGGCAGCGCGTCGTTGACCACGATCGGGCCCGGGTGCTGCGTCCGCCACCACGTGACGCTGAAGTGGACGATCGGCACGTCGATGAAGCCGAAGATGCCGACCACCGCCGCGAGCCGCGCCGCCTGGCGACCCGGCTCCGCGAGACGCCGCACCAGGAGGTAGCCCGCGTAGATGATCCACAGCACGAGCGTCGACGTGAGACGCGCGTCCCACGTCCAGTACGTGCCCCAGATGGGCTTCGCCCAGAGCATGCCCATGACGAGCGTGACGGTCGTGAACACGACTCCGACCACCGCTCCCGCGCGCGCGGCGCGGTCGGCGGCGAGGCTCTCGTTGCGCAGATAGACGATCCCGCCCACGAGCACGACCGCGAAGCAGCCATAGGCGGCGATCGCTGAGCTCACGTGAAGGTAAAAGATCCGCTGCACGACGCCTTGCAGCGCGTCGACCGGCGCGTAAAGGAAGATCGCGCCGCCGGCGACGGCCATCAGGACGACCGCCGCGGCGGCCCACCTCTCGTACCGGTTCATTCGTCCAGAACGAACCGCGCGGCGAGGGATGTGAGCACGACGAAAAGTATGTCGAAGTCGATGAGGAGGCCGATCGCCTGGTCGTAGGAGCCCGGCAGGCCGAACGCCGACTGCACCGCCTGCGCGCCGGCGATGACGATCGGGATCCACAGCGGCAAAGTGAGCAGCGGGAGGAGCAGCTCGCGAGCCCTTACCCGCGCGACGATCGCGGCGAAGAGCACGCCGAGCGCCGACATGCCGATGGTCGCCAGCAGCACCGCGCTCACCAGGTCGAAGCTGAGCGGCGCGCCGAAGAACAACGAAAGCGCGGGTAGCAGCACCGCCTCGCAAAGGACGAGCATCGCGCCCGCGGCGGCCGCCTTGCCGGCGAAGATCGCGAGCGGCGACGCCGGCGTCATCAGCATCGCCTCGAGCGACGCCTGCTCCCTCTCCGCGGCGAACGTCCGGCCGAAGGCCACCAGTCCGGCGAACACGAGCGCCATCCACAGGACGCCGGGCGCGATCACGTTCGCGTTGCGCGAATCGACCTGGAAGCCGAAGTTGCCGATGAGCAGGGCCAGGATGACGATCTGCGCCAGCGCGGGTACGAGCTCGCGGGTCCGCCACTCGGACAGGAGGTCCTTGCGTGCGACCGCGAGCGCGACACGCAGCGGGTTCATTTGACCAGGCTCAGGCGGGTCGGCGTGCCGTGCGACCGCCCGTGCTTCAGGACGAGCGTGCGCGGGCACAGGCGGTTGGCCAGCGCGTGGTCGTGGGTGGCGAGCACGACCGTGCGGTCGCGCATCACGGCCGCCAGCAGCTCGGGCGCGTCGGAGCCCAGGCTGGCGTCCGGCTCGTCGAGAACGAGCAGCCGGGGATCGTGCAGGACCGCGCGCGCGATCGCCAGGCGCTGCTGCATGCCGCGGGACAGCTGGTCCACGCGCCGTCGGGCAACCGGCCCCAGACCCACGCGCTCGAGGACGTCGGCCGCCTGCGCGCGGCTCACGTCCTGAAGGTCGCAGAAGAACTCGAGGTTCTCGGTCGCCGTCAGCGCCGGGTACAGGCCGGGCGCGTGCGCCACGTACCCGATGTAATGGCGCAGCCGCCGGCGCTCCTTGAACGCGTCGAGGCCTGCGATCTTCAGGTCGCCCGCGGTGGGCTTGAGCGCCGTGGCCAGCACGCGCAGCAATGTCGTCTTCCCCGCCCCGTTGTCCCCCAGGACCGCCATGTGCTCGCCCGTGTCGAGGACGAGGTCGATCCCGGCCAGCGCGAGCTCGCTGCCGAAGCGGTGCGCGAGGCCGTTGGCGATGACGAGGCTCACGTGTGCGGCTCCTCGGGCGGAGTTTTGAGCAGCGGCCAGAGCACGAAAGGCCCGGCCAGGAACAGGAGCAGGGTGGCGATGATGATGGCCATCGCTACGCGGGCAGGGTAGCCGTAATCCGGCGTCTTGCCAACTCCGGCACCGGGCCCGCCTCGCCCACGTTGCCGAGGACCACGCCGAGGATGATCACCACGCCGCCGGCCCAAATCCAGGCCACCAGCGGGTTGACGAATATCCGGAACACGGCCGAGCCGTCGTCGTTCGTCGCGGCGAGGACCACGTAGACGTCGGCCACGGGCGTGGTCGAGATCGCGACGTGGGTCAACGCCTGCCCGCCGAGCGTCGCGTAGGTCGCGCGCGAGGGCTCGAGCGTCTGATCGCCGAAGCGCACGGCGGCCACGTATTCGACGTGGTCGGTCAGCGCACGCTGCCAACCGCCGGAGTAGGTCAGCGTGTAGCCGGCGACGGTCGCCGACTGGCCGGGCTGGAGCGTGACGTCCCTCTCCTGCTGGCCAAAGTGCGACGCGGCCACGCCGGCGACGACCACGACCAGGCCGAGGTGCGCCAGGTATGCGCCGTAGCGACGGCGGTTGCGCACGAGGACCTGCGGCTTGCGGACCAGCGCGCGCCCGTACTCGGACAGCGCCGTGGCCGCTGCCGCCGCGGCGCACGGAAACGCGATCAGCGCCGCCGGCGAGCGGACCTCGGCGACGAGCAGGGCGAGGAACGTGAGCACGGCTGCGGCCGCGGGCCATCGCAGCGCGCGCACCGTCGAGCGGTTGGGGTGGCGCCAGGGCAGCAGTGGACCGACGGCGAGCAGCGCCAGCAGCGCCGCGAACAGCGGTCCGGCGGCGCGCTCGTAGTACGGCGCCCCGACCACGCGCTCACCACCCAGCATGCCGGTGACGAGCGGCAGCACCGTGCCCCAAAACACGACCGCCGCCACGCCGATCAGCAGCAGGTTCTGCAGCACGAAGGCGCTTTCGCGAGAGGCCAGCGGCGCCGGCCTGACGGAGGTGTCGGGCTTCGCCCCCGAACGGACTGCCAGGAGCGCCGCCGAGAACGCGATGCACGCGGCAAGGAAGCCGAGGAACCACGGCCCGATCGCGCTCACGGCGAACGTGTGCACCGACGGGACGATCCCGCTGCGCACGATGAAGGTGCCGAACACGACGAGAAGAAACGCGACCATGACGAGGCCGAGGTTCCACGTGCCGAGCCTTCCGCGCCGCTCCTGCACCTGCGACGAATGCAGGTACGCGGTCGTCGCGAGCCACGGCATCAGCGCCACGTTCTCCACGGGGTCCCAACCCCAGTAACCGCCCCAGCCGAGCACGTGGTACGCCCACCACATGCCGAGCAACAAGCCGGCGGACTGCAAGGTCCATGCGAGCAGCGCGAAGCGCCGCGTGTGTGTGATCCATGCCGCGTCGGCGCGGCGCGCCAGCAGCGACGCGCACGCAAAGGCGAACGGCACGGCGAACGACGCGAACCCCGCGAGGACGACGGGCGGATGAATCAGCATGCCGCCATCTCGCAGCACCGGGTTGAGGCCGAGACCGTCCGGCGGCGTCACGGTCAACAGGTCGAACGGACTGGCGACGACCGCGAGCACGAACAGGAAGAACGTGAGGATCGACGCGAGGATCCCTGTCGCGTATGCGGCGACCCGGCCGCCCAACCGCGCCGACGTGACCAGCGACGCGCTGCCGAGCAGGCCGAGGATGAGCGTCCAGTACAGCAGCGACCCTTCCTGACCGCCGTAGAAGCCCGCGGCGACCAGCGCCATCGGCGTCGAGAGGTCGGTGTGCTCGACCACGTAGACGAGAGAGAAGTCGTGCGTGATCAGCGCCACCTCGAGCACGACGCCCGCAAGCAGAGTCATCGCCGCCGCCGCATAGAAGGCCCGCCGGGCGATCTGGGTGAGCACCGGAGCGTCGCGCCACCCTGCCCAGAAGGCGAGGCACGCCGAGAACCCGCCGAGCACCACTCCCGCCAGCAGCGCCCCGGCGCCGAAGTAGCCGAGGATCACGACGTGTAGGGCTGGGTCGAGAAGCGGGATGGGCACTTGGCGAGCAGCGTCCGCGCGTGGAAGACGCCGTCCGCCCCCATCGTGCCCTCGACGACGACGGTGATGCCGGGCTTGAAGATGTCAGGCAGCGTGCCCGTGTAGTCGACCGGCATCGAGGCGGTCCCGTCCTTCTCCGTGAAGGTCACGTGCAGGCCCGATCTCTCGACGCCGTCCTGGACGACGCCCGCGACGCGGACGTCGCCGGTGGTCGGGTGCGACTGCAGCTCGGAGACGGTGACGTAGTACTCGGCCGAGGCACCCGAGGCCGTGACGATCAAGTAGCCCACGCAGCCCGCGACGACCAGGCCCGGCAGACCCCAGCGCAGCAGCGTCCTCACGGCGCCACCAGCGCGAGGTAGTGGTCGAGGGTGCCGGCGTCCAGGGGGCCTGTGAAAGAGGCGACCACGACGCCGCGTGAGTCGATGAAGAACGTGGCCGGCAGGCCCGCCACGCCGTAGGACTGGTATGTGCCGACGACGATCGGCCCCGCGGGATAGGTGTGCGGGTGACGCAGCTCGAATACCTGGAAGGCAGAGGTCGTGTCGCGGTTGTCGGCGCCGACGAAGGCCACCTCATGGTGCGCGGCCGAAGCGTCCGCGAGCACGCCCCCCTCCTGCACGCACGGCCCGCACCAGGAGGCCCAGAAGTTGAGAACGACAGGCTTGCCCTGCATCTCCCAGACGCGGACCTGGTCGCCGGAGGCGGTCTGGATCGCCAGTCGCGGCGCCACACGGCCCAGCAAGGGCGGATTGCTCAGCGCGGCGTGCTGCAGGCCCCAGAGGAGCGAGAGCATGAGCACCGAGCCGAGGCCGGTTGCCACGCCGCCGACCAGCAAGGAGCGACGGCTCATATCGGCCTGAGTCTAGTCAGTCGGGTAGAGCGTTCGCCGCCGCGATTCGGCCGTACAATCGGCCGCTCGGCTTCACCGTCCGCGCGAGCGACTGCCGGTCGACCGCGATGAGCCCGAACTTCGCCGAGTAGCCGCGCGACCACTCGAAGTTGTCGGTGTTGGTCCAGTGGAAGTAGCCGCGCACGTCGACACCGTCCTGGATCGCCGCGTGCACGTTGGCCAGGATGTCGTTGATGTACCGCTCTCGCACGCGGTCGTCCGTCGCCGCGATGCCGTTCTCCGTGACGTAGACCGGCTTGCCGTAAGGCTTCAGCTCGTTCAGGACGTCGCGCATCCACGACGGACTGGACGCCCACCCCATCTCGGTCACCGGCGCACCGGGCGGGTTGAAGCGCCGGACGAACTGGTCCTGCGGCCGGCGCAGATCGAGGGCGGCGAGCTGGCCCCAGTAATGCGCGATCCCGATGTAATCGCTCGAGGCCTCGACTATGCGCCGCAGGCCGCGCCGCCGCACCGGCCAGCGTTCGGTCGCGAGCTGCGCCGCGGCGGTGGCCAGGCGGTTCCAGAAACGGCTGCTCGCCGGCATGAACAGGAACTTGTGGTGCGAAAGGCCGGCGGAGGAATCCGGGCGGCGCCTCTTGATCGCCGCGTAGGCCATCTCGTGCGCCCGCCACATCCCGGCGCCGACCCGGTACTGCGCGGGCAGGTCGCCGTGGTGACCCGGCGGAAAATCGCCGGTGATCCAGCCGTTGGCGGCATAGATGCTCGGCTCGTTGATCGTGCACCAGAGAGGCACGAGCTCGCCGAGCTCGTCGACGACCCGTTCGACGAAGGGCAGGAAGGCCGCCGGCGCGTCAGGAGACGTCCATCCACCCCTGCGCACGAACCATCGCGGGCTCGTGAAGTGGTGGAGCGTGACCATCGGCGTGATGCCGAGGTCGTGCAGGGCGCCGAGGACGTGGCGGTAGTGGTCGATCTGCGTGGAATCGAACTCGCCCTCCGAAGGCTCGACACGCGACCACTCGATGGAGAAGCGGTGCGCGTTCTGGTTGAGCTCCCGCAGGAGCGCGAAGTCTTCGCGGTAGCGGTGGTAGTGGTCGTTGGCGACGGCGGACGTATCGCCGTTGTCGATGTGCCCGGGCTGCTGCTCCCACTCCCACCAGTCGTTGTTCCGGTTGTCGCCCTCCACCTGGTGTGCCGCGCTGGAGGTCCCCCACAGGAACCCTTTCGGGAAGGACCTGGTCACGCCGCCGCGGTGGCCGGCTTGCCCACGCGCGGTGGTGCGATGTACTGCCAGGCCACCGGCGTCTCGCCCTCGAGGTCGAGCTGCAGCATCCCGGCCTTGGCGATGGGTTTGCGGTGCATCTCGCGCTCGTTCTGAGGGCGGCCGTCGAGCACGATCCACGCCGCGATCAGAGGATCGGCGTGGCTGACGATCGCCGCCGCCTCACCCGGGCTCTCACGGGCCAGCCGCCGGACGACTCCGAGCACGCGCTCGGCCATGACCTCTATCGACTCGTCACCCGGAAGCAACCCCCGCCGGGCCTTGTGGACGAACCACAGCGGCCGGCGGAGCGGCACCTGCCAGTAGGGGATGCCCTGGAGGTAGCGGCTGAACTCCGCCTCGCGGAGGTCAGGCTCCGGTTCCAGCACCGGCGCCGGATCGAGCCGGGACGCGATGACCTGGGCCGTCTCCGCCGCACGCAGCAGCGGGCTGTGCACCATGCGCGTGATGCCGGCGTCGCGGAGGCGATCGCCGGCCGCGGCCGACTGCTCCCTGCCGAGGGCGCTCAGGTGGAAGCCCTCGAGGTGGCCGTAAAGGACCCGGTGCGGGTTCTCGACGTCGGCGTGCCGGATGAGGTAGATGCGGGTCAGCTGCGCTTAACGACGATACGCGCCGACCGTGGTCCGGTTGGTCCCCGAGGCGCGACCGGCGTCGAGCGCCTGGTATGCCTCGCGCAGCAGGTTGCCGGTGTACTCGCGGCGGTTCATCATGCCGGCTTCGTCGCGCGGGCGGTAGTCGGCGTCGATGGTCGCCGAGCCGCAGCTCACCGTGATCCGGTTCCAGGCGCCGGCGGAGCCGAAGTCGTGCGAGGCGATCGAGCGCCGGATCTTGTCGGCCGCCAGGGCGGCGCCGGACTCGTCCGTCTCCGGCAGCACGATCGCGAAGTGTGGCGGCCCGTCCAGGTCCAGGAAGCCGACGGTGTCCGTATCGCGGATCGACTGCCCCAGGCGCTCGGCCATCTCCCTGAGCAGGCCCTCGACCTGGATCTGCTCGAGCTCCTTGTGGATGTGCTCGGCGTGGTCGAGCTCGACCACGAGGACGGAGAGCGGCCGGTGGTACCGGACCGCCCGGTTGGCCTCCTGGCCGACCAGGGCGTTGACGAACTTGGAGTTCCAGATGCCGGTGGTCGGGTCGACCACCCCGAAAAGCGGGCTCGACGTGTGGTCGGTCTGGCTGTGACCGCACGTCGGGCAGTACTGCGAGGTCTCGGGCAGCTCCGAGTTGCAGTACCAGCAGGTGGTCATGGGCGCGAATTGTAGGCTTCGGGGCCTGTTAAGCGGTCAAGCTCAAAATTGAGCCAGATGAACCAGGGCGAGCTCTTTCCTGTCCCCGCCGGCGCCGAGCCCGCCGCGCCGCTGGCGACCCGGATGCGGCCCAGGACGTTCGACGACCTGGTGGGCCAGCGGGAAGTCGTGGACGTGCTCCGCCGCCTGACGCAGTCGGGCCATCTGCCGAGCATCGTCCTGTGGGGGCCGCCGGGCAGCGGCAAGACGACGCTGGCCGGCCTTCTCGCCAGCGAGACCAGCGCCCGCATGGTCGCCATGTCGGCGGTCACGGCCGGGGTCGCCGACCTGCGCAAGGTGGTGGCCGAGGCCAGGATCCACCGGCGCGCCGGGTTGCGCACGGTGCTGTTCATCGACGAGATCCACCGCTTCAACAAGGCGCAGCAGGACGCGATCCTGCCCCATGTCGAGGACGGCACGGTCACGTTGATCGGCGCCACCACCGAGAACCCCTCGTTCGAGGTCATCTCACCGCTGCTCTCGCGCAGCCGCGTGTTCCGCCTGGAGCAGCTGACGCGCGACGAGCTCGAACAGGTGGTGCGGCGGGGCCTGGGGGAGCTCTCGGCCACGATCGACGATGCCGCCCTGGACGCCCTCCTCGAGGTGGCGCGCGGCGATGCGCGCGTGGCTCTGAACGGCCTCGAGGCGGCCGTAGCCCTGGCCGGCGAGGCGCCGGTGGCGGTCGGGCACGTCGAGCGGGCGCTGCAGCAGCGCCACCTCCTCTACGACCGCGCCGGCGACCAGCACTACGACATCGTGTCGGCCCTCATCAAAAGCGTGCGCGGCAGCGACCCGGACGCCGCGGTCTACTGGATGGCCCGCATGCTCGAGGCGGGCGAGGACCCGCTGTTCGTCGCCCGGCGCCTGGTCATTCTCGCCGCCGAGGACATCGGCCTGGCCGACCCGCAGGCGTTGCCGGTGGCGGTCGCGGCGCAGCAGGCGGCCCATTTCGTGGGCATGCCCGAGGCGGTGCTCCCGCTGACCGAGGCTGCGCTCTACCTTGCGCTGGCGCCAAAGTCGAACTCCGCGCTGACCTCGTACGGCGCGGCGCGTGAGCTCATCCAGGAGACCGGAAACGAGCCCGTGCCGCTGCATCTGCGCAACGCGGTGACGGGTCTGATGCGGTCGATGGGCTACGGCCGCGGCTATCAGTACGCCCACGACTACGAGGGCGGCGTCGCCGCGAGCCAGGTGCACATGCCGGAGAAGCTCAAGAGCCGCAAGGTCTACTCGCCCAACCCGCGCGACCGCAAGCCGGGAAAATAGATTGGATGCCCCCGACACGGGCGATAGTCGCGACTAACGCCATATTTCTCGCCCCAAAGCGGGTGATAGTCGCGACTATCGACCAAGCGAGCGCGCTTGGCTGACGCCCTCCTCATCTTCAAGCCCGACTCGGCGTACCGCCTGGCAGCGCGCGCCGGCATATGGGGGTGGCTCTCTTCGGAGAGGGACTGGAAGATCGAGTCCCTGGACTGGTTCCAGCCGCCGGCGTCGCTGATCGAAAGCCATTACGACTTTCTGCAGGACCGGCCTTTCTTTCCATGGCTCGTCGACTTCATGACCGCGCTTCCGGTCATCGTCGGTCGTGTCACCGCGTCCGACCAGGCGCTCGGCCTCATGCGCTACGACCTCGGCGAGACGCAGATCGCCAAATCGCGGCCCGGCTCGCTCCGCGAGAGATATGGGATCTTCGGCGGTCTCAACTGCCTCCATCTCTCGGACGCGCCCCAGACCGGCGCAGCCGAGGTCAGGCGGTGGTCGGACCACGTGCAGCTCGAGCAGGTGAAGGTCGATCTCGACACCACGTCGTCCAAGCCGGACCACACCTTCCACCTTCGGTCGCTGGCCGGCCAGGTCGCGGGCGGCATCCACACCGGCACGGCGTCGGACATGTTCCGGCAGCTCTTGAGTGAGGAGTCGGAGCTCGAGGGCCAGAAGCTCGAGGCCCTCTGGCGGATCACGCTGGGGGCTCTTTCTTAGCCTCTTCGGGCGAGACGCCGCGAATCGTGACCGGCTTGGTGAACAGCTCGGAGTTCGGGACGATGATCACGTCCCCCTCGTCGCTCTTCAGCAGCGTGACGCGAAGGCGGATCTCGACGACCGTGCCGTGGTGCCCGTCGAACACCAGCCTGTCGCCGACCCTGAGGTGGCGTTCGAAGAGCAGGTAGTAGCCGGAGACGTAGTCGCGCAGCAGGTCCTGGACGCCGAGCGCGGCAACGATCGTGGCGAGGAGCAGGCCGAACAGGGTGACGTTGGCCGTCTGCGCCGCAAACCCGAGGCCGGCGAAGACGCCGAGCAGGATGACCAGGGCGGTGACGACACGGCGGCCGAGGACCACCATGTCCGCGCGCACGTGGCGCCTCCGGAGCTGCTCGCCGACCAGGTGCGCGACGAAGCGGGCGAGGAAGAGAAAGAGGATGAAGACGACCAGGCCGACGACGACGAAGACGACGTCGCGGAGAGGACCGCCGGTCTGCAGGTCTTGCGCGATGTTGTAGCCGCCCGGGGCGGCCGCGATCATTCCTCGGTCTCGGGTTGCTCGGCGGCCGGCGCCTCGCCCTCGGCGGCCTCGCCTTCAGGAGCGACGGCGGCCTCGACGGCCGGGACTTCCTCTTCGATCTTGAGCTCGCGCTTGTGCACGATCTTGACCACGAGCTCCTCCTCGTCCTCGAGCACGGTCACGCCCTGCGGGACGGTCAGGTCCTTGACCCGAAGCTCGGCGTCCACCTCGTCCAGCGGCGTGATGTCGACCTCGAACGACTCCGGGATGTCCGAGGGCAGGCATTCGACGCGGACCGTGTGCAGGGGCTGGAGGATGTCACCGTCGCCCTGCTTCACGGGCGCCGACTCGCCGGTGATGTGAACCGGGACCTCGACCTCGATCTTCTCCTGGAGGTCGACCTGGTAGAGGTCGACGTGGATCGGTCCGAGGCGGCGTGGGTGCAGCTGGATGTCGCGCACCAGCACCTTCTCGCTGCGGCCGTCGATGGAGAGGTCGACCAGGTGCGTGCGTCCCGACTTCACGAACACCTTCTGGAACTCGAGCTTGTCCAGGGTGATCGGTGTCGGCTCGGTGTTGTGCCCGTACACGATCCCTGGCAGCTTGCCCTCGCGCAGGACGCGGCGCGAGCGCTTGCCGAGCTTCGGACGAGGCGTGGCGTTCAGTTGCATGGTGGCGCCTCTGGCTGGAGAGGCGGGCTTATTCTACGTGGCTTCGTTACGTCGGCGTCGGGAAGGCGTTGAGGATCGACGGCGTCGCCACGCGGAGCACCACGACCAGGAGCAGCAGCACGAGCGAGATGCCGACCGCGGTGCCGCCGGTGATGATCCCCGCCAGGGCCTTGCCGCTGCCACCGAGCGCGCCCGGGGCGGCCGCGATCTTGCTGCGCGCCTGGAACCCGAGCACGAGGGCCGCGATGCCGAGGCCGAGGGGGACGATCGCGCCGACGCCGCAGCAGCAGGTCAGCGGTGTGAGGACGAGGCCGATGATGCCGAGGATCATGGAGACGAGCGAGCCCTGGGCGTCGGGAAGTCCGTAGGGCTGCCCGTACGGCACGGGCTGCTGTGGATAACCCGCCGGCGGCGGAGGCGGCTGCATCGGCGGCTGCGCCGGCGGCGGACCTGGAGGAGGCGGTGGACTCGAGGGAGGTGGAGGGGGAGGCGCGCTTGACATCGCGCGAATGTTAAGGGCAAACCCCCCGGCTTAGGAAGAAGATTTTTCGGGAAAGCGCCGGCGCAGCCAGTCGACGATGTCCTGGAGCGGCGTCCCGGGCGTGAAGATTTCGGCCACGCCGCGTTTCTTCAGCGCGGTGATGTCGTCGTCCGGGATGATGCCGCCGCCGAAGACGACGATGTCCGTGGCGTCGCGTTTCTTGAGCTCGTCCACGACGGCCGGAAAGAGCGTCATGTGGGCGCCCGAGTGGATCGACAGGCCTATCACCTGGGCGTCCTCCTGCAGCGCCGCGTCGACCACCATCTCCGGCGTCTGCCGCAGCCCCGTGTAGATCACCTCGTAGCCGGCGTCTCGCAGCGCCCGGGCCACGACTTTCACGCCTCGATCGTGACCGTCGAGCCCGACCTTGGCGACGACGATGCGGACGGGCTTGGTCGCGGTCGGCATCAGACGACCGCGGTTTCCGTGTAGGTGCCGAACACCTCGATCAGCGCCTGCATGATCTCGCCCTCGGTGGCGTAAGCGCGCACCGCGTCGAGGATGTAGGGCATGAGGTTGTCGGTGCCGGCGGCGGCCTTGCGCAGGCGGTGGAGAGCGTTGCTCGCCTTGGCCTGGTCACGCCTGGCGCGCACCTCGCGCACGCGGGCCGCTTGCTCGCTCTCCAGTCGAGAATCGATGCGGAGGATCTCGATCTCCTCCTCGTCGTCGACCGTGAAATCGTTGATGCCGACCATGATCCGCCGCTTCTGCTCGAGCTCCTGCTGGTAGCGAAACGCGGCGTCGGCGATCTCCTTCTGGAAGAAGCCGGACTCGATCGCCGGGATCACGCCGCCGATCTCGTCGATGCGCTTGAAGTAGGCCTCCGCCTGGCGTTCCATCTCGTCGGTCAGGGCCTCGACGAAGTAGCTGCCGCCGAGCGGGTCGATCGTGTTGGCCACACCGGTCTCGTAAGCGAGCAGCTGCTGCGTGCGCAGGGCGATGCGCGCCGCGCGGTCGGTCGGCAGCGCCAGCACCTCGTCCATCGCGTTGGTGTGCAGCGACTGCGTGCCGCCAAGCACCGCCGCCAGCGCCTCGACCGCGGTACGGGCGATGTTGAGCTCCGGCTGCTGCGCCGTCAGCGACACGCCGGCGGTCTGCGAGTGGAACCGAAGCTTCCATGAACGCTCCTGCTGCGCGCCGTATCGGTCTCGCATCCAGCGCGCCCAGATGCGACGCGCGGCGCGGAACTTGGCGATCTCTTCGAAGAAATCGATGTGCGCGTCAAAGAAGAACGACAGGCGCGACGCGAAGTCGTCGATGTGCATGCCGCGCTCGAGACAGGCGTCGACGTACGCCATGCCGTCGGCGAGGGTGAAGGCCAGCTCCTGCACGGCCGTCGATCCCGCTTCACGGATGTGATAGCCGGAGATGGAGATCGTGTTCCACTTCGGCACTTCCTTCGCGCAGTACTCGATGGAGTCGACGACGAGGCGCATCGACGGGGCCGGCGGAAAGATGAACTCCTTCTGGGCGATGAACTCCTTGAGGATGTCGTTCTGCAGCGTGCCGCCAAGCTTTGAGGCGGGCACGCCCTGCTTCTCGGCGACGGCGATGTACATGCACAGCAGGATCGCCGCCGGTGAGTTGATCGTCATCGACGTCGTGATCTCGCCCAGGGGGATGCCTTCGAGGAGCGTCTCCATGTCGGCGAGCGAGTCGATGGCCACTCCGCAGTGCCCGACCTCGCCGCGACTCGTCGGCGCGTCCGAGTCCTGGCCCATCAGAGTGGGCATGTCGAAGGCGACGGAGAGGCCGGTCTGGCCGTTGGCCAGCAGGTACTTGTAGCGGCGGTTCGTTTCCGCTGCGGTCGCGTAGCCCGAGAACTGCCGCATGGTCCACAGCCGGCCGCGGTAACCGGAGGGATGGATGCCGCGCGTGTAGGGGAACTGGCCGGGGAACTCGGGCGCGCGGCCGGGCAGGTCGTCCTTCGTGTAGAGCGGCTTGAGCGGGATCCCGGAGATGGTCGACGTCTCGATGCCGTCGTCTCGCAGCGAGCTCGAGCCGAGCTCCTGCTCCCACACCTCTTTCGGGTCGCGGGCCCTGACCTTCATCTCAGCTCCAGATCAATTATCGGTGCGAGTACGGAGGATCTCCTCCGCGGTCCGGTAAGGCGTCCCATCTTTCAACAAACGCCCGGCCAGGCCGGGATCGTCTTCGAGCGCCTGGCGGGCCCTCGCCCTCGCCAGCTCCGCGGCCACCTCGGCCGTCTCGTCGCGGAGCCGCCGCGCCGCCAACTCCTGCGCCCTGCCGCTCGACTCGAGGAAGCGGCGGTGCTCGAGCACCGCCTCCCACAGCTGTTCCACGCCCTCTCCGCGCACCGCGACCGTGGGTACGATCGGCGGCTTCCAGGGCCCTCTCGGACCCATGTTGAGCATGGTCCGGAGCTCGGTCAGAACCCGCGAATGGCCGTCGATGTCCGCCTTGTTGACGGCGAAGACGTCCGCGATCTCCAGGATTCCGGCCTTGATCATCTGCACGCTGTCGCCGAGGTTTGGGGTCAGGACGACGACCGTCGTGTCGGCCACGGCCGCCACCTCCAGCTCCGACTGGCCGACGCCGACCGTCTCCAGGATCACCTCGTCGAAACCGAACGCGCCCAGCAGACGGATCGCCTCGCGGGTCGCCAGGGAAAGGCCGCCCAGGTGTCCGCGTGCGCCCATGCTGCGGATGAACACCTTGGCGTCGAGGGCGTGGCGCTGCATGCGGATGCGGTCGCCGAGGATGGCGCCGCCGGTGAACGGCGAGTTCGGGTCGGTGGCCAGCACCGCCACGGATCTCTCGCGGCCTCGCAGCAGCGCGACCACGGCGTCGACGAGCGTCGACTTGCCGGTCCCCGGCGCCCCGGTGAAGCCGACGACCCCTGGCGTCTGCACGGCGCCTTGCAGCATGTCTTCCAGCTCGCGGACCCTCGGGTCGCGGCGCTCGACCATGCTGATGGCCCGGGCCAGGGCGCGCACGTCGCCGGCCCGAAACCGCCTCAGCAGGTCAGGGTCGCTCAGCTCGTGATTACCGACCCACCCAATGTAGGGCGAAGTCGCGGCCGATCACCACCACCAGCCCATAGGTCTGCTGGCCCGCAGAGGGAGGAAGGTTGGCCGGCGTCGCGTTCACCACCGTGGCGCCGAAGAAGTTCTGGAGCCACTTCGTCGTCAGCGGGAACTTGCCGCCCGAGTAGTCGAGGATCAGCGTCGACGAGCTCGCCGGCCTGGCCACCGGGTCGGCGAGCTGGAGGCCCGTCGGGTCGAGCATCGTGGTCACGCGGCTGTCCAGGCCGTTGAAGTAGTTGCCGGCCCCGTTGACGATCTGGACCGGCGCTCGCTCGCCGAGCGTCTTGTTGTCGATCAGGACCGAGGCCAGGTACTTGTGGATCATCGCGTAGCTCGGGTCGTCGGGACACAGCTGGGAGGTGCCTGCACCGAGACCGCAATCGCCGTAGTCGAGGAGGTTGCCCTCCGCCGCGCCCGACGGCGCCGTGATCGCAACGTGGACGATCGAGCTGTCGGGCAGGTTCTTGCCCCAGTCGTAGATCGCCTTCATGTCCGACAGCGTCATGTCGGTGTGGATGTTCTGCTGCAGGGCGCTCAGCAGCGCGGGCGCCTTGGAGAAGCCGTTGACAGTGGTCGCCTTCTTCTTGATCGCCTGCATGATGTCCTGCTGGCGCTTCGCGCGGCCGAAGTCCGAGGACTGCTCGGGCTCGATGGCATGGCGTGAGCGCGCGATCTGCAGCGCCTGCTCACCGTTCACGTGCTGACATCCGGCCGGGTAATGAATGCCCCCGCGGAGGAAGCCGCCGCCGGTCGCCGGGTACTCGTTGTCGTCGAGCCGCGTCGACAGGCAGATGTCGACGCCGCCGAGCGCGTTGACCATGTCTCGGAAGGCGACGAAGTCGATGGCGATGTAGCGGTCGAAGGTCAAGCCCGTCACCTTTCCGACCTCGTGCTCGGCGGCGTAGCCGCCGCCGTTCGGTCCCGTGTACTGCGACGCGACGCAGCAGATGATGTTGGTGTACGGCACCTCGAATGCCGCGTTGATCTTCTGCGTCCAGATCCGGTTCGGGTTGCTCTGCAGGTTCATGTTCACGACCAGGTCCCGCGGGATGGAGGCCATCATCACGCGGCTGGTCGAAGGGTCGATCGTGATGGCCATGATCGAGTCGGTCAGGTACGGCGCGTCGTTCTCGTAGCCGCCCATGCCCAGCAGCAGGACGTTGACCTGCTGGCCGTGCTTGAGCTTGTACGCGATGGTGCCGGGCTGCGGCTCGACCGCCTGCACGACCTCGCCGACCGGGTTCAGATGATGGCCGGTGGTCGCGGTGAAGAAATCGTCGATGCGCTTGTACGTCAGCGTCGCGCCGACCGCGAGGGCGAGCAGCAGGACGGCGACGATGGCGGCAGGAACCGACCTGGTCAGGCGGTAGAAGACGCGGTAGCGGGATCGCCTGGCCCGTCTCGGCCTGGCTCGGGACATGAGCACCGGGATTTTAACAACGCTGAACCGCGGTTCGGGTTACGGCGTGGGCGTGGCGTTCGCGCTGTTGAAGGTGCCGGATGTGACGACGAAGAACCAGATCACGCTGGCGACGAAGCCGACGATGCCGAGGATCATGCCGATGACCGCCATGGTGCCGCCGCCGAGCGTCCCGCCGCTCGTCCCCACGCGCTGCCGTGAGATGAAGCCCATGATCGCCGCCACGGGACCGAGCAGGATGCCGAGGCAGCCGACGGAGCACGCGATGGAGACGATGCCGATGACGAGCGACGCGATCGCCAGACCATCTGTGCGCGTCCCGGCGTAGCCCATGCCCGGCGGCATGTAGACGCCCGGCGGGGGAGGCGGCACGTAGCCGCCGCTCGGAGGGGGAGGCATGTAGTAGCCGCCGCCCGGCGCCGGAGGGACGTAGCCGCCGCCTGCCGGCATGTACGCGCCCGGCGGCGGAGGCGGCACGTAGCCTCCGCTCGGCGGAGGCGGGGGCGGGTTGAAGCCACCCGGCGGTGGAGGAGGCGGGGGTGGTGGCGTGTAGCCTCCGCTCGGCGGAGGCGGCGGCGGTGGTGGCGTGTAGCCACCGCTGGGCGGTGGCGGCGGCGGGGGTGGCGTGTAGCCTCCGCTGGGCGGTGGGGGCGGCGGGGGTGGTGGCGTGTAGCCTCCGCTGGGCGGTGGCGGCGGTGGCGGGACGGCTTCGCCGCCCTCTTCAGGCGGTGGCTCGTCCGGCATCCGTGACCTCCTTGGTGCCCACTTCGAAGCTGCGAATGATCCAGGCCTGCATCGCCAGCTCGTACGCCTGCGTGAAAAAGACGCCCACCACACAGACGACGACGCCGAGGCCGCCGGCGATTCCGGCGGCGATCAGCATAAGGCCCGCGATCAGGGTGTTGACCGGCGAAGCGACCATGGTCCGAACCACGCGCGCCACGTTCACGCCGGCGCCCACGCCGCCACGGTCGTAAGCGAGGACGACCGCAGGCGTGGCGAAACCGATGGCGAGCGTCACGAGCGTGAGGAAGCTGTAGCTCGCGAGCGATAGTCCGACGCCTGCGCCCACGAGCCCGGCGTTCGGATTGCCGCTGCTCTGCGACGACAGGATCAGGACGGCCGGGACGTACAGCACAGCGGCCACGAGGAGCGCGATCAGGTAGTAGACGAGGTAGACGGCGAAGAGGCCCAGGCCCCGCCCCAGGTGGTCGAAGTTGGCCGGCGGCAGCCGCTCTTCACCGGCGCGCAATCGGTCCAGCGCGGCGAGCATCCAGCCGAGGCCGTTGATGGCGCCGACGATGGGGATGATGAGGATGAGGCCCATCACCAGGACCTTCCCCACCCAGTCCGGGTCGCGGAACGGCCAGACGAACGCGTCGGCGATCCGCTCCACGGCGGCCTAGCTGGGAGGCGGTCCGAAGATGGCGAGCAGCATGATCACGAGCCACAGCAACGTCGACACCGCGCCGAGAGCGGTGGCCGCGATCGCGATCCACGAGGCCGCGCGCGCGGACGGCGTGCCGCCGAGCTTCCCCTGTGATTCGTCGATGCGCGTGAGCGCGGTCTTGCCCATGAAGTAGGCGGCCGGCCCGAGCAGCAGCGCGGGCACGCCGATGAGAAACGGGTTGAACACAGGCGCGTCGGTGACGTAGGTGTTCGCCATGTCGCCGCCGGCGAAGATCAGGACGACGACGCCGGCGAGCACGCCCAGGACACCCACGCCGACCCCCGCCACGGCCAGGACCAGCGCCCACGTCGCTCGCGAATCGTTCGGCGCGTATGAAGCGGCCGCCGGAGGCCGCGGCGGTGGCGGCGGGTGGTACGCCGAAGCGAGCCCGCGCTGCTGCGGTGGGGCCGTCGGTGGCGGTGGAGGCGGAGGAGGAGGCGGAGGCGGGGGCGGCGGTGGTGGGGGCGGTGGCGGTGGCGGTGGGGCTGGCCGCTGGGGTTCCGGAGCGCTCAACGCAGCAACGCGCGCGCTATGACCACACGCTGAATCTGGTTGGTGCCCTCGTAGATCTGCGTGATCTTGGCGTCGCGCATCATCCGCTCGACAGGGTAGTCGGAGATGTAGCCGTAACCGCCCAGCAGCTGCACGCAGTCCGTGGTCACGCGCATCGCGGTGTCCGACGCGAAGAGCTTCGCCATCGCCGCGACCTTGGTCAGGTCTGGCGCCTTGCCGTCGACCTTGGTGGCGGCCTGGAACACGAGGTGGCGCGCGGCCTCGATCTGCGTGGCGATGTCGGCGAGCATGAACTGGATGCCCTGGAAGCTCGCGATCGGCTGCCCGAACTGGTGGCGCTCCTTGACGTAGTTGAGCGCGTACGCGAACGCGCCCTCGGCGATGCCCAGCGCCTGGGCGCCGATGCCCGGCCGCGAACGATCGAGGACGGCGAGCGCGATCTTGAAGCCGGCTCCTTCGTCACCCAGCCGGTTGGCGGCCGGGACCTTCACGTCCTCGAGCACGATCTGCGCGGTCGGCGAGCCTCGAATGCCGAGCTTGTGCTCGAGCTTCTCGATCTTCCACGGGCTCGTCTCCCGCTCCAGGACGAAGGCCGAGATGCCGCGGTGGTCGGCCGAAGGGTCGGTCTGGGCGAACACCACCAGCGTTCCGGCGACGCTGCCGTGGGTGATGAACTGCTTGGTGCCGTTGAGGACGTACTCGTCGCCGTGCTTCCTGGCGCGGGTCGTCATGGCCGCGGCGTCGGATCCACTGCCGGGCTCCGAAAGGGCGTACGCAGCGACCTGCTCGCCCGAAGCGAGCGGCGGGCACAACCGCTTCTTCTGCTCCTCAGTCCCGGCGACGAGGATCGGATAGGACCCCAGCGCCTGCACGGCGAGGATCAGCGACGAGGATGCGCATGCCTTCGCGATCTCCTCGATCCCCATGCAGATCGTGACGCTTGATCCCGAGATGCCGCCGTACTCCTCGGGGAACGGGATGCCGAGGATCCCGTTGTCGGCGAAGAGCTTTTCGATGTCCTTGGGGTATTCGCCGGTCTGGTCTATCTCCGCGGCGCGCGGCGCCACGCGATCCTGCACCAGCTCGCGGATCGTGTCCCGGATCGCGACCTGCTCCGCGGTGAATTCGAAGTCCATCCGATCTCGATTATCGACTCCCGAGGATCTCGCGCGCGATGACGACCCTCTGCACCTGGTTCGAGCCCTCGTAGATCTGCAGCGCCTTGGCGTCGCGGACATGGCGCTCGAAAGGGCTTCCACGCCGGGCGCCGTCCTCGCCCACGATCTGGAGCGCCTCGAGCGCGACGTGCATCGCCGTGTCGGTGCTGTGCAGCTTGGCCATCGACGCTTCGCGAGTGAACGGCTTGCCACGGGCGCACAGCCAGGCGGCTCGATACATGAGCAGCCGCGCCGACTCGACGCGGGTCGCGAGGTCCGCGAGCGTGAAATCGTCGCCCTGGTCATGCCCGCGATCGCGCATCGACGCGCGCGCCTCGTCGACGGCGGCCTGGGCGATCCCGATCGCCTGGCCGGAGATGCCGATGCGGCCCGAGTCGAGCGCACGCATCGCGACTCGGAAGCCGCCACCCTCGGGGCCGAGGCGATTGGCGACGGGCACCTCGACGTCCTCGAGCACAAGCTCACCGGTCGGCGAGCCATGCAGGCCCATCTTGTCGAAGACCTGGCCGACGCGCAGGCCTGGCGCGTCGCCCGGCACCAGAAACGCGGTCACACCTCCGGCCTTCTCCTCGCGACCGGTGCGCGCGAAAACGACGTACAGACCGGCGTGGCCGATGTTGGTGATGAAGACCTTCGTCCCGTTGAGGACGTACCCGCCACCGTTGCGGCGCGCCGTGGTCTCGAGGGACGCGGCGTCGGAGCCCGACGCCGGCTCGGTCAGCGCAAACGCGCCGAGGATCTCGCCGGTGGCGAGCCGCGGCAGCCACCGCCGCTTCTGCTCCTCGTCGCCGAAGAGGAGGATCGGCTCGGTGCCGACGCTGGTGTGCACGTCGACGATGACCGCGGTCGAGGCACACGCCTGAGCCAGCTCCTCGATGCAGATCGCGAACGCGAGCGCGTCCAGGCCGGCGCCGCCGTACTCACGGGGGATGAGCACGCCCATGAGGCCGGCCTCGATGACGGCGCGCACCGATTCCTCGGGGAAGCGGTGGTCGCGGTCGACCTCTTCGGCAAACGGCTGAACCGATCCCTGGGCCAGCTCGCGTACGGCGGCGCGAAGGCTTGCGTGCTCCGGCGCCAGCTCCAGGTCCAACTCAGCCGTTACTTAGAATAGTTGGCTTGACAATGGACGCTGGGCCGCGATATCTCGAAGGCACGACCGTGGGGAGCGGCCGGGACATAATCGGCGTCCGGCGAGATCGGATCGCGGACATCATCAGCACAGGGCGAGAGATCATCGCCCGCGCCAAGTCGGAGAAGATCCTGCCCGAGACGATCACCGGCGCCACCGCCGCCCTGCTCGTCACCATCGCAGGCTACGGCGAGCCCCTGTCGGAGGGCCAGTGGCGCGAGCTGGCCGGCGTGGTCGGCGGGATCATGCGCGACAGCACCTACGCCGACCTGGCGAGGCTGCGCACCCTGATCACGCAGGAGCAGTTCCTCAACGTGGCCCGAAACCAGGGTTATTCCCGGTTCATACGACGCCTGGATGACGGAAGATGGGTCTGCGAGCTGACGCCGAAGCTTGAAGATCTTCCCGACGAGTGACGGGCGCATAGGGGCGCTGGCCGGAACCCTTCGGTCGAAGGCGTTCCGGATCTTTTTCGCGTTCGTCTTTGCGGTCGCGGTCGTCAGCCCCGGCGCTGTGGTGTTCGCCGTGGTGTGGACGGCGCCTCCGATGACCGCCGGCGCCGCGGTCACGTCAGACACCGAGTCCGGCCGGGTGCTGCCGGCGCCCGACGTGCAGCCGACGTCGCTCCCCGAGCCCGCGTTCAACGTCTACGCAAACACGCTTTCCGGCACGGTGCCGTGCCCCCTGTGCGAGCTCCCGGCGCGGGTGTACGTGCCAAACAGCATGGCCGGCACTGTGGACGTGATCGATCCGAAGACCTTCAGCGTGATCGACCACTTCCGCGTCGGCTCGATTCCCCACCACATCGCCCCGGCGTGGGACATGAGCGCGCTCTACGTCGACAACGAGGGCTCGAGCAGCCTCACCGTCCTCGACATCAAGACTGGGCAGCCGGTCGGCACCGTCCACATCCCATTCCCGTACAACCTGTACTTCACGCCCGACGGCACCAAGGCCATCGACGTCGTCGAGCGTCTCAACAGGCTGGTCTTCCTCGACTGGCGCCACGGGTGGGCGACGCTCGGCTCGGTCGGCATTCCCTGGTACGGCGCCGACCACATGGACTTCAGCGCCGACGGGAGCTACTTCCTGATCTCGACGGAGTACACCGGCCACGTGATGAAGGTCGACGTCAATGCCATGCGGATCGTCGGCGACGCGTACGTGGGCGGCCTTCCGATCGACGTCAGGCTGTCGCCGGACGGGTCCGTGTTCTATGTCACCAACCAGGGGCGCATGGGCGTGTCTGTGGTCGACCCCGTGTCGATGAAGGAGATCCAGTTCATCCCCACGGGACGCGGCGCGCACGGGCTGCAGGTCTCTCGCGACACCAAGCACCTGTACGTCTCGAACCGCCTCGAGGGGTCGGTCTCGATCATCGACTTCGCCACGCGTTCCGTGGTCGGGAAGTGGACGGTCCCGGGCGGCGGCAGCCCGGACATGTTGCAGCTGAACCCGGACGGCACACAGCTGTGGGCGTCAGGCCGGTATCACAAGACGGTGTACGTGTTCGACACGAGGACCGGGGCGGTCCTGGCGAGGATCCCGGTCGGGTCGGAGGACCACGGGCTCACGTACTTCCCGAACGTCGGCAAGTACAGCCTCGGCCACAACGGGGTGTATCGCTAGCCTCTCCTCCCTCCTCCGCACTTGGTGGGGAGGTGTCGTCCGCAGGGCGACGGAGGGGCTCGTCAGTCCAGCGCCCCGATCAGCCTCGCGATCAGCATCCGCTGCACCTCCGAGGTCCCCTCCCCTATCTCGTTCACCTTCACGTCCCGCCAGTACCGCGCAACCGGATAGTCCTCCATGAACCCGTAGCCGCCATGGATCTGCACCGCGTTGTCCGCGGCGCGCTTCGAAGCCTCTGACGCATACAGCTTCGACATCGCGGCCAGGCGCCGCACGTCGTCCGACGTCTCCCCCGAGCCCTCGCGGCCATACGCCGCGGCGGCGCGGTAGACCATCGTCCGCGCGACCTCGGTCTCCATCGCCATGTCCGCCAGCTTGAACTGGATGGCCTGGTGGCGCGCGATCGGCGCGCCGAACGCCTGCCGCTCACGCGCGTAGGCAAGCGACGCATCGAGGCACGCCTGCGCGAGCCCCACCGACAGCGCGGCGATGGCGATCCGGCCGCCCGTCAGCGTGTGCAGGAACTGCCGGTAGCCTCCACCCCGCTCTCCGAGGAGGTTGTCCGCCGGCACCTCGCAGTCTTCGAAGCTCAATGGGTGCGTGTCCGACGAGTGCCACCCGAGCTTGCGATAGGACTCGAGCACGTGGTAGCCGGGCGTACCGGTCGGGACGATGATCGCGCTCAGCTCGCTCTCGCCGTCTCGGTCGCGTCCAGTGACCGCCGTGATGGTCACACCCGCCGAGATCTCGGTGCCGGAGTTGGTGATGAACTGCTTGGCGCCATTGATGACCCACTTGCCGTCGCGCTGCTCGGCGCGCGTCTTCGTGGCGCCCGCGTCCGAGCCCGCTTCCGGCTCAGTCAGCCCGAACGCCCACAGCTTGCGGCCCGCGACCAGGTCGGGCAGCCAGCGCTCTTTCTGCTCGCGCGACCCGAACTCGTAGATCGGCGACGAACCGAGGCACACCGCGGCCTCGAGCGTGATGCCGACGCCGGCGTCGGCGCGTGAGATCTCTTCGATGGCGATGCACAGAGATAGGAAATCCGCGCCCGCGCCCCCGACCTCCTCGCTGAAGGGCAGGCCGAACAAGCCGAGCTCGCCCATCTGCCTGACGACGTCGTAGCCGAACTCGTGGTTGCGGTCGAGCCTCTCAGCAGCCGGCTCGACGACCTCGCGCGCGAAGTCGCGGCACGTGTCGCGGATCGCCTGCTGCTCCGAGGTCAGGTCAAAATCCATCGCAGACATACTTGCATTACGACGAGGGCATCCGTATCGCCACGACGCTGAAAGACCTGGACGGCCCGAACGTGAACCCGCTCTGCCACACGCGTGTCTACACGCACGGACGCCGGGTCGACCGCGCCCTCGTCCTGCTCCACGGGTTCACGAACTGCCCCCAGCAGATGGACGCGCTCGGCCGGCAGTTATTCGAGAAGGGATGGAACGTCCTGATCCCCCGTTACCCGCGGCACGGATACACCGACCGCCTCACGACCTCGATCGAGGAGCTCCGCGCCGACCACCTCGTCGCTGTCGCGAGTCGGGCGGCCGCGGCGGGCGAGGCCCTGGGCGAGAGGCTGACCGTCGCCGGTCTCTCGCTCGGGGCGATCCTGACCGGCCTGGTGGCGCAGGCAAACGCGGACGTCGACCGCGCAGTGCTCATCGCGCCCATGCTCGGCCTGAAGCCGATCCCCGGGCCGGTGATGGACGTGTTGAGCCGCGTGGCCGCCCGCGCGCCCAACTTCTACCTGTGGTGGGACCGCAGCCTCAAGATCCGGACCGGCCCGCCATACGGCTACCCGCGCTTTGCCACGCACGCGTACGCCGCGCTGTTCGAGTGCGGGAGGCGGCTGGTGCGCGCGGCGCGCGAATCGGCACCGAAGGCCCGTTCCATCGCCGTCGTCACCAACGCCGCCGAACCGCGCCTCGACAATCGCTTCACGTACGGCTTGATCAGGTCGTGGCGCGACCATGGCGCCCAGATCGAGACGTTCGAGTTCCCCGCGGGTGACGGTCTGCCCCATGACCTCATCGACCCTGGCAACGCCAACCAGCGGACCGGCTACGTGTATCCCACGGTGACGCGGCTCATCGAAGGCGCCTGACCATCTCGTACTCGAGCACGCCGGGCCGCATGTCCTGCACCGCCCCCGAGCGCCTGAAGCCGTTGCGCTCGTACAGCCGCTCGGCGTTCGCGTTTTCCTGCGCGACCCACAGCAGCATCTCGTCGTAGCCCGCTGCAGTGGCCCACTCGACCACCGTCTTCACCAGCAGGTCGCCGATGCCGCGCCGCCGAAATCGCGGATCGACCCACATCGCCGTCATGGCGGCCGTGGCGCTCACGTCGCCGTCGCCACCGCTCACCGTGCCGGCCACCGCGCCGCCGTCCTCGGCGACGAACCGGGTCCGGTCGATCAGCGTCTGGCGCCATGCCGGCTCCGGACGGTCCGCTTCGCGCTCGTACGACGAGCCGAACGCGTAGGGCGCCTCCTTCAGGGCGCTGAGGCGTATCCGCCGGTAGAGCTGCCAGTCCTCCGGATCGAGCTTCCGGACGCTAGCGATTGCCGAGGATGAAGAACTTGAGCATCCAGCTCAGCACGAGCGAGCTCAGGGCGAAAATGCCCAGCAGGTACCACTGGCGCGGGCTCAGGCGCGGCACCCACGTCCGGCCGGTGGCGGCGCCGCCGAGCAGGCCGCCTGCGCTGACGAGCGTGCCCACGAACAGCGCGGGGCCCAGCGGGTACATGCGGACGGCGTCCGCCATGTCACCGCGCCACATGTACGCGAACGACCGCGTGCCGCCGCAAAACGGGCAGGGATGCCCGGTGAGCAGGTAGAACGGGCAGGTCGGCGCGCCCAGGTGCATCGCCTGGAGGACCCAGTACAGCCGCGTGTAGACGAGCCAGAGCACCAGCGCCCCGGCGATGGCGACGTCACGCAAACGGTCGATTCGCATCGCCCGGGTCACCGCGATCGGCAAAGCACTCATCTCAGCAAACCCACTATCTCGTCAGTCGTCTCCGCCACCGCGACGCCGGCCTTGCGAAACGCCTCTTCCTTGCTCTTCGCGGTGCCGCGGTTGCCTGAAATGATGGCGCCTGCGTGGCCCATCCGCTTGCCTTCAGGCGCGGTCCGGCCCGAGATGAAGGCCACGGTCTTCAGGCGCGAGCCGCGCGCCAGCAGCTCCGCGGCGTGCTCCTCGTCGCTGCCGCCGATCTCGCCGATGAGCACCAGGTGGGTGGTCTCGGGGTCCTTCTCGAAGAGCTGGACGACGTCGCTGAACGACACCCCGAGAACAGGGTCACCGCCGATGCCCACGATCGTCGACTGGCCCATGCCGGCCGCGGACAGGGCCGAGCCGACCTCGTAGGTGAGCGTGCCGCTCCTGGAGACCATCCCGACGTGGCCGGGCTTTGTGATGCGCTGCGGGATGATGCCGATCTTGGCCTGCCCTGGCGTGATCAGGCCCGGGCAGTTGGCCCCGACCAATCTCGCGGCCGGGTGGCCGCGGAGGAAGTCTTTGACTCGGACCATGTCCTGGATCGGGATCCCCTCGGTGATGCACACGATGAGCGTGATCCCCGCGGCGGCGGCCTCCATGATCGCGTCGGGGGCGAAAGGCGCAGGCACGAAGATGCCAGAGGCCGTGGCGCCCGACGCCTCGACCGCGTCGGCCACCGTGTTGAACACCGGCACCCCGAGGTGGGTGCTGCCTCCCTTACCAGGGCTGACCCCGCCGACGACCTTCGTCCCGAGCGCCTGCATCTGCTCGGCGTGGAAGCTGCCCTCGCGGCCGGTGATGCCCTGCACGAGGACCTTCGTCTCGCGGTCGAGGAGGATGCTCATTTCACGCCGGCCTTCGTGAGCTCGACGATCTTTTGCGCCGCCTCCCACGCGCTCACGCCGGGCTCGATGCCGTTGCGCAGGAGGATCTCTCGGCCCTCCTCCATCCGGGTCCCGCTGAGCCGGACCACAAGGGGCAGGGCCATCTTCAGGTTGTCACGCGCCGTGACGATGCCCGTCGCCACCTCGTCGCCGCGCGTGATGCCGCCGAAGACGTTGATGAGCACGCCTTTGACCTTCGGGTTCATGAGGATCACGGCCAGCGCGTTCTCCACCACCTCGGCCTTCGCCCCGCCGCCGATGTCACAGAAGTTGGACGGCCGCCCGCCCGCACGCTGGACCAGGTCGAGCGTGCTCATGCACAGGCCGGCGCCGTTGCCGATGATGCCGATGTCGCCATCCAGCGAGACGTATGTCAGCCCGCGCTTTCGGGCCTCGACCTCGTATCGGTCGCCCTCGATCACCGCGCCGTATCTCTCAACGAGGTCCTTGTGGCGCCAGGCCGCGTTGTCGTCGATCTCGAGCTTGGCGTCGCCCGCCACGACGTCGCCCGCGCGCGTGATGACCAGAGGATTGATCTCGGCGGTCAGCGCGTCGTACTCGGGGATGGCGCGGTAGAGCTTCTTCATCAGGGCGACCAGCGGCCGCACGTGCTCGCCGAGGCCCGTGTCGTACACGAGCTGGGCGAGCTCGAAGTCGAGGGGCCCTCGCCAGGGGTTGGGGTACAGGCGGGCCAGCGCCTCGGGCGACTCTTCGGCCACCTGCTCGATCTCCATGCCGCCTTTGGCGGAGAAGATGAGGACGTTGGCACGCGCGTCGCGGTCGACCGTGAAGCCAAGGTAGATCTCGCGCTCGATGTCGAGCAGCGCCTCGCAGTAGACGAGCGGCACCCTGAAGCCCTTGATGTCCATGCCGATGATCTTCTCGGCCGCGGCGCGCGCCTCCTCGGCGCTGCGCGCCAGCTTCACGCCGCCCGCCTTGCCTCGACCGCCGACCGGGACCTGCGCCTTCACCGCCACCGGACCGAGGCTCTCGAAAGCTGCCGCGGCCTCGTCGGCCGACCGCGCCACGCGACCGGGCGGGATCGGAATGCCCAAAGACGCGAGGACCTCTTTGGCCTGGTACTCCAGGAGCTTCACGTCAGGGCGAGGCCGGGTGGAACGGGCAGTCGAGCGTCCTCTGGGTGTTGTTCTGGCCCTGGTACCAGCCGTTGCAGAAGCTGCGCTGCATGTCGGGGTCCTGCATCACGATCACGCCGCCGATGACCAGCACGAGGACGATGACGAGCACGAAACCCATGCCGATCAGGATGGGCTGCGCGACCGACACGCCCCGCTTCGGGGCGGCCTGCGCGGCCACCGGCCGCCACGCGTTGCCGTCCCAGTAGAACAGTCCGTCGTCCGAGATCCAACGCCCGAGAGCATCCTGCCTGGGCACGGCCTAAAGATGTCACAGCGGAATGTTGCCGTGCCATCGCACGCTGCGCTTGCGCTCCTTACGTGACGCCAGGCCCAGGGCGCGGATCAGCTCGTGCCGTGTCCGGCCCGGCTCGATGACGTCGTCGATGTAGCCGCGCTCCGCCGCGATGTAGGGGTTGGCGAAGCGTTCGGTGTAGTCGGTCACGAGCTCGGCGCGCTGCGCGGCTCCGGCGGCGAGCTCGCGCCGGAAGAGGATGTTGACCGCGCCCTCAGGGCCCATGACCGCGATCTCGGCGGTCGGCCACGCGACGTTGAAATCGGCCCGGATGTGCTTCGAGCACATCACGCAGTAGGCGCCGCCGTAAGCCTTGCGCGTGATGACCGTGAGCTTCGGCACGGTCGCCTCGCTGAACGCGTAGAGAAGCTTGGCGCCGTGGCGGATGATCCCGCCGTACTCCTGCGCCGTCCCCGGGAGGAAACCGGGCACGTCGACGAAGGTGACCAGGGGGATGTTGAACGCGTCGCAGAAACGCACGAACCGAGCGCCCTTGTCGGAGGCGTTGATGTCGAGTGCCCCGGCCATCACCTTGGGCTGGTTCGCCACGATGCCGACCGGCCGCCCGTCCAGGTGGGCGAAACCGACGACGAGGTTCATCGCGTAGAACGGCTGCACCTCGAAGAACTCGCCGCCGTCGACGACCATGCCGATGACTTCCTTGATGTCGTAGGGCTCCTTGGGGTTGTCGGGGATGATCGTGGCCAGTCCCGGCGCGGCGCGCTCCGGGTCGTCGGTGGCCTGAATGCGCTGAGGCTCTTCGTCGCAGCTTTGAGGGATGTACTTGAAGAGCCGGCGCACCTGCGCGAAGCACTCCTCCTCGCTCTCCGCCAGGAAGTGCGCCACACCGGACTTGATGTTGTGCACCTCCGCGCCGCCGAGCGAATCGAAGGTCACGTCCTCGCCCGTGGTGACGCGGATGACCTCCGGCCCGGTGATGAACATGTAACCGACGCCGTGCACCATGAAGGTGAAGTCGGTGATTGCCGGCGAGTAGACGGCGCCGCCGGTGCACGGACCGAGGATCAGGCTGAGCTGCGGGATCACGCCGCTGGCTTCGACGTTGCGCCAGAAGATCTCGGCGTAGCCCGCCAGCGAGACGACGCCTTCCTGGATGCGCGCGCCGCCCGAGTCGTTGACGCCGATGATCGGAATGCGGTTGGTGAGCGCCAGGTCCATCACCTTGATGACCTTCTCCGCGAACACCTCGCCCAGCGACCCGCCGAAGACGCTCGCGTCGTGGCTGAACAGCATCACGTCGCGGCCGTCGATCTTCGCCATGCCGGTGACGACTCCGTCGCCCAGCACCCCACCCGCGTGGCGCGCGAGCAGGTCGATCTCCTCGAAAGAGTTGCGGTCGACCAGGCGCGAGATACGCTCGCGGGCGGTCAGCTTGCCCTTGGCGTGCTGACGGTTGAAGCCTTCCGCGTCGCCGTGGCCCGCCTCGTACTTGCGCTGGCGCAGCTCGTTGAGCGGATCGACCTTGTGGTGCTTCTCGCTCACCGCTCGATGAACATCCAGCGATGCCCCTCGAGGTCCTCGGCGCGGTAGCGCTTGCCCTCGACCGGGGAGAGGATGGTGGCGCCGTTCGCCTTCGCCCGGTCGAAGTGCGCCTCCACGTCCTCGACGTAGACGAGCACGCCGTCGATGATGTAGGGCACGTCGTGCCAGCTGCGCGCGATTTCGCATTGCTCGCGATGGCGCTTCGGCCCACGGTAGTTGAGCGACGGGGTGGCGACCATGACAACACCGCCGCCGGTGTCGAGCTCGCCGTGCGTGAGCCGGCCGCCCTCGACCCTGCGGTCGAGCTCGCGAAACCCGAAGGCCTTGACCAGCCAGTCCATGGCTTCCGGTCCGTTTTCGTACGCCAGCATCGGGATCACGGACTGAGTCGCCATCACGCAGCTTCCCCAGGGCGGTATTCGCCGAAGACGCCGCGCAGCACACGGCAGCACTCGCCGATGGTCACGTAGTCGGCGAGGGCGGCCTTCAATGGCGGCATCAGGTTGTCGTCGCCGCTGGCGGCGCGCTCGAGCTCGGCCAGGTGCGCAGCGACGGCCGGCTTCGAACGCCGCGCGCGCAGCCTCTTCAGCGCCCGCGCCTGCGCCACCTGCTGCTTGGGTCCGATCTTCATGATCTCGACCGGCCTGGAGCCGGTCTCGGTGTAGCGGTTGACGCCCACCACCACGCGCTCGCCGGACTCGATGCGCCGCTGCATCCGGTAAGCGCTGTCGGCGATGCGGCGCTGCGTCCAGCCGGATTCGATGCACGCCACCGCGCCCCCGAGCTCGTCGATCTCGGCCATGATCTGAAGCGCCTCCTCCTCGACGCGGTCGGTGAGGTTTTCGACGTAGTAAGAGCCGCCAAGCGGGTCGGCGACCGCGGGCACCGCCGTCTCGTGCCCGATGACCTGCTGGGTCCGGAGCGCGATCTCGGCTGCGTTCTGGGACGGGAGTCCGAGCGCCTCGTCGTACGCGTTCGTGTGCAGCGACTGCGTGCCGCCGAGGACCGCGCTCATGGCTTCGAGCGTGGTGCGCACGACATTGTTCAGCGGCTGCTGCGCGGTCAGCGTCACGCCGCCGGTCTGGGTGTGAAACCGCAACGTCTGCGAGCGCTCGTCGCGGGCATGGAACCGGTTGCGCATGATGCGCGCCCACATCCGGCGGGCGGCGCGGAACTTGGCGACCTCTTCGAAGAAGTCCATGTGGCACGCGAAGAAGAAGGACACGCGCGGAGCGAAGTCGTCCACGGCCAGGCCGGCGGCCTGCGCCGCTTCGACGTACGCGACGGCGTGGCTGAGCGTGAAGGCGACCTCCTCCGCGGCCGTCGACCCCGCCTCGCGGATGTGATAGCCCGACACCGAGATCGTGTTCCAGTTGGGCAGGTTGGCTTCGCAGTAGCCGAACAGATCGGTGATCAGGCGCATCGAAGGCTTGGGCGGAAAGATGTAGGTGCCGCGGGCGGCGTACTCCTTGAGGATGTCGTTCTGCACGGTCCCCGTGATCTTCGGCGCGGGCACGCCCTGCTTCTCGGCGACCAGCTGATAAAGCAGCAGAAGCATCGCCGCCGTGGCGTTGATCGTCATCGAGGTCGACACCCGGTCGAGGGGGATGTCGTGGAGAAGGACTTCCATGTCCTCCAGCGAATCGATGGCCACTCCGACCTTGCCGACCTCGCCGTTGGCCATCGGGTCGTCCGAGTCATAGCCGATCTGCGTGGGCAGGTCGAACGCGACGGAGAGGCCGGTCTGGCCCTGCTCGAGCAGGAACCGGTACCGCTGGTTCGATTCGGCCGCGGTGCCGAAGCCGGCGTACTGCCGCATGGTCCACAGCCGGCCGCGGTACATGTCTCTGTGGATGCCGCGGGTGTAGGGGAAGTCGCCGGGCAGCGGCTCCTCGGGGCCCCCGTCTTCGGCACCGTACACCGGCTTCAGAGGCAGGCCGCTGTCGTTTCGGACGTCCGTCATGTCTCGACCAGCTCCGTCAGGACGCCGCCGAAGCTCCTGGGATGCACGAACGCGATTCGCGAACCGTGCAGGCCGACCCGAGGCGTCTCGTCGATGAGCTCCAGGCCCTGCTCGCGCGCGTCGGCGAGCGCCTGGTCGATGTCCTCGACCGCGACGGCCAGGTGGTGCAGGCCCGGACCCCGCCGGGCGAGGAACTTGCCCACCGGCGTGTCCTCACGCAGCGGCCGCAGGAGCTCGACCTCAGAATCTCCGGCCCGCAGGAACGCCGCCTCCAGGCCGTCCTGCTCGCTGGTCGTGCGGTGCGTCACCTCGGCGCCGAACGTCGACGTGTAGAGGCGGATCGCCTCGTCCATGTCGTCGACCGCGACCCCAACGTGATGGATCTTCACTTTTCGTATCTGTACCAGCCCTCGCCGGTCTTGCGGCCCAGCTTGCCGTCCTTGACCTTCGCCTCCAGCTGCGGTGACGGCTTGTAGCGCTCGTCGCCGGTCGTGCGGTACATGTGGAGGCGGGCGTTGTACGTCACGTCGAGGCCGCTGAAGTCGCCGAGGCGGAACGGCCCCATGGGCCAGTTCAGGCCTTTCTCGACCGCGACGTCGATGTCCTCGAACGACGCCACCCCGGCGTCGAGCAGGCGGTACGCCTCCTGCGTGGCCGCATGGAGGATGCGGTTGACGATGAAGCCGTCGATCTCCTTGTTGAGGAGCACCGGCGTGCGACCCATGGCGCGCGCCAGCTCCATCGCGCGGTCGACCGTCTCGTCCGAGGTCTGAGGTCCGCGGACGATCTCGACCAGGTCCATCACGAGGACGGGAAAGAAGAAATGCATGTTCAGGCATCGCTCCGGCCGGCCCGTGACCTCCGCCAGCTTGCTGATGCCGATGGTCGACGAATTGCTCGCGAGCACCGCGTCTTCTCGCGCCGACGCGTCGAGCTCGCGGAACACAGTGCGCTTCAGCTCCAGGTCCTCGAAAACCGCCTCGATGACGAAGCCGGCGTGTTCGACGGCCGAACGGAGATCCGTCGTGACGCGGACGCGGGCGAGCGCCGCCTCGGCGTCCGGCTCCGACAGCCTCCCCTTCTCCACGCGCCGCATCAGGTGTCCCCGGTTGGACGCCTGCGCCTTCTCGAGCTGTGAGGGGTCCTGGTCCTGCAGCGTCACATCAACGCCGCCGAGCGCGGCCTGCTGGGCGATCTGCGCACCCATGCTCCCGGCGCCGACGACCGCCAGGCGGGCCGTCATTGAACCGAGAAGACGCGCGTGACCGAGTTGAGCTTCGCCAGGTTGCCGAGCAGGCCGTCGATCTTCAGCCTTCCCGTCAGGAGCTTGCCGGCGACGCCGCGACCGACCCCGTCGAAGTACACCGGCATGCCGAAGAGGCCGATCTTCAGGTTGCTCAGGCTCATCACAGTGTCAGCCTCGGCGCGGATCGTCAGGTCACGCCTCGGCTCGAGCCCGTTGTGGACGACGAGGTGCCCGGACTGGAAGTCGAGCGTCACGCCTTCGTCGATGTCCGTCACCCAGATGCCGACCCGCGCGGCGAGGGAATCGAAGTCCTTGCGCTTCGCCGGGCTCGCTTGCACGTTGGCCTCGATCAGGCCGCCGAGCATCTCGGCGAACGCGCTGGGCTCCCTATCGCTGTACTCGACGATGTGGGCCTTTACTTTTCGTCGGGCCATTCGACCGGCACCCGGGTCGTGCACTCGGTCAGCTCCTGCGACGCCTTGGTGTAGCGCACGATGGTCGGCAGGTCTCCCTTCAGCTTGAGCTTGCCCTGGAGCATGCCCTTGGTGGCGTCGAGCTCCTTGGTCGCCACCTGCTTCCACCGCGAGTACGGCGCGGTGATGACGAACTGGCACGCCTGCGCCTCCGCAGCCTTGCCCACGTGGATGTCCCGCGCCTCGCCGTCGAAGAGGTCCATGACCACGCCGGTGGCATGTGGGAAGTTCTTGTCCGGTTCGGCCTCGACGACCAGGCCGACGCTCCACTTCCACCCTTTGGCCGCGGCCTTGTACGTCGCGGACTTGTTCACCTCGTCCTTGAATCGCCGAGCCCATTCGTCGGAGAAAGCAGCTACCGCCATACGTTCCTCCTACTCGCCAGCCGGGTAACGAGAAGAAGAGTAGTAGCTAGAGCGGGACTAGGACTCGAGGCTGAAGCGCAGCGTGTTCTGGCCGATGGCGATCATGTCGCCGTCCGAGAGCTGCTTTTCGATCACGGGCTCGCCGTTGACCAGCGTGCCGTTGGTGCTGCCGAGGTCGCTGATCCAGAACGACCCGGCGCGGTCCTCGATCCGCCCGTGGTGGCCCGAGGTCGCCGGGTCGCCGACGACCACGTCGTTGTCCGGCGCGCGACCGATGGTCACCATCTGGTGCGGCAAGGCCACGATCCGGCCGGCGAAGGGCCCGGTCTCGAAGGTCAGGAGCGCCGCGTACGACGAACCTTTCGCCAGCTCCTCGGGCGGCATCGCCTGCAGCGAGACCGTCTCCTTGGCGCCGGCGTTGGGGTCGGTCTGCTGCCAGACCGGGATGACGGATGTCGCCTCCTCGAAAGACCGGACCTCCGCCGGCGCGCCGTTGCCCTGCGCCGGCGACGCCGCGGCGGTGGCCCCCGGCCAGGCGACGAGCGTCTCCCTGACGTCGGGCACGGACGCGACCGGCTGCGGTTGCGGTTCCGGCTCGCGCTCCGGCTCCGCAGCGGCGGCCGGCTCTTCGAACGCCGACAGCACCGGCTCGGCGAGGGCGGCCACGGGCTGGGGCTGCTCGGGCTCCGGCTCGGCCTCGGGTTCGGGTTCAGGCTCCGGCGGAGGCTCGGGCGCCGGTTCGGCGACCTGGGCCACCGGCTCAGGCTCAGGTTCGGGCTCGGTGGTCACCTCCGGCTCGACCTCCGCCGAGATGGGCACCGCCGGCGCAGTCTGCGTCGGCGCCTCCTCTCCCTCGATCGGCTCCGCCTCCACCGCCGACGGCAGGTCCGGCAGGGCCTCCGGCTCGACGATGGGCGCCTCGGCGGTCGCGAAGGCCGGCACGACCGGCTGGATCACCTCCGGCTCGGCGACCGCGGCGGAGATGGGAACGGGCTCCGGCTCAGGTACGACCTCCACCGGCGCGGTCGGCTCCTCGACCGGCTTGAGGTCCGGCGCGCGCTCCATCGTCACCGTCTTCGCCCACTCGCGCGCAGCCTCCGACGGCGCGGGGAGGATCTGCGTCGCCTCCTCGGGCGCCGGCCTGTCGACCGCGGCGGTGCCCAGGAAGCGCTGATACCACGCTGAGATGCGGCGCAGCCGCTCGACACGCCGGTCGGGCCGGCCGTTGCGCGAAAGGTCGTGCGACTCCTCCGGGAACCGCACGAGCTCGACCGTCTTGCCGAGCAGCCGCATGGCGCCGAAGAGTTCCTCCGACTGCGAGATGGCGCAGCGCAGGTCCATTTCGCCGGCGGTGAGAAGCAGCGGCGTGCGGATGTTCTGCACGTACCGGATAGGCGAGCGCCGCCACAGCTCGTCGAGGTCCGGCCACGGCGGCGGACCGAGCTGCAGCGTGCCCCACAGCACGATGTCGTGCTGCGAGTACTCGCTCACCAGGTTGGAGATCGAGCGCATCGCGACCGCGGCCGAGAAGCGGTTGGTCTGGCCGATGATCCAGTTGGTCATGTAACCGCCGTATGAGCCGCCGCCGACGCCCATGCGGTCCTTGTCGATGAACCCGGTCTTCTCGACGAGCTGGTCGAGCGAGCTCATCAGGTCGAGGTAGTCCTTGCCGCCCCAATCGCGCACGACCTCGCGCCTGAAGCGCTCGCCGTAACCGTCCGAGCCGCGCGGGTTCATGTAGAAGACGACGTAGCCCATGCCGGCCAGGATCTGGAGCTCATGGAAGAAGCTCCACCCGTACTGGGCGTGAGGGCCGCCGTGGATCTCCATGACCAGCGGGTACAGGCGGTCGGGGTCGTGGTCCGGCGGTTTGAGGACCCAGCCTTCCAGGCGCCAGCCGTCGGGGGCGGTGAAGTACTCCTGCTGCGGCTCGGCGATGTAGCGATCCAGCAACCAGGGGTTCAGGTCGGTGAGCTTCGCCTCCGCGCCGTTGGTGACGATGTAGAGCTCGCCCGGGTCCGACGGGTCGGAGGCGCAGAACGCCAGCACGCCCGCGGCCATGTCGAAGTCGTAGATGCGCCGGCGGCCTTCGACCTCGGTGCGCAGATTGCCTTGCAGGTCGACAGATCGCAGCGACGTCACGCCCGAGCCGGCGGCCGGGAAGTAGATGCGCTCGCCATCGTCCGACCACTGGACCTTGGTGCCGTGGCCGGCACGCATGTCGTTGATCACGCTGTCGTTCACGGCCTGGTCGAACTCGGCGGTCAGGCAGCGCGGGCCTCCGCCGCTGAGCGGGACCACCCACAGGCGCTCGAGCAGGCCGACGTCGAGCCCGTTGGGCGCGACGAAGGCGATCATGTCGCCCCTGGGTGACCAGACCGGAGAGCTGAGGTAGAAACCGCCTCCGAACAGGTGGCGGTTGCCCTCGAGGTCGATGACGTAAAGGTTGAGCTCGCGCTGCAGGTCGGCGCCGGGCTCGGCGTTGCCGGACACGACCAGCCGGTTGCTCTCCGGCGACCAGTCGAAGTACGTGACGTCCCACGCGCCGGAGGTCAGCTGCCTGGCCTCGCCGCCGGCCGCCGGGACCACGAACAGGTGGTGATACCGGCCGTCGACGAAGCCGAGGCCGTCGTGCTTGTAGTCGAGCCTGCGGACGACGCGGGCGACCGGGGCACGGCGCAGCTGCTCGCGCACCTCCGGCGTTCGCGGGTCGTCGACCACGGCCTCCGGGTCGGAGACGACGGTGCCGATGAACGCGATCCGGCTGCCGTCGGGTGACCAGCTGGGCATCATCACGCCCTCGGTCACCGTCGTGAGCTGCTGCGGCGGGCCGCCGGCGACGAGGTCGAGCACGAACAGCTGGTCGGCTGCGCCCACCTTGCTCAGGAACGCGAGCTTGCGGCCGTCGGGGGACCATTCCGGCGAGTGATCGCGAAGCGCGCCCGCGGTCGGTTCGACCGGCTCCGCGTCGAGGAGCCGGCGGACGACGATGCGGCTCCGGTTCTGGCGCCACGTCCCGTCCGCCCACGCGACCTGGTAGGCGACGCGCTCGCCGTCTGGACTCAGCCGGACGTGGTCGATCCACCTGAAGCGATACAGGTCTTCAGCAGTGAGTGGGGCCCCAGCCATGCCGTCCGAAGGATGCTACCAGCCGCCGCCAGACCCGACATTCACTACGTAGCTTTCGGCTGTAAAGCTATCGACAAGATTCGGTGGTACAACCTCTCGCCATGACCCGGAAGCAAGCGGCGATCAGCGGATTCGCCTGGGGTGCCATCGGTGGCGCGGCCCTCGTCGCGTTGATGTACTTCTCGAGCGCCGTCTTCGGCCTGCGGCCGCTGCCCCAGCTCCTGAACGAGCCCCTGCTCGCGATCCTCCCGGGCCCCGTCTTCGGCTTCCTGATCGACACGCTGCAGCACGCGGGCAAGGTGGTCGAGGAGCTCGGCCTGGTCGTGGCCATGGTCGTGGCGCTCGCCGCCCTCGGCGCGGCGTCCGCCGTGGCCGGCCTGCGGTGGAAGTCCCGTTACATGCCGTTCGCGTTCGCCGGCGCGGGCTGGGTCGCCGTCGTCGCCATCCTCCTCCCCGTCTCCGGCCAGGGCTTTCTCGGCCTCGACGGCGGGCCGGCCACGTCGATCGTGTGGGCGATGCTGTTCGCCATCTACGCGGTCGTCCTGCAGTGGGGCGCCGAGCCATCGCCGGCCTTCGACGGCGGCCGCCGCCGCATCCTGTCCGCGGTGCCGGTTGGGCTTGGCCTGGCAAGCGTTGGCGCGCTGGCCTACGAGCTGCTTCCC
>DASSLL010000047.1:0-79989 GCA_035689485.1 Candidatus Dormiibacterota bacterium | reverse complement strand
CAACACTGCGTGTGAGCCTGGTAGAGGTACTCGGTGCACCACAGGTACGTCTGCACCGCCCATCCCCGTGAGGCCAGGTGCCACCACAGGTACCCGTCCGCGTACGCCGGCAGCCCGTCGATCGAGATCTGGGTGCCTGATGGCAGGCACGACACGATTTTGGACGACAGGCTCGGCGATTCGTGGACGTTGAGACATCCGGTTCGAAACTGAAGCTTCCCGGTGAAGCCCGGCGAGGGCGGCGCCAGGTTCTGCGTGCCGAACGTGTCGTATTTGCGCCATGTTCCCGAGTCCTCGACGACGTAGACGAGAAGGGCGTAGCCGCAGCGCCCAGGGTTCATGGAAAAGCCGAACAGCGCCGCGTGGTCGCCTTCGAACGACTGAGCGAGAACGATCTTGGCGTTAGGCCCGCCGGCGGCTGAAGCGATGGCGTAGGCGGCCGCTTCCGCGGCGTCCTTCGGCGTCGAGGGCGACGGTTGAGGAATCGCCTCGGCGCCCGCCACCCGTGTCGGGTTGACCCGCTTGACCGCAAGCCGCCAGAAGAAGGACGGCGGCGGCGATCCCGACCCGGAAAGCCTTCACGCAGTCCAGTAACGGTGCGGCGCAGCCTTGATCCACGGTCGTTCGGCCTGTGGTTCTTGGCCGGTGTGCTCCTGTGCCGAGCGCCTCCTCAAAGGCGCTGATTAAGCTTGCCGTGATGGAGATCGGGTTCGTCGGCCTCGGCCGCATGGGCGGCAACATGTCGCTTCGCCTGCTCAAGCGTGGGCACCGCGTCATCGGCTTCGACCTCTCGCAGGCGGCGGTGCAGTCCTATGCGTCGAAGGGCACGGTACCCGCCAAGGACTGGCAGGACTTCGTCAAGCAGTTCGAGAGCAAGCCGCGGACGATGTGGTTGATGGTCCCGGCGGGGGACCCGACAACGCAGGCGATCAATACGCTGATCGGCCTGGGCGAGCAAGGCGACATCATCGTCGACGGCGGCAACACGAACTGGAAGATCGCGCTCGACGATGCCGCGCGCGTCAAGGCGAAAGGCATGCACTACGTCGACGCCGGCGTCTCGGGGGGCATATGGGGCCTCGACTATGGCTACAGCCTCATGGTCGGGGCCGAGGAGGGTGTGTACCAGCAGATCGAGCCCATCCTCAAGGACCTCGCGCCCGACAACGGAGGCCTCGTGCACACCGGCCCCGAAGGCTCCGGGCATTTCGTGAAGATGGTCCACAACGGCGTCGAGTACGGGCTGATGCAGGCGTACGCGGAGGGTTTCCAGGTCATGAAGATGTCCAGGACCTTCCCCGGCATGGACATGCACGCCATCGCCGAGGCGTGGCGCGAAGGCAGCGTGGTCCGTTCGTGGCTTCTCGACCTCATCGCCCGCGGCCTGGAGCAGGACCCCGAGCTCAGCGACATCAAGGGCTGGGTCGAGGACACGGGCGAGGGGCGATGGACCGTGGAGACGGCGATCGACGAGTCGGTTCCGACTCCGGTCATCGCCGAGTCGCTGTTCGCACGCTTCCGGAGCCGCATGGAGAACACCTTCGGCGACCGGATGCTGGCCATGATGCGCCAGCAGTTCGGCGGCCACGCGGTGGTCAAAGACGCGGCCCATGAAACCACGAAGTGAAAGTCCAGGAGGCGCCTAACCCGCTCGCTGAGGGACTGCACGACTACCGGGTCGCGGACCCGGCGGTCATGGTCATCTTCGGCGCCACGGGAGACCTGAGCGGGCGCAAGCTGCTGCCCGCGCTTTACAACCTGGCCAAGCAGCGGTCGCTGCCCGCCGGTTTCGCAGTCGTCGGCGCCGCGATGACCGAGATGACCGAGCAGTCGTTTCGGCAGCTCGCGTCGCAGAAGATCCACGAGTTCTCGCGCACCCAACCGATCGACGACCGCGTGCTGTCGTCCTTTCTCGACATGCTCTCTTACGTCAAGGTCGACTTCAGCAAGACCGAGGACTTCAAGGCGCTCGGTAAGAAGCTGCAGGAGATCGACAACAACAACCACATTCCCGGCAACCGCGTCTTCTACTGCGCGACGCCACCCCAGACGTACCAGATGATCGCCGTCCAGCTGCGGGCGTCCTCGCTGAACACCGGCGACGGGTGGAAACGGATCGTGGTCGAGAAGCCGTTCGGCACCGACCTGAAGTCCGCGCGCGAGCTGACGGAGACCCTCCACAAGGTCTTCACCGAGGACTCCGTCTACCGCATCGACCACTACCTGGGCAAGGAGACCGTTCAGAACATCCTCGCCTTTCGGTTCGCGAACTCGATCTTCGAGCCGGTGTGGAACTCGAACCTCATCGACTCCGTGCAGATCACGATCGCCGAGGAGATCGGGATCGAGAATCGAGGTTCGTACTACGACCGCGCCGGCGCGCTGCGCGACATCGTCCAGAACCATGGCCTGCAGCTCGTGACGCTCACCGCCATGGAGCCACCGCTGGCCTTCGAGGCCAACGCGGTGCGCGACGAGAAGGTCAAGGTGCTGCGGTCGATCCGGCCGCTGCTCGGCGAGGAGATCGAAGAGTCGACCGTGCGCGGCCAGTACACGACCGGGTGGGTCCTGGGCGAGAAGGTCGAGGCGTACCGGGAAGAGAAGAACGTGGCCTCCGATTCGCAGACCGAGACTTACGCGGCCCTCCGCCTGTTCATCGACAACTGGCGTTGGGCGGGCGTGCCCTTCTACATCCGCGCCGGTAAACGATTGCCCAAAAGGGTGACCGAGATCCGCATCCAGTTCAAGCGGCCGCCACACCTGACCTTCGGGCGCGAGGCGATGAAGGAGGTCGACCCGAACGCCATCACCCTCCGCATCCAGCCCGAGGAAGGCATATCGCTGAAGTTCGGCGCCAAGGTGCCGAGCGCGGGCCTGCGCATACGCAGCGTGACCATGGACTTCCAGTACTTGACGTCGTTTCTGGTCGAGGCGCCGGAGGCGTACGAGCGTCTGCTGCTCGACTGCATGATCGGCGACCCGACGCTGTTCACGCGGTCCGACGAGGTCGAGGTTGCGTGGTCGCTGATCGACCCCATCGAGGACGCGTGGCGCAACGGCCGGCCGCCGCTCGAGACTTATCCTTCGGGCACCTGGGGGCCGCCATCGTCGTCGACGCTTCTCCAGAGCGAGGGCAGGGAGTGGCACCGCCCGTGAGCACCACCACGGAACACGAGCCGCTGACCGCGTGGCAGGGCGAGGACGTCACCGTCGGCGACGTGCTCGACGCGCTGCACGGCATCCGTGCGAAGTTCGCGCGGACCGACGTCGGCGACGACGAGCATGGCCACCCCAGGAACTGCGTGATGACCCTCATCGGCATCGCGCCGACGGAGTCGGACGAGCGCGTTGCCCGCCACACCACGCAGCTGATCAGCTCCGAGCACCCGGCCCAGGCGATCGTGATCCGCGAAGAGGCGCCGCTGCGCGGTCACCACCTCGACGCCTGGATCACCACCGAGGCGCAGCAGCCCGGCGCCGGCTGCCCGACGGAGTGCGAGATCATCACGCTCCACGTCCGTGGCGCGGCGGCCGAGCACCTCGCGGCGCTGGTCGACCCGTTGCTGGTCAGCGGCGTGCCGACGTACCTCTGGTGGCTGGGCACGCCACCCTTTGGCAAGAAGGAGCTGGCCGACGCGCTGCGTGTTTGCGACGGGCTGGTCGTCGATTCGGCCCGCTTCAACGAACCGTTCAACTCCTTTCGCGGGCTTTCGCGGCTGCTGAAGGCGGCGCATCACCGGCTCGGGCTGGCGGACCTGCAATGGTCCCGACTGCGGCCGTGGCGAGAGATGATCGCCCAGTTCTTCACCCCCGTGGACCGGCGTCATTTCCTGACGGGGATCGCCGAGGTCGGCGTCGATTACGCGGGTGACGGCCGCGGCAACCGCATCGCCGCCGCGTTGATCACGGGCTGGATGGCGGGGGCCCTGGGCTGGAGGCTGCGTAGCGCCGCCGCCGGCCAGGGTGGCGTGGTCGTCGCGCACTACCTCGCCTCAGGCCGCTCGGTCGAGGTCGACTTCCGGTCGGTGCAGAGGGAGCACCTCACCCCGGGCGAGCTTGGCGCGGTGCGCATCGCCGGCGCGTCGCGTGGAACGACCTTCCGCCTGTCGGTGCAGCACGACCCGGAGCGCAGGCCGCCGCCGGCCGACACCGTGTACCAGGCCATGCACCCGACAGAGGGCGAAGACGACGCGGGGTTCGAGCTGGCGCAGCGGCGCGCCGAGTGGCACCGCGACGTCCTGCACGAGAACCTGGGGTCGCTTCACCACACGGCGACCGGCGACGCGCCGGGCGAGAGCCGGCCGCGGCCCCCGATCGTCCTCAGTCGCGACCGCCGCCGCCCCGACACCGAGCGCGTGCTTCTGACATTGATCGAGATCGGCGAGGGCCGGCCCCTGCGCCACGTGCAGCAGCTCGACCGGCAGGATGAGGTGGCGCTGCTCCTCGACCTCCTCTCGACCGGCACCCACGACGAGGTCTTCAACCGCTCGCTCGCGGCGGCTTCGGCCCTGATCGACAAGTTCTAGGTGGCGGAGTTCACCGTCCTGGCGTCGGCCGAGGAGGTCGCCGGCCACGCCGCTGCCGCGATCGCGGCCGCCCTCCGCGGCGGCGGCCGCACGCTGGTGCTCACAGGCGGCACGTCGCCGGTCCGGACCTACCAGCTGCTGGCGGGGCTCGCGGTGGAGTGGGGAAGGGTGGCGGTGCTGTTCGGCGACGAGCGCTGCGTGCCGCCGCTCGACCCCGAGAGCAACTACCGAGTCGCCAAGGAGAACCTGCTCGACCGGGTCAACCCCGGCACGGTGCACCGCATCCCCGGCGAGCTGGGCCCGGACGCAGGTGCCGCCGTGTACGCCGAGGTGGTCGCCGGCGAGACGCCGTTCGACGTGGTGCTGCTGGGCGTGGGGGAGGACGGCCACGTCAACTCGCTCTTTCCGGGACACCCTGCGCTCGAGGCAAGCGGGCTCACTGCGGGCATCCGCGACTCGCCCAAACCGCCCCCGGAACGGGTGACCATGACGCTGGCGGCGATCCGTGACGCCAGGACGATCCTCATCATCGCCACCGGCGCCGGCAAGGCCGACGCCGTGGCCATGGCGCGACGCGGGGAATCGCCATCCGGGATGATCAAGAACGCGAAATGGCTGATCGACCGGCCCGCCGCAGGATCGAAGTAGTCCCGTCCATCCTCTCGGCCGACGTAGGCCGTCTCGCCGAGCAGGTGAAGGAGGCGGAGGCCGGCGGCGCCGACCGCATCCAGGTCGACGTCATGGACGGCCACTTCGTCCCCAACCTGACGTTCGGCCCGCTCGTCGTCGAGGCCGTGCGCGCCGCGACCAGGCTCCCGATCGAGGCGCACCTCATGGTCGAGCGACCCGAGGACTTCCTGGAGGCGTTCGCTAAGTCTGGAGCGACGCTGATCGAAGTGCAGGTGGAGGCGACGACTTCGCTTTACCGGACGGTGCAGACGATCAAGGAGCTGGGCGCCAAGGCCGGGGTGGCGATCAACCCGGCCACCCCGGTCGAGGACCTGCGCGAGATCATGCCGTACATCGACCTGGTGAACGTCATGACCGTCGAGCCGGGTTTCGGTGGCCAGAAGTTCATCCCCAAGAGCCCGTCGAAGATCCGCCGTGTTCGCGCGTTGTCGGAGCAGGTGGAGATCGAGGTGGACGGCGGCATCGACCCTCGGACCGCGCCCCTGGTCGTCGAGGCGGGGGCCACGGTCCTCGTGGCGGGCAACTCCGTGTACGGCAACAGGGCCGGCGTCGCGGCCGGCATAAGGGCCATCCGCGAAGCTCTTGACTGACGAGTACAAGCAGGCGGCGGCGGACAAGGCGCTGGAGCTGGTTCAGGACGGGATGCTCATCGGGCTGGGCACCGGCTCGACGGTGCGGTATTTCACCGAGGGCGTGGGCCGGCTCGTGGCGAGCGGCATGACCGTCCGCGGGGTGCCGACGTCGCGCGCGACCGCCGAGCTTGCGGCCGAGCTTGGGATCCCGATCGTGACCGAGCTGATCGGCCAGATCGACCTCGCCGTCGACGGCGCCGACGAGGTGGATCCGGCGCTGAACCTGATCAAGGGGCGGGGTGGGGCGATGACCCGCGAGAAGCTCGTCGCCTCGGCGTCCAAGCGGTTTGTCGTGGTCGTCGACGAGTCCAAGCTCGTCAAGCAGCTGGGGGCCGGTGTGCTCCCGGTCGAGGTCTTGCCGTTCCTGTGGCGGTCGACGGCCGAGCGGCTGGCGGGCCTGGGGCTCAGCCTGGTCGTACGGGGCGGGGAAGACGCGCCCTACGTCACCGACAACGGCAACATCGTCCTCGACGTCACGATTGAGGGCGGGATCAAGGATCCGGCGTCATTCGGGGCCGAGCTGAAGAAGATCTCGGGCGTCGTCGAGCACGGGTTGTTCGTGGGCATGACGGACACGGTGATCGTTGCAGGGCCCGAGGGGCCACGGGCGATCGGAGGCGTGCGCCCGAACTAGGCGGCTTCCTCTTGGTCGATAGTCGCGCCTAACGTCGATCCCCGCGCTCGCAACCCGTCGGTAGTCGCGACTATCGCCCGTCGGGCGGAACAGGCGAAGGCACCCTTATTAGCACAATGTTCCGGGACGGGTCGCACGGTCGACCCCCGCGCATGACAGTTAGCGCCTGGCGAAGCGCGGGGCCGCCCGAGCTAGGCGACAGCACCCTTATTGGCACAATGTTCCGGGACGGGTCGCCTAGCTCGGTCGAGGGCGCGGCACTGGAAATGCCGTAGGCCCGCAAGGGCCTCGTGGGTTCAAATCCCACCCCGTCCGCCACTGTCCTGTCTCAAGAGGATTCGACGTTTTTGGCGCCAAAACGGTCTATCAACTGTTGGGATAGGCACTTTTGGCGCCAGAACGTGTCGTTACATCAGCGGATGACGAAGCGCCAGCTGCCGCTGCCGGTCGAGGTGGTAGCTCGGGTCTGACGCCTGGCCGAACAGCCGGCGATAGGACGTCAGCCGCAGGGCGATGAGCTTGCCGATGGCCCGCACGCCGTCGAACCACGTGAGCTTCTTGCCCTCCGCCCGGCTGCGCGCGTAGTAGCGGATCGGCGCCTCGTGGATCCGGTACCCGAGGCGCAGGACGCGAGCCGTGATGTCGGGCTCGATGTCGAATCGGTTCCCCTGGAGGTTCAGCCGCCGCCAGAGGTCCGCCCGGAGCGCCTTGTAGCCGCTCTCCAGGTCCGAGATGTAGCAGTCGAACAGCAGGTTGGCGGCGAACGTGACCGCCTTGTTGCCCATCACGAACCAGAAGCTGAACGCCGTCTGGCCCGCGAACCCGCGCACGCCGTAGACCACGTCGGCGCGGCCTTCGACCAGCGGCTGTAACAGCGTCGGGTAGTCCCTGGGGTCGTACTCGAGATCGGCGTCCTGGACGAGGGCGAAGGGCATACGGACCTCGGTGATGGCGCGGCGCAGCGCCGCACCCTTGCCCTGGTTGGTCTCCTGGCGAAACGCGCGCACGCGCTTGTCGCGCGAGGCCCAGGACTGCAGGATCTCCCACGTCCTGTCGCTCGAACCGTCGTCGACCGCGATGATCTCGCCGACCTCGGGCCGCTCGAGCACGTGCTTCAGGATCAGCTCGAGGGTCCGCTCTTCGTTGTAGGCCGGAATCATCACGGAGAGGACACGGCTCAGCGACATGGCGGCCACAACTCTAACCCTGAACGCACGAATCCGAGCCCCAGTTCATCAGCCGGTACAGTTGGCCTTACCGACCGGTAACTCCAAGGAGATCAGCATGTCCACGCTTGCGTTCGACCCCGAAGAGACCACGCGCTGGGAGCAGGTCCGACCCCGCAACATCACGCCCGACACGTGGAAGAAGTTCGAGGGCTACGCGGCCGAGATCTTCGCGGCGTTCGGCATGGACCTCGACACGCCCGGCACCCGAGAGACGCCGCGCCGCTTCCTGCACGCGATGTACGAGTCGACGGCGGGTTACGAGGGGGACCCCAAGCTCCTGACGGCCTTTCCCACCGAGTGCCACGGCGGTCCTGACTGCAACATCAGCCAGGTGATCGAAGGCCCGATCGAGTTCTACTCACTCTGTGAGCACCACGCGCTGCCTTTTCACGGGCACGCGTACATCGGCTACATCGCGCACGAGGAGATCATCGGCATCTCCAAGCTGACTCGCCTCGTGCGCGTGTTCGCGCGACGGTTCTCGGTGCAAGAGCGCGTCGGCGTGCAGATCGCGGACGAGCTCGTGCGGGTGCTGGCGCCCCACGGCGTTGCGGTACATCTGAACGCCTTCCACCTGTGCACGCAGATGCGTGGGGTCCGTGAAAGCCACTCACGGACGTGGACGTCGTTCTGGCGAGGCAACTATGAGAAGGACCCGCAACTGCGGGCCGAGTTCCTGGCGACCGCGCAGTCTCGGGACGGGCACTGATCGAGCCGTTCGACCTGCTTTACGAGGCGGAGCTGCCTCATTACGCATTGCCCCAGGCCCTCGAGCGCATATACGGCTCGATCGGATTCGACGAGCCGGTCCTGTATTCGAACTTCGTGATGTCGATGGACGGCGTCGTCACGCTGGGCTCGAAGCCGAGCGCCGGCTCGGTGCTCAGCGGCCGGAATCCCGCCGATCGCTTTCTCATGGCGCTCCTGCGCGCGTGCGCCGATGCGGTCCTCATCGGCGCGGGAACGCTGCGCGCCACACCGGGCCACCAGTGGACGCCCGAGCACGTCTATCCCGACTTGAGCGAGAGCTTCGCCGATCTGCGGATCAGGCTCGGCCGCAAGCCGCGGCCGAGGCTCGTCTTGCTGAGCGCCAGCGGCGAGGTGCCGATATCGCACACCGCGGTCGCCGGCGGGGCGACCATCGTGACCACCGTCCTCGGCGCGCGCGTGCTCGAAGGGCGGCTGCCCGAATCGTGTGACGTGATCCGGCTGGGGGATGGGGGAGCGGTGGACGTCGCGGCCGCCATCGAGGCGTTGCGCGAGCGCGGCTGCCGCGTGATCCTGACCGAGGGCGGCCCCAGCGTGATGGGCGATCTGGTGAAGCACGATCTGCTCGACGAGGCGTTCCTCACGCTGTCACCCGTCCTTGCCGGACGTGGTGAGGAGCCACGCCTCGGCATGCTCGCCGGCGTGGAGCTGCTACCCGATCACGGCGTGTGGGCGCGCATGCTCAGCGCGCGCCGGCACGGAGACTTTCTATTCCTGCGCTATGGGGTGAAGAAGAGCTCCTAGCAGGTGTCCGCGCCGAGCATCAGCGGCGCCGAAGCCGCGACCGCGGGCGCCGATGAGACCGCGACCAGCGCGGCGGACTTGATGTTGGCCGGAATGCTCACGATCCAGTGGTCGGACGGGATGGCGACGATGTAGCCGGTGCTCGGCGTGGTCGCCGAGTTGGGTCCGGGCAGGTCCGTGGTCGTGCCGGTGCACCGGTCGAACACCTTGACCGTGTACTGGTACGCGACCGACTTCTGGACGCTCGTGAAGTAGAGGGCGACCTCGAGCCTGCAGGAGCTCAGCGTGCACGCGGTGGCCGTCTCGGCTGAGGCGCCGGGGATGTTGCACGGGTTCTCGGTCGTGCAGATCTGCACAGACCTCACCGGGTCGGCGGACGCGGGCGCGTACGACGGCACTGTCTGCGGGTTGTGGCTGCCCGTGGGCGACGGTGACGTCTTGGGCGTGACGCCAGGGCTGGTCGAGGTGTGGGCGGAAGGTGTCGTGTGCACCTGCGCGGTCGGGTTCGAGTTGCCGCGGTTGAGGACGATGAAACCTAGGATGCCGAGCACGAGCACGATCACCACGGCGACGGCGGCCGGGACCAGCCAGGGCGGCCGTTCGGCGAGGGCGATGCCGCCTCCGCGTGAAGGCGGCCGGGGCACCGGCTTGCGCGCGGCCGGCGGGGGAGTCGGAGTTCGGACCGGCGCGGGGGCCGGTGCGGGCGGCCTGGTCTCGGTCGCGATGCCGAAGCCCAATGGCTCGGCGGGGACGGCCGCGCCTGGCTTCCACGCCGGCTGTTCCATCGGCGTCCACGTCGGCTGCGAGGGCGGCTCCGGCTTTGTCGGTGCCACCGGTTCCGGCGCGGGAGGCGCGGGGGCGGGGGCGGGAGGCGAGGTCGCGAACACGGGAGCCGGCGCGGGCGCCGGTTCCGGGATCGGCTTCGGCGGCTCCGGCTCCAGCCAGCGCGGCGGCTCCGGTTTCGCGGGCTCGACCGGCGCGGGTGCCGGCGGGTTGGTCGACTGCGCCGGCGGGACGGTCTCGAAGGGAGACGACGTCCGCGGCGGCGCGTCAGACCAGGTGGGGACCGCCGCTGCGGGCGCTGCGGGCGCGGCGGGCACGGCCGGAGCGGGCGGTGGCGGAGGCGCCGGAGCGGGCGCTACCGGAGCCGGCGGGAACGTGACCGCAGGCATCGAGGGATAGGTCTGCAGCGGGCGGTCGGGGGCGTCGTACGAGACTGACCTCCGCGCGGGCGCCTCCTCGCGCGCCGGCGGGGCGATGTACGGCGCGACCGGCTGCGACGGCTTTGGCACCGGGGGCACGGTGCCTTCCGGCAGGAAGGGCGTGATCGGTGGCAGCTCGCGGCCGCCGGCTCGCGTCGCGAGCTCGGACTGCGCGGCCATCTCGCGGTCGGGCGAGAGAAGGCCCGCCGCCATCTCGCGGAGCGCGGCCTGCGCGCGATCGGCCGACGGGCCCATGGCGCCGCTGGCCATCGACCGCATCGTCACCACCAGCCCGGGGGCGATGTTCGGTGGCGCGGGTGCGCCGGCCGGGTCGACGCCGAAGGCCGCGCACACGGCCATGCCGCACGAGCGCACGTCGGCGCGAAGGTCGCTCTGGGAGGGCGCTCCGCGCACCGCGGCCGCAGGATGACCGGCGAGGCGCACCTCGCCATTGGTCGTGACTCGCACCGCGGTGGCGCCGAAGCCGCCCATCGCGATGCCCGCCTCGTGCAGGGCGGCGACGCCCGACAGGACCGCCGCGCCGAGAGCGGCCGCGGCGGGCGGCGTGAGCGGCCCTCGCGTGAGGATCGACTGCAGCGGCGTGCCCTCGTTGGGCTCGACCGCGACCCACACTCCCGTCTGGTCGGTGCCATACCCGAGGACGGGCGACAGGGACGGGTGACGGTGCTCGAAGAGGCGCTGCAGACGTGGCGCGGCGGCCTGCGCCTCTGCGGGAGGCACGGGTATCTCGTGCACGACCGCGGGCTTGCCGCTGCGCAGGGTGGCCTTCCAGCCCTGACCCGCGCCAGGCGCCACGAGCTCGATCAGCTTCGGTTTCGGCTCAGATTCGGGCATTTAACGGTGCATGGTAGCCTTTGTGCACGTGGCTTACGTCATCGTCCAGCCCTGCATAGACGTCAAAGACGCCTCGTGCGTCGAGGTCTGTCCCGTCGACTGTATTCACACGGACGACGCGGCGAACATGTATTTCATCGACCCTGACGAGTGCATCGACTGCGGCGCCTGCGTCGACCCGTGCCCGGTGGACGCGATCTTCCCCGAGGATGAGGTTCCGGAGCAGTGGCGCAACTTCATCCAGATCAACGCCGACTACTTCAAGAACCGGTAGCGGTCGCTTCACGGCTAGTGCAACGGATTGGCTAAGCACGCCGTAACGCTGATCCCGGGAGACGGGGTCGGGCCAGAGATCTGCGACGCCTCAGTCCGCGTGCTCGAGGCCACGGGCGTGGAGTTCGAGTGGGACGTCCAGCAGGCGGGCGAGGCGGCCATCGCCAAGCACGGCACGCCGCTTCCCGACCACGTGCTCGACTCGGTGCGCAAGAACAAGGTCGCCTTGAAAGGACCGATCACGACCCCGATCGGCAGCGGGTTTCGCAGCGTCAACGTCGCGCTGCGGCAGGCTCTCGACCTCTACGCGTTGGTGCGGCCCGTCAAGGCCTACAAGGGGGCGCGCAACCTCCGCGACGACCTCGACTTCATCATCGTGCGCGAGAACACCGAGGACATCTACGCCGGCATCGAGTTCGAGCAGGGCACGCCCGACGCGGCCCACCTCATCGAGGAGATCTCCGGCCTCGCCAAGAAGAAGATCCGCCCCGACAGTGGGCTGTCGATCAAACCGATATCGATCAGCGGCACCGAGCGGATCGTGGAGTTCGCCTTCGACTACGCGCGGCGCAACAACCGGCGGAAGGTTACCGCCGTGCACAAGGCGAACATCATGAAGCACACCGACGGACTCTTCCTCGCGGTCGCGCGGCGAGTGGCCGAGCGCAACAAGGACATCGAGTTCGAAGACCGCATCGTCGACAACATGTGCATGCAGCTCGTGCTCCGGCCCAAGGAGTACGACATCCTCTGCTGCCCAAACCTCTACGGCGACATCATCTCCGACCTTGGGGCGGGAATGATCGGCGGCCTTGGGCTCGCGCCGGGCGCCAACATCGGCAGCAACGGCGCGGTCTTCGAGGCCACGCACGGAAGCGCGCCCAAGTACGCCGGTCAGAACAAGGTCAATCCCATGGCCGTGATGCTGTCGGGCGTGATGATGCTGCGCCATCTCGACGAGGGCGCGGCCGCCGACGCGATGGAGAAGGCGATCGCCAACGTGATCGCGCTGGGCGAGAACGTGACCTACGACTTGAAGGAGAAGCGCGACGACCCCACGGCCGTGGGCACCAGCCAGGTCGCGGACGCGGTCATCGCCCAGCTGAAAGCCGGCGCTTGAAGGGCGCCACCGACGAGGTCCTCCGCCTGCGGCGGCTGTGGAACGAGCACATCCACTCTCCGTCGCCCGTGGACGGCATGGATTCCCGTGAGCAGGAGATCGCGCTCTACGCGTCCTGGCTCGGCAGCATCGTCGAGGTCGCGCTCCATGAAGGCTCTCTGAGCCGAAACCTCTCGAGGATGCTCGAGGCGCGACGCGCCGAGGGCAACGAGCGCGTCTTTCGGGCCGCCGGCGAGCTCGGCGAGCCGGTCCGTTCCTATGTCGCCCGGCTGATCGCGATCGAGGACCTGCTGGCAAAATTGCCGGTCAGATGAAGCCCCTCCGGCGCTTCGCGCCACCTCCCCACCAAGTGGCGAGGAGGGCCGTCCTGGTCCTGTTGTTCGCTGCTGCATGCAACAGCGCATCCACCCCGGTGGCGTCCGTCAGCGTGGCTACCGGTGCCAGGGTCCTCGCCGCCGCGCCGGACCTGAACGACCAGCCGTCGTTCGTCGACCGCACCGGGCGCCTCCCCGTGCTCAGCCTCCAGGGCCTCTTTCATCCGACCTACAGGGTCCCGAACGACGCCGGCCACATCCGGACGCTGCTCGTGACGGGCGACGTCATCCCGGCACGGGGCGTGAACTACTTCGCGACCGTGCGCCATGACTTCCTCTGGCCCTTCCGGCCGACGGCCGACTACACCAGGAACGCCGATGTGACCTTCATCAACCTCGAGACACCATTGTTCGCCGGCTGCCCTGTCGACCCCAACTCCGGGTTCACGTTCTGCGGCGATGCGCGCTTCGTCGACGGTCTGAAGCTCATGGGCGCGGACGTCGTGAACCTCGCCAACAACCACACGTCGAACTACGGGGCGCAGGGCATCACGCTGACCGAGCAGCTGCTGGAGAAGAACGGGATGCAGATCTCCGGCGAGGGTCCAGTCGCGGTGGTGGACGTCCGCGGCATCAAGTTCGGTTTCATCGGCTTCAACGGCGTCGGCCGGGCGATCGATCAGGAGGCGGTCAAGGAGGGCATCGCCCGGGCGCGTCAGCTCGCCGACATCGTGGTCGTGCAGTTCCACTGGGGCAAGGAGTACGAGCGGCAGCCGATGGCCGATCCCCACGTGCCCACACCCGACGACCCGGTGCTCATCGGGCACGAGGCGATCGACTGGGGCGCGGACATCGTCATCGGCAACCACCCGCACTGGTACCAGGGTGTGGAGGTCTATCACGGCAAGCTCATCACGTACGCACACGGCAACTTCGTCTTCGACCAGATGTGGTCGGAGGAGACGCGCGAAGGCGTGATCGGGACCTACACCTTCTATGACAAGCAGCTCGTGTCCGCGACGTGGAAGGCGTACCGCATCTACGACTACGGACAGCCCGTCTTCATGAACGCGAGCGACAACGCCACCGCGCTGCAGACGATGGAGGCCGCCAGCGACCAGCTCGCGCAGCGTCTGCAGGAGCCGGCGACCAAACCGGTGCCGGCGATGCCGCCCGCGCCCGCCACGGCGCCGATCAAGGCGCCCTAGCTTAGAATCGTCGCCTAGCAACCAACCCGGAGGATCCCGACCGTCCCAGCCTACGTCTCAGAAACACGGACCTCGCGGACGCGCGCCAAGCGACGTCGCCGGCGCGAACGTCTCACCTTTTTCCTGTCGCTGGGCGTCATCCTCGCCGCCATCGCGACCACGGTGTACGTCGCGCACAGCCGCTCCACGCCATTCGACTTCAACCTGCAGAGCGCCAAGGCCCCGGTCGCCAAGCCGTTCGACCACTTCGATTTCTCGAACTACTGGCTCGCGGTCCACGGCCAATCTTCCCTGCCCATACATGCGCAAGCGGCATATCTGGTCGACCTCGACGCGCGTCAGGTGCTGTGGCAGCGCGACTCCGAATCGTCGCGCGCGCCTGCGAGCCTGACCAAGCTCATCACCGCGATGGTCGCGGTCGACGACGCGGGCTCGCTCGACCACGTCATCGAGGTCACGCTCGAGGCGACGCAGGTCGTGCCGAGCCTCATGGGCCTGACCGCGGGCGAAAAGCTCACTCTGCGCGAGCTTCTGTACGGGCTCTTCCTCGACTCCGGCAACGACGCCGCGGAGGCGCTCGCGACCGGCATCGTGCCCCGTGACCGCTTCATCCGCCAGATGAACCAGAAGGCCAAGAGCATCGGCCTCACGGCGAGCCATTTCGTCACTCCGAGCGGGCTCGACGCGCCGGGTCACGGCATGTCTGCTCACGACCTCGCCCACACGGCGGCGTACCTCGACACCTATTACCCGGATCTGGCCGCGATCGCGGGCACCAAGCAGATCTCGATCCCCGCGACGGCCACTCACAAGGCGTTCTACCCGTACAACCTCAACCGGCTGCTGTGGAGCTACCCCGGCGCGACCGGGCTGAAGACGGGCCTCACGGACAACGCGGGCGGGTGCATGCTCGCGACCGCCACCCGCGATGGGCGTCACCTCATCGCGGTCGTGCTCAACGACACCGGTCGGTCGACCGAGGAGGCGGCGACGCTGCTCGATTACGGCTTCAGCGTCCGGCCCAGGCGCCCGCTCGGTCCCTTCGGCTAGGCCCGATACACTTCGGCAAGTGACCAAGCTCAAGGGCCTGTCCGCCCTCGAGGTCCTGGACTCGCGTGGCAATCCCACCGTGGCGGTGACGGCGTACACCGATGGAGGCAGCGGCCGCGCCATCGTTCCCTCCGGCGCATCGACGGGCGTGCACGAGGCGGTCGAGCTGCGCGACGGTGACCCGAAGCGCTACGGCGGCAAGGGTGTGACCAGGGCGGTGGCCAACGTCGAAGGCGAGATCGCGCGCCGGCTGCGCGACTTCGACATCGACGATCAGGGCGCCCTTGATCGCGCGTTGATCGAGCTCGACGGCACGCCCAACAAGTCGCGGCTGGGTGCGAACGCGATCCTCGGCGTCTCACTGGCCGTGGCGCATGCGGCGGCGCAGGTGCGCGGCGTGCCGCTCTATCGCCACCTCGGCGGTGACGGCGCGACGCTGCTCCCGCTGCCGATGGCCAACATCCTCAACGGCGGCGCGCACGCGGACACGTCGGTCGACCTGCAGGAGTTCATGGTGTGCCCGGTCGGCGCGACGCGGTTCAGCGAAGGCATCAGGGCCGTGGCCGAGGTGTACCACGCGCTGAAGGCGGTGCTCAAGGCGCAGGGTCTCGCGACCGGAGTGGGGGACGAGGGCGGTTTCGCCCCGGACCTGCGGTCCAACGAGGACGCGCTGAAGTTGATCGTCGACGCGATCGCGAAGGCGGGCTACCAGCCCGGCAAGGACGTCGCCATCGCACTCGACCCCGCCTCCAGCGAGTTCTACAAGGACGGCAAGTACAACCTCAAGGGCGAGGGTCGAACGCTCGACGCAAACGGCATGATCGAGCTCTACCGGGACTGGAGCGCGCGCTATCCGATCGTGTCCATCGAGGACGGGATGGCTGAAGACGACTGGGACGGCTGGAAGCAGCTGACCGACTCCGTCGGCGGCAAGGTGCAGCTCGTCGGCGACGATCTCTTCGTCACCAACGTCCGGCGTCTGCAGGAAGGGATCACGCGCGGGGTCGCCAACTCGATCCTGATCAAGGTCAACCAGATCGGCACGCTCACCGAGACGCTGGAGGCGATCGCGCTCGCGCGCAAGGCGGGGTACAGCGCGGTCATCTCCCACCGCTCCGGCGAGACGGAGGACACGACCATCGCGGACCTGGCGGTGGCCACCGGCGCCGGCATGATCAAGACCGGCGCACCCGCCCGCTCCGACCGCGTGGCCAAGTACAACCGTCTGCTGGCGATCGAGCAGGAGCTCGGCGAGGCCGCCGTATATGCCGGCCGCAGCAAGCTGCGGTGAAAGCTTCGTCGCGCGCCGTGCACGCTGGGCACGATCTGACCGCCCGCAGCCCGCTGGCGCCGGACCTGAGCCCGGCGTCGGTCCACGTCTTCACCGACCTCGATGACTACGACGCGGTGGCGCGTGGCGAGAAACCCGGCTCCTACTACGGCCGCAACACCAACGCCAACCGCGAGATGCTGGAGCGCGCCGTCGCCGACCTGGAGGGCGCCGAGGCGGGCGTCGCCACGGCTTCGGGGATGGCGGCTCTCCACGCCGCGATCCTCGCGCTTGCGCCGCGGCCGGCGACCATCGTCGCCACGCGCGAGCTGTACGGCGGCACGGCCGCGCTCCTCCGCCAGGACCTGGAGCCGGCGGGCTACGAGGTCCACTTCGTCGACCTCATGGACCTCGACGCGGTCCGAAGGACCATCCCGGGCGCCGGCCTCGTGATCGCGGAGACCATCACGAACCCGTTGTGCCGGGTCCCGGACCTCGAGGCGATCGGGAAGATGGCCCGGGAGCGCGGCGTGCCCTTTCTGGTCGACAACACCTTTGCCAGCCCGCTGCTCTGCCGGCCGCTCGAGCTCGGCGCCAGCGTCGTCATGCACAGCGCGACCAAGTACCTCGGCGGTCATTCCGACCTGCTCGCGGGCGTGATCGCCGGCGATGCCCGGACGATGGGCGCGGCGCGGGCGCGCGTCGCCCGCACCGGCGGAACGCTCGGCCCATTCGACGCCTGGCTCGCGCTGCGCGGGATCCGCACGCTCGACGTGCGGATGCGCCGGCACAGCGAGAACTCGCTGGCGCTCGCGCACAGCCTGACGAAGACCCGAGGCGTCGCGCGCGTCCACCATCCTCTCCTGGCCGGAGCGAACCGCGCCCTGCCCAACGGCTCGGGGGGCATGATGGCCTTCGACCTCGACGGCGGCCGCGCCGCGGTGCAGCGGATGATCCAGCGCTTCCAGTTCGTGAGGTTCGCGGCCAGCCTCGGCGGCGTGGAGACCACGGTCAGCTACCCGGAGATCACCTCGCACCGCTCGATGAGCCCGGAGGAACGCGCTGAGCTCGGCGTCGGACCGGGCACCGTACGCGTCTCGGTCGGCATCGAGGACGCCGGCGACATCGTCGCCGACTTCGCCCAGGCGCTCTCGTAGCGCTTGGCCGCGTACACGCTGCTGCAGCTGCTGGAGATCGCCGTCGCGGGGGCGATCGTGCTCATCGGCATCCTCACCCGGTCGCCGGCGGTGACGCTCCTCGGGGCCGGCCTCCTGCTCGGGAAGGCGATCCTCAACAGCCTCGCGCCCGAGGGTGGGTCGGTCTACCGGCGGTCGCTGATCGGCTACTCCGTGGCCGGGCTTTTCGTGCTGGGCGGCATCCTCGCGTACCACTTCGCCGCCTGACCGTTCCTATTCTTTGTTGGCGATGCGATCTACGGTCACGCCCGGCATCACGCGCCTGATCGGCCACACACCGCTCGTTCGTGTCCGCCTGTTCGAGCGCGAGTTCCCCGGCCTGGAGGTGTACGCCAAGGCCGAGTGGTTCAACCCGGGGGGCTCGGTCAAAGACCGGGCCGCGCTTTCGATGATCGAGGACGGCGAGAGGCGCGGCGCGCTCACGCGCGAGAAGACGATCGTCGACTCGACCTCGGGCAACACCGGCATCGCCTACGCGCTCGTCGGCGCGGCCAAGGGATACCGCGTGAAGCTCGTCATGCCGGGCAACGTGAGCGCCGAGCGGAAGGCGCTGGTGACGGCCTACGGTGCGGAGATCGTGTACAGCGAGGCGGGTGAAGGCTCCGACGGGGCGATCCTCAAGGTGCGCGAGCTCGTCGCCGAGGACCCCGAGCGCTATTTCTTTCCCGACCAGTACTCGAACCCAGCCAATCCGCGGGCGCACTACGAGGGCACCGCGGTCGAGATCCTCGAGCAGACGGACGGACGGGTGACGCACTTCGTCGCGGGCCTGGGGACGACCGGAACCTTCGTCGGCACCGCCCGCCGCCTGAAGGAGCACGACCAGTCGATCCAGACCATCGCGGTGCAGCCGGCAGACGCCTTTCACGGGCTGGAAGGCCTGAAGCACCTGCCCACGGCGATCGTGCCGCGCGTGTGGGACGCGTCGCTCGCCGACGAGGTGTGGGGCTGCCCCACCGAGCCCGCGTACGACCTGGCGCGCGAGGTCGCGCGCGCCGAGGGTCTGCTCGTCGGGCATTCGAGCGGCGCGGCGCTGTGGGCCGTCCGGAAGCTCGCGGAGACGATTCGCGAGGGCGTGGTCGTCACGGTTTTTCCGGACTCGGGCGACCGGTATCTATCGACGGGACTCTACGGCCGGCAGAAGTGAAGATCGAGCGCGGCGCGTTCGAATCGATCCAGGCGCACGGCGCCGAGGGCTATCCCCACGAGATCTGCGGGATCATGGTCGGCCCGCCCGGCGACCACATGGTCACGGAGGTGAAGCGGGCGCGGAACATCATCGTCGAGCGCGCGCGAGACCGCTACGAGATCGATCCGCGTGACCACGTGCGAATTCAGCGCGAGGCGGACGCGGCCGGGCTGGACATCATCGGCTACTACCACAGCCACCCGGACCATCCGGCGCAGGCGTCGCGCTTCGACACGGAGCGCGCGTGGGCGGGCTACGTCTACCTGATCGTCAGCGTGCACGCCGGCAAGGCGGTCGACGCGAACGCCTTCATCGCCGACAACGACGGGGGACCATTTCACTCCGAACCCCTCGACATCGTTTGAAAATCCCCACGAAATCAGAGGCTGAGCCTTGATTTCGCGGGGACCCCTCATACGGTCGTGGCTCAACCGCAACGTCATCGGCATCGGTCTCGCCGACCTGGCCGCGGACGCGAACTACGAGATGATCCTCGCGGTCCTGCCGCTGTTCATCACCGCCGGCCTCGGTGCACCCGTGGTCGCCGTCGGCCTCGTGGAAGGCGTGGCCGACGGGTCGTCGGCGGTGGTCAAGGTCTGGAGCGGCTGGTACAGCGACCGCGTCGCCTGGCGCAAGGCGCTCGCCGCCGGTGGCTACGGCGCGACGGGTTTCGGTTTCTCGCTGCTGGTCGCGGCGACGACGTGGCCGCAGGTCCTGTTGTCTCGCGCGCTGGCCTGGATGGGCCGCGGGCTCCGCCAGCCCGTCCGCTCGGCGATGCTCGCCGGATCGGTCGAGAAGCGGGACCTGGGCAAGGCCTTCGGCCTGCACGAGGCGATGGACACCGCGGGTGCGCTCATCGGGCCGGCCGTGGCCTTCCTCCTGCTGTCGACCCACCACGGCTTCCGCACCGTTTTCGCCGTCGCGATCATCCCCGGCGTGCTCGCGTTTGCCCTGTTTGCGCTTGTGACACGCGACCCTCGGCAGGGCGCTGCGCATTCGCGGCCGCCCGACTTCACCCTGCCCCGACGCTTCTGGCGCCTGATGCTGCCGATCGGGGTCTTCGGCTTCAGCAACTTCACGACTGCGTTCTTCACCTTGCGCGTGGCGCAGGTTCTGCGACCCGAGGTGGGCGTGGCGGCCGCCACAGCCGCGGCGGTCGGCTTCTATCTCGCGCACAACGCCGTCGGCACGGCGGTGTCGTTTCCGGCCGGCTGGCTGGCGGACCGTGTCGGCAAGGCGCCGGTGCTGGCGGCGGCGTATGCCACGTTCGGCGTCGCGTGCGCCGTCGCGATCGTCGGTCACGGCTGGGTCGCCGTCGGCGTTCTCGCGCTGCTGGTGGGCGCCGAGTCACCGGTCGTCAGCTCGGTGGAGCAATCTCTATCCGGCTCCCTCGTCGACGAGCCGAAGCTGGGCACTGCCTACGGCGTGCTGAACGGCATCAACGGCGCCGGCGACCTGGGCTCGAGCGTCATCGCCGGTGTGCTCTACTCCGCCAGTCCAGCGGCTGCGTTCAGCTTCGGCGCCGCCTTCAGCCTCATCGCGTCTGCAATCCTTTGGGCGTGGCGCGGCCCATTGTCGCCATCGTCGGCCGGCCGAACGTCGGCAAGTCGACACTCTTCAACCGCCTGATCGGACAGCGCAAGGCGATCGTCGACGCGCAGGCAGGCCTCACGCGCGACCGCCTCTACGGCGTCGGCGAGTGGCGCGGGCGGGAGTTCACCGTCGTCGACACGGCGGGTCTGGACCTCGACTCCGCCAAAGACTCCTCGCGGGCGGCCATCGAGGCGCAGACGCGGATCGCGATCGACCAGGCGGACGTGATCCTGCTGCTGCTCGACGTCCGGCAGGGGCTCACGCCGATCGACCGCGACATCGCGCAGATGCTCCGGCGCTCCAGGCGCAACGTCGTCGTCGCCGCGAACAAGGCCGACTCGCCCCGCGAGCAGCACTTCGCCCACGAGGTGCTGGAGCTCGGCTTCGACGAGCCCTCGCTTATCTCCGCCCAGCACGGGCTTGGAGTGGGGGAGCTGCTTGACCGCGTGGCCGGCGCGCTGCCGCCGCCGGAGGAGACGACACCGAGCGACGAGCAGGCCGACCGGCTCGCCATCATGGGCCGACCCAATGTCGGCAAGTCGTCGCTTCTCAACACCCTGCTGGGCGACGAGCGCGCCCTGGTCAGCCCCACGCCCGGCACGACGCGGGATCCAGTCGACACCGAGCTCACCTTCGACGGTGTCCCGGTGGTCCTCATCGACACCGCGGGCATCCGCCGCAAATCCTCGAGCCGTGACCGCCTCGAGCGCTACAGCCTGCTCCGCGGCATCCACGCCATGGAGCGCGCCGACGTCGTCCTCCTGGTCGTCGACGCCTCCGCCGGGGTGCTGGCCCAGGACCAGCACGTCGCGGGTTACGCGCTCGACGCGGGCAAGGGCCTGGTCATCGTGGTCAACAAGATTGACCTCGTCGAGCCGGCGATGCGCAAGCCGGCGTACTGGCGCAAGGCCCTGGCGCCGGAGTTCAAGTTCGCGGCCTTCGCGCCGGTGGTCACGGTGTCGGCCAAGACGCGCGAGGGTATCGGCGGGGTGCTGCCCGCGGCGCTGGAGGTCGTCGGCCAGCGCCGTATCAAAATGCCGCCCAACGAGCTCAACCGGGTGCTGCGCGACGCGTTCCAGCAGCACCCTCCGCCAACCTTCAAGGGGAAGCGGCTGAAGCTGAGCTACGCCACCCAGGCCGCCGCCGAGACGCCCACTGTTGTTCTATTCGTCAACGACACCGGCCTCCTGCACTTCTCGTACCGGCGTTACCTGGAGAAGAAGATCCGAGAGCGCTTTGGACTTGCCGGCAACCCGCTGCGACTGGTGCTGCGCTCGGAGGGCACGAGCAAGAAGAACCTGGCGCGTTAGAGACGACGCCACTGCAAGGTCCGCCTGCCGAATCGCGCAGCCAGGCGGTCATACGACGAGGCGCGGAGGACCAGGTCCGGCCGAGACCGCTCGATCATGGCAATGACTTCGACCAGCCCTGGGGAGGCGATCAGGATCGGCGAGGATCCGCCGTCGACATCGATCCGCCGAAGACCGGCTCCGACCAAGCGCCACGGCGTTGAGACGCCGCGGATGGCTGATGTTGGAAGCTCGTGGCACCGGGTCACGGAGCACCACCGCAGGTTCGAGCTCCCCGAGATCCCGATCTCGCAGGCGTATCTGGTCAGGCCCCAATATGCGGTCCAGACCACGCCGGCGACCCACGCCAGCGAAAACACCTGGAGCCCGCGATCTGCGCTATCCAGGGCGACCACGAGAAGCGCGACGGCCAGAACTGCGAAACCGCTGAGCAGGACAAGGATCAGGAATCTGTATCCGGCGAGCCGGTAAGTCACGAGGTTTGTGGTATCCCGGCTGAGTTTACGGGCCCGCCGTTTACATTTCGCTCACGTTTGTAAGACGCGGTTTTGACGTGCTGGTGATGAATTTGCATCGATGGTCGGAGCCATGAGCTCGAAGATCCTGGTCGTCGACGATGAGAAGCACATCGTCGAGCTGGCGCGGCTCTACCTGACGCGCGAGGGATACGAGGTCGAGGGCGTGGGGGATGGGGCCCAGGCCGTGACCAGGTTCAGCCAGCTCAAGCCCGACCTGGTGATCCTCGACATCATGCTGCCCGGCACGGACGGACTGACCATCTGCAAAGAGATCCGCAAGCAGAGCCAGGTGCCGATCATCATGCTCACCGCGCGGGACGAGGTCACCGACAAGGTCGTCGGCCTGGAGGTCGGCGCCGACGACTACCTGACCAAGCCGTTCCATCCGCAGGAGCTCGTGGCCAGGGCGAAGGCGCTGCTGCGCCGGGCTCGAACCGAGCCGGACCTGCCCAAGCTCGTGCGCGCCGGCAAGCTCGAGGTGGACATCGACCGCCACGAGGTGCGGCACGGGAGCGACAAGGTGCAGCTGCGACCGAAGGAGTTCGACCTGCTGGCGCTCCTGGCCCGGCACCCCGGGCGCGTCTTCCAGCGCAGCGAGCTGCTCGACCTCGTCTGGGGCTACGACTTTCCGGGCTACACGCGCACGGTCGACGTGCACGTCCAGCAGCTGCGCGAGAAGCTCGCCGCCGCGCACATCACCGATCCGAGCATCCAGACCGTCTGGGGTGTCGGATACCGGCTGGAGCTGGTGGGAAGCTGAACCTGCGGCTTCGCCTCCTCGCCGCCGCGGCGGGCATCGTCGCCATCAGCCTGCTCCTCGCCGGGCTCTTGACCTGGGTGTTCATCCGAGACCTGGAGCTCCAGAGCACCCAGGACCAGCTCGACCGGCAGGTCCTGGTCGCCGGTGCCGCGGTGCGCAACCAGGAATGCCTCGCGCACGTCTATACGGCCGGATGCAGGTTGGCCACCGACGCCGATTTCGTCGATCGGGTGAACAACCTGGTTGCACCTCGGTTGGGCGGGTATCGCCTGCTGCTGCTGAATTCCGAGCGCCAGGTGGTCTACGACAGCAACGTCAACGGCGCCTCGGTGTTCGGTCAGCAGATCCCGATCGTCAAGTCGTCGCGGGTTGCCAATGTGTACGAGGCCAGAGCGTCGCTTGCGGGAGATCCGTACCTCGGGGCCGCCATCAACATATCCGCAGCCAAGCGGGCGGATCCGATCGGCACCGTCTGGGTCGTGCTCGCCCAACCGCAATCGGCCGTCGCGACCGCGGCGGCCAGCGACCTCGCGGCACGACTCCTCGAAGCGGGCGCGGCCGCGCTGGTGGTCGCCATGCTGCTCGCGCTGTTCGTCAGCCGCTCCATCACCGGACCGCTGACCCAGCTCGGCGCCGCCGCCGAGGACATCGCCACCGGCAACTACTCTCGGCGCGTGGACATCAAAAGCCCGGATGAGTTCGGCATGCTCGGCTCGGCGTTCAACCGCATGGCCGAGGCCGTCGAGCGGGCGCGCAAGGTGCAGCGCGACTTCCTCGCCAACGTCTCCCACGAGCTGAAGACTCCGCTCACCTCTCTGATCGGCTTCAGCCAGGCGCTCGTCGACGGCAGCCTGCGCACCGACGCGGAGCGGACGCGCGCCGCGACCATCGTCCACGAGGAGTCGGAGCGCGTCCTGCGGATGGCGCAGGAGCTGCTCGACCTCGCACGCGTGGAGGCGGGATCGATCTCGATGCACATCACCTCTGTCGACCTGCACGGGCAGCTGCAGCAGGAGATGGAGATGGTCCGGCCTCGCGCCGACGCGCGTCACCTCGAGCTGAAGGTGAGCATCGCGGACGACGTGCCGCCTGTCGCTGCGGACCCGGAGCGCCTGCACCAGGTGCTCGACAACCTGTTCGACAACGCCGCGAAATACGCCGCCGACGGTTCGACCGTCGCCGTCATGGCCAGGCTCAGCGGCGGTTCGGTGGAGACGATCGTGGCCAACGCGACCGGCAGGCACCGGCCCGACCCTGACCGCATGTTCGACCGGTTCTACCGCGCCGACCCCGCGCGGACGTCGGCCGCGGGCGGGGTGGGGCTCGGCCTGGCCATCTCGCGCGAGCTCGCGACGGCGATGAAGGGCCGCCTGTGGGCAGACTTCGACGACACAGGCAACCTGCGCCTCCACCTCCTGCTGCCCGCCGCGCGCGACCATGAGCAGAAGGCGGAGCCGGCCGTGCCCGCCGCCGTGGCCTGAGCGCGGCGGAAGCGCATAACGCTTCCACCGGCCCATCCGTTGTGGGAGCTGGACGGAGCGTGCAAGTGGCGATACGCGTGGCGGCAGCGGGGTTCTGCGTACTGCTCGTCGCCTGTGGGCAGCCGGTCCCGACCGCCACGGTTTCGTCTCCCGCGACCAGCACGTCGCACCCGACGGCGAGCGCATCGTCGTCACCAGCCTCGCCTCCGGTACCGACCGCAACAACGGCTGCGAGCCCGACATCCTCGTCCAGCTCGAATCCGAATGCAAGCTCGCCAGGCGCGAGGTTGGTCGTCACCGACTACACGCACAACCAGGTAAGGCTCGCTCTGGAGAACGCTACGGACATCGCCGCAGTGACCGGGCAGTTCGATGGAATCGTGGGAGGCGAGGCGATCGTGTCGAACGGAGTCAGCCTGCTCGCGGTTTCCCGGACAGGCGCCGTAACCAGGCTAGGACTGCTGGCCGGGCAGCCGCAGTGGAGTGGGGCCGGGACCGTTGCGGTCAATCCCAGCCTGACACAGTGGATCTACACGCTGACCAGCTTTTCGGACTTGACTTCGCAGATCCACCTCGGCACACGGACCAGCGACTCGGTGATCGCGACGGTGCCTTCGCCCGACGGCTACGACTTCTACCAGGCCTTCACCTGGAACACGAGCGGCGCCTACCTGGTGAAGCAGGGAACCGGACTTGGAGGAGTCGGTCCATTCCTCGAGTATCACTTTCCGCTGGCGAAGATCAACCTGTCGACCGGCCAGGTCACGGTCGTCAGCCCGACGTGTGTCGCGGAGGCGGTGCTCGACGATGGGACGCTGCTCTGCCGTACCACCACAGGAGGGGTCGAGGTGCGCTCGCCGTCGGGAGCAACCCACTCGATTCAGCTGGCGAGAGGAACATCTGGCGCAGATGGCATCTATTCGAAGTTGACGTTGACCTCTGACCAGAAGCACTTCGCGGCCGCCCGGAACGGGTCGGCCGATCCGTCGTTGGTCAACTACGAGATCGTCGCGGCCGAGCTGACTTCGACGACAGTCGGTGTGTTCGGTCCGGTTGACTTCCTGCCGGACGCGTGGTTGCCCGACGGGCGTCTCGTCGCGGATCACTACTGTTGGACTTTCCAGCAGAACGGTGGGCCCTGCGATCAATCGCTCGACGGCACCTACTTCCTCAGCGCGGATGGGCACAGCCTCACGCTCTTCTACAAGCTTGCGCAGGGGTCATCAGTGGTCGCTGCGTTCTAGGCCGCGCTACGGTTTGCTGAACCTCTGGGCGTTGCCCATGTCCGGCCACACGTAGGCCTGGACATTGGCGTAGGCCTGTCGCAGATGGTTGCCGTCGTGGTGTACCCACTCATGGAGCAAGTCGCGCACCGTGAGAAGCCCGACGGCCGGGTGGATGCCACCGCGGTCCAGCTGCGCGTCGCCGAGCGAACGGATGAGCTCCAGGCTTTCGTGCCGCAAGGGCTCGAACTCGTCGAGCAGAGCGCTCGGCGGCTTGGCGCAGTCGCGCCGCGCAGCGGCGACGGCCGGCTGGTCCCACCTCTCGAAGGTCGGCTCGTCCTCGCGGAGGATGCTCCGGATTCGCCCGGCGAACCCGCGCTTCTCCGCCTCGATGATGTGACCGACGCACTCGTTGACGCACCACTCGGCAGGCTCGGGCTTCCAGGTCGCCACCTCTTCGGGCAGCGACTTCAAGAGATCGGCGAACGCACGTCCGGAAATTTCGAGGAGGGTTGCGACCTCGGCCGGCGTCACGCAGCCGGCACGAGCAACGTGACCGGGTTCTCGATCAGGCGCTTGACCTCGGCCATGAACTGCGCCGCCGTCGCGCCGTAGAAGACGCGGTGGTCGACGGACAGCGTCATGCGCATGACCTTGCCGGGCACGATCCGCCCATCCTCGACGACCGGGACGTCTTTGATCGCGCCCACCGCCAGGATCGCCGCCTCGGGCGGATTGATGATCGCCGTGAACTCGTCGACTCCGAACATGCCGAGGTTGGAGATCGAGAACGTGGCGCCGCTGAGGTCGCCTTCGCCCGGCCGTCCCGACCGCGCGCGCTCGATGACCTGGCGTGACTCGATCGAGATCTGAACGAGGTCCTTCAGGTCCGCGTCGTGGACCACGGGCACGAGCAGGCCCATGCCCTGGCTGGGCGCGACCGCGAGCCCGATGTTGATCGCCCGCTTGCGCTGGAACTTGCCTTCGGCCCACGACGAGTTGACCTCGGGGAACTTGCGCAGGGCGAGCGCACAGGCGCGGACCAGGAAGTCGGTCATGGTCACCTTCTCCGCGCCGGGCACCGAGTCCTTCAGCTGCTGGCGGAGGCTGACCGCCAGGTCGACGCGCGCCTCGACGGTGACCTGGAACTCGGGGACGGTCGTCTTCGAATCGAGCATGCGGCGCGCGATGGTGGCCTGCATGCGATTCGGCTCGACCGTCTCGACGTCAGGACCCGAGGGCCGCTCCGCGACCGGCTGGGGACGCCGGCGTTCGGTCTTGGGCCGCGAGCTGCCGGCGGCGAGCACGTCCTCCTTGACGATGCGACCCTCCGGTCCCGTGCCCTGGATCGACTCGAGGTCGACGCCCATCTGCTCGGCGAGTCGCCTGGCCAGCGGCGACGCCTTGACGTGGCCGTCTTCGCCCGCCCGTTCACGGGACGGTGCCGGTGGGGGAGGAGGGGCGTCCATCGGCGGGGCCGACTTCTCGACCGGCGCGCGCTCCTCGGCGGCGGGTGCCGGCGGCTCCGGACTGGCATCGCCACCCTTGGGCTTTGCCTTGGGCGCCGGCGCCGGTGCCCCCGGCTGCGCCCCGCCTTCGCCGATGCGCGCGATCGGCGCGCCCACCTTCGCGGGCACGCCCTGCTCGACCAGGATCTGCAGCGTCCCGTCGGCGTCCGCCTCGAGGTCGAAGGTCGCCTTGTCGGATTCGACCTCGGCCAGCACGTCGCCGGACTTCACCTGGTCGCCGCTCTTCTTCTTCCACTCGACGATCTGGCCCTCCTCCATCGTGTCGGAGAGCTTCGGCATGTTTATGTCAGGCATCGACCTTCCTACCGAGGGTCGCGCGCACGAGCCGCTTGATGTCCTCGCTGGTCGGGATCGACGCCTTCTCCAGGTTCTGGGCGTACGGCATCGGCACCTGCGCCCCGCCCAGTCGCCGGACCGGGGCGTCGAGGTAGTCGAAGCACCGCTCCTGGACGCCGGCCGCGATCTCGGCCGTCACGCCGTACGTCGACCAGCCTTCCTCGACCACGACGCACCGGCTCGTCTTGCGCACCGACTCGACGATGGGCGCCCAGTCGATGGGACGGATGGAGCGCAGGTCGATGACCTCGGCGTCGATGTCCTCCTCTTCGAGCTGCTTGGCCGCCTCGTTGGCGAGGACGGCCATGCGTGAAACTCCGACGATGGTGACGTCGGACCCGCTGCGTCGAAGCGCGGCCTTGCCCAGCGGCGTCGTGTAGTCGTCCTTCGGGACCTCGCCCTTGACGTTGTAGAGGCTCATCGACTCCAGGAACATGACCGGGTTGTCGGAGCGGATCGCCGATTTGAGCATGCCCTTTGCGTCCTCGGGCGTGGTCGGCGCGACCACGAGCAGCCCGGGGATGAGGCCGTACAGGACCTCGAACGAGTGGGAGTGCTGCGCCGACAGCTGATGGCCTGCGCCGCCCGGCATGCGGATCACCATCGGCACCTTGACCTCGCCGCCGAACATGTAGCGGATCTTTGCCGCGTTGTTCACGATCTGGTCGTACGCCACCAGCGAGAAGTTGATGGTCATCAACTCCACCACGGGTCGCAACCCGAGCATCGCCGAGCCGATGGCGGTGCCGACGATGACCTCCTCCGCGATCGGCGCGTCGACCACGCGCTGCGGTCCGAACTTGTCGAGCAGGCCTTCCGTGACGCGGTATGCGCCGCCGAATTTGCCGATGTCCTCGCCGATCAGGTAGATGGTCTCGTCGCGCTCCATCTCCTCGGTCAGGGCTTCGCGCAGCGCGACGCGGTAGAGCTTCTCCTCGGCTCTGGCCGGAGCCTGCGTCGCCATCACACCCTCTCCGCGCGGAGCTCCGGGCGGTTGTCCCACTGCTCGGCGTACGTGTACTTGTAGAGGTCCTCGACGTTCGGGTCGGGGCTCTCGTCGGCGTACTGGACGATGTCCTTCACCTGGTTGTCGACCTCGACCCGCACGTTCTTGAAGTACTCCTCGTCGGCCAGGCCGCTCTTCTCGAGCTCGTGCTCGAAGGCGACGATGGGGTCGCCCTTGCGCCACTTGATCTTGTCCTCCTCGGAGCGGTACTTGTCCGGGTCGACGACCGAGTGGCCACGGAAGCGGTAGCAGAGGGATTCGACGAAGCGCGGCACGGAGTCCTTGCGCGTCTTCTCGACGATCTCGCTCGTGCGCTGCAGCACCTCGAGCACGTTCATGCCGTCGACCTGGATCGACTCCATGTCGTACGCGCACGCCTTCTTGTAGATGTCGGCGACCGCCGAGGCTTTCTCCACCGGCGTGCCCATGCCGTATCGGTTGTTGACGCAGAACCACACCACAGGCAGGTCGAAGACCTTGGCCATGTTCAGCGACTCGTGGAAGGCGCCGATGTTGGTGGCGCCGTCGCCGAACATGCAGAACACGACATCGTCATGTTTCTGATACTTGACCGCCCACGCGCCGCCGACCGCGAGCGGCAGGTGGCCGCCGACGATGCCGTAGCCGCCCATGAAGCGCCGGCTGTAGTCGACCAGGTGCATCGAACCGCCGCGGCCGTGTGACGTGCCCGTCTCCTTGCCGAACAGCTCGGCCATCACCGTCTTGGGGTCGACTCCGCGGGCGATCGCGTGACCGTGCTCGCGGTAGCTCGTGAAGACCCAGTCGTTGGACTTGAGAGCGAGAATGCCGCCGACGACCGTCGCCTCCTCACCGATGTTGAGGTGGCAGTAGCCGCCGATCTTCGCCTTGGTGTACTGCTCCTGGGCGCGCTCCTCGAAACGACGGATGAGCTGCATCTCGCGGTGTATGCCGAGCAGGAAGTCGCGGTTGTCCTTCTTCAGCTCCAGCATCTTCGGGTTGACCTGGGCAGGCGCCGGTGGTGGGGTGGTGGACGCGGGTTTGACCGTTGATGCCATTTCCCTCTCTCGATTTTGCATCGTTGCGGGTGGTGCCGCCGGCGGTGCGGCGCGCCGGTTGGTGATGTGGATCGCGCGGCCCTGCGCCGCGAGCGCGGCCTCCATGAACGATTCCGGCAGCGTGGGGTGGGCGTGGATCGTGAGGTCGATCTGCTCCAGGGTGAGGCCGTTCTGGACGGCCAGCGTCGCCTCGGCGATCAGGTCGGTCGCGCGCGGGCCGACGATGTGTGCGCCCAGGAGCTTGCCGGACTCCGGGTCGGCGAGGACCTTGACGAAGCCCTCGGTCTGGCCCAGGGTCAGCGCGCGACCGGCGGCCGCGAATGGAAACTTGCCGACCTTCACGGCGATGCCTTTCTCTCTGGCGTCCTTCTCCGTGAGCCCGACCTGGGCGATCTCAGGATCGGTGTAGATGCAGTTCGGCGCGGCGTGGTAGTCGGGCTTGCGGCTCGAGCTGCCGGCGATGTTCTCGACCACGCAGACGCCCTCGTACGAGGCGACGTGGGCGAGCATGATGCGCTGGAGCACGTCGCCGATCGCCCAGACGCCCTCGGCGTCGGTGTGGAGGTGCTCGTCGACGACGATCCGGTACCGGTCGAGCTTGACGCCCGCCTTCTCGGCCTCCAGGCCATGGGTGTAGGGCACCCGACCGACCGACAGCAGCACCTGGTCCGCGTCGACCGCACCGCCCTCGCCGCCGGCCGAGAACTGGACCTGGAGCGCACCGTTTTTCTTCACGATCCGCTCGACCTTGGCGCCCGTGTGGATCTCGCCGCCGAGCTTGTTGAAGTGCTTGGTGTAGACGGCCACCAGGTCGGCGTCGACCATGGCGAGGACCTGGGGCAGCATCTCGAGCACGGTGACCTTGCTGCCGAGCGCTGCGAACATGGCGGCGAACTCCATCCCGACCACGCCGCCGCCGATGACGGCGAGGCGCTTGGGGACCTCTTTCAGCTCGAGGATCCGGTCCGAATCGATGGTCAGCTCGGCGCCGGGGAGTGGGATGCGGGCGACGGCCGAGCCGGTCGCGATGACGATGTCCTTGGCCTGCACCCGCTCACCGCCGACCTCGACGACGCCCTTGCCGGCGAGCCGACCGGCGCCGGCGTAGGTCGTCACGCCGCCCGCCTTCAACAGCCCCTCGACGCCCTTGACGAGCTGGTCGACGACGCCGGCCTTCCGCTTCTGGGCCGCCGGCCAGTCGAAGCCGACGTTGTCCGCGAGCACGCCGAACGCCGCGCCGTCCCTCGCCTGCGTGTACAGCTCGGAGGACTGCAGGAGGGCCTTGGTCGGGATGCAGCCCCGGACCAGGCAGGTGCCGCCCATGCGGTCTTTCTCGACGATGGCCGTCTTGGCGCCCAGCTGCGCCGCGCGCAAGGCGGCCACGTACCCTCCCGGGCCGCCGCCGATCACGAGAACGTCAAAAGACCCCGCCATAGCTCCCATCTATACCTGCGATCGAAGAAAATTATGCCTAGCGCGGCGCCCGTTTCGCCGGTCGAGCACCATTCGGAATGTACCGGTTGACGATCGGCATGCGCCGGTCGCGGCCAAAGGCGCGAGGCGTGATCTTGACCCCGGGCGGGGCCTGGCGGCGTTTGTACTCGCTGCCGTCGACGAGCTGGATGACGCGGGCGACGGTCTCCGGACGGTGTCCCGCGGCGACCAGCTCCTCTGGGCTGAGGTCGTCCTCTATGTAGCCCTTGATGATCGGGTCGAGCTCGTCGTAGGGCGGCAGGCTGTCGGTGTCCTTCTGGCCCGGCTTCAGCTCGGCGGAGGGCGCCTTGGTCATGACACGCTCGGGGATCGCGGGTCCCAGCGAGTTCCGGTAGCGGCACAGCTCGTAGACCGTGGACTTCGTGATGTCCTTGAGCAGCGCGTACCCGCCCGCGATGTCGCCGTAGAGCGTCCCGTAGCCGGTCGCCAGCTCCGACTTGTTGCCGGTGCTCAGGACTATGTAGCCGAACTTGTTCGACAGGGCGTGGAGGATGGTCGATCGGATGCGCGGCTGCACGTTCTCTTCCGCCACGCCAGGCCTGGTGCCCTTGAACACCGGGGCAAGGATCTCCTCGAAACCTTCGTGCGGCGGCTCAATCGAGAAGTCCAGGAGCTGCATGCCGAGGTTCTCGGCCACCAGGCCCGCGTCGTCGATGCTCTCCTGCGAGGTGTGGCGGGAGGTCATGCGCACGCCGATCACGTTCTCCGGTCCGAGCGCGTCGCACGCGATGGCCGCGGTGAGCGCCGAGTCGACGCCCCCGGACATGCCGACGATCGCTTTCTGAAAGCCCTGTTTGTGCATGTAGTCGTGGGTGGCCAGGACGACCGCGGTGTAGATCTCGGCCGCGCCGTCGAGCGGCTCGACGTCGCGGGAGGGCAGGGGAGGTCTTGGCCGCGCCGCCATGGTCACCGGCACCTCGCTGACCTCGAGCTCCAGGCGCTCGGCGCCGTCGGCTTCGCGCCGGAGCGTCTCGCCGTCGTGGTGCACGGGCCCGGCTGGGTCGATGTCGACGACGAGCAGGTCGGGCACCAGCGAGAGTGCGCGGGCGACGAGCTCGCCGTGCGGGTCGAAGACGACGCTGTTGCCGTCGAATACGAGCTCGTCCTGTCCGCCGACGGTGTTGACCCACGCGACGAACGCGCCGTAGTCGGCGGCTCGACCCGCGATCATCGCCTCCCGCGGCTCTCGCTTGCCGTAGTGGTAGGGCGAGCCGTTGATGTTGAGCAGGACGCGGGCGCCGTGATACGCCTCCCAGGCCATCGGGCCGGCGGGGAACCAGCAGTCCTCGCAGACGGTCAGGCCGATGCGCACGCCGTCGAGCTCGATGATCGGCGATCGGTGACCGGGCACGAAGTACCGCTTCTCGTCGAAGACGCCGTAGTTCGGCAGGAAGACCTTGTGGTACACGGCCTTGATCTCGCCGTCGTGGATGAACGCCGCCGCGTTGTAGATCTCGCCCTCGTCGTCGACGAAGCCGACGACCGCGCAGATGTCCCGCGTCGCTTTCGCGACCTCCTGCAGCTGCGCCAGGTTGTCGCGGACGAACGACGGCTTCAGGACCAGGTCTTCCGGCGGGTAGCCGGTGATGACGAGCTCGGGGAAGCAGACGATGTCGGCGCCGGCGTCGCGCGCGCTCTCGATGCCTTCCACGACCAGCCGCCCGTTGCCGGCCAGGTCGCCGACCGTCGGATTGACCTGGGCGAGCGCGATCCTCACACCTCAATTTTCGCTGTTCGGACCCCGGCTCCCCGCGCTGTGACAAACCCGCCGAGATGAGTGAGAATGCCGCGATGATGCCGGTCCTCTTCGAGGTCTTCGGGGTCAAGGTCTACTCCCACAACTTCTTCCTCGTCCTCGGCATCCTGGTGATGTTCGCCTGGGTCGCGCTGGAGGCGCGGCGCCGCCGCTGGCCGGCGAGCGAGGTCGTGCCGATCGGACTGGCCGGCTTTGTGGGCGCCATGGTCGGCGCGCGGCTCTCGATCCTTTTCTTCAACGGCCCGTCGACGGCGCCCGTCGTGCTCGACTTCTACAAGCTCTTCGACCCGACGGTCGGCCCGGGATCGATCCTCGGGGCGATCGCGGGCGCCTACATCGGCGGCTACATCGCCAGCCGCGTCATCGGCAAGGACGGCTGCGCCTGCGACGCCTTCGCGCCGGCCATGGCGCTGGGCATGGCGGTCGGCCGGATCGGCGACTTCCTGTCCGGGGAAGACGGGATCGGCAAGCCGACCACGCTTCCCTGGGGCGTGCACCCGGTCGCGGGCGCGGACTACCTCGTCCATCCCGCGCCGCTCTACGACGCGGGCTTCAACCTTCTGTGGTTCGGCGTCCTGCTGCTCCTGCGCGACAACCCGCATTTCCAGGACGGCCGGCTGCTGAAGTTCGGCGTCGCAGGCTACGCCGTGGTTCGCTTCTTCATCGAGTTCGTCCGCAACAACCCTGTCCTCGTGCTCGGCCTCACGGGGCAGCAGATCTTCTGCATCGGCCTGCTTGCTCTCGTCGGCGCGTACTACGTGATCGCGCAGCGCCGCGCCCGCATCGCGACCGTTGTCTGAGACGCCCGAGCGCTACGAGGGCCCTGGTCCGAACAGCGACGCCTTCGACCCCAAGCAGCATCACTGGGACGGCATCCAGTGGTGGACCGCCGACAACAGCCACTGGTGGGACGGCACCAGGTGGCTGGCGCGCGGCGAGACGCCCGAACACGCGGCTCCAGCCCCGGCAGCACCCCGCAAGCCGCGGCCGCCCGGCTACTGGCGCGACTTCTGGCTCGGATTTGCCGGCGTGGTCGCGGTCGACGTCATCCTCTTCATCGTCATCGTCTCGACCACTCCGCCCACCGGCAACCCCAACGCGGTCGCCAGCCTGGCCCCGTGGGTCCTCAACATCGGGGCGCTCATCCTGTTCGCCATCATCCGGCCGCGGGTGGCGATCGGCATGCTCGCCGCGTACGGCGTCGCATTTGGACTCGTGCTGCTGGGAGGTTGCCTGCTCGCGGTGATCTGCTTCGGCGGGGCGGCACACCTGCCGTGACGGTCGACCGCGTCGACCGGCCCGAGATCTTCTGGGAGCTGACGCGCAGTCTCTGCCCCGAGTGCAGGCGCGTGATCGACGCCCAGGTCCTGTTCCGCGAGAACCGCGTGATCATGCGCAAGCGCTGCCCGAGCCACGGCTGGTTCGAGGCACTGGTGTTCGGCGACGCCAGGCTGTACGCGGACATCGCCCCGTACAACAAGCCGGGGACGATGCCGCTGAAGTTCCAGACCGAGGTCCGGGAGGGATGCCCACACGACTGCGGCCTGTGCCCGGAGCACCGCCAGCACGCCTGCCTCGCCCTCATCGAGATCAACTCCGCCTGCAACCTCGACTGCCCGCTGTGCTTCGCCAACTCCGGCACCCACCTCGCGCGCGACGGCTACGAGCTCGACCGCGGGCAGGTCGCGTTCATGCTCGACACGTTCGTCGAGGCAGAGGGATCGCCGGAGGTCGTGCAGCTGTCCGGCGGTGAGCCGACGCTGCACCCGCTGCTGCCCGACTTCGTCGCCATGGCCCAGGACCGCGGCATCAGGCACGTGATGATCAACACCAACGGCATCAAGCTCGCGCACGACGACCGGCTGCTCGCCCGCATCGCCGGCCTGAAGCCGACGGTCTACCTGCAGTTCGACGGCTTCGACCCCGCGACCAACGGCGCGCTGCGCGGCCGGGAGGACCTCGTCGAGACGAAGCTGAAGACGCTCGACCGCCTGGCTGAGGCGGACGTGCGGGCGGTGCTCGTCGCGGCCGTCGAGCGCGGCGTCAACGACCACGAGGTCGGCGCCATCGTCGAGTTCGGCCTGCACCACCCGGCGGTGTTCGGCGTCAACTTCCAGCCGGCGTTTCGCGCCCAGCGCCACCTTTCGATGGATCCGATGAGCAGGATGACCATCCCCGACGTCCTGCGGGCGGTGGAGGCGCAGACGCGCGGCCTGTTCCGGCTCGACGACTTCGTGCCGGTGCCCTGCTGCATGCCGACGTGCAACTTCGTCACCTACGCGCTGCTGAGCGAGGATTCGGTGACTCCGATCACCCGCCTCGTCGACGTGCAGGGCCACCTCGACTACTTGAAGAACCGGACGCTGGCCACTTTCGACTCCGAATTCCTCGCCACGCTGGAGCGCTTGTGGAGCTCCTCGGCCCCGGTGGGCTCCGACGGGGCGGCCGCCGACGTCCACCGGACGCTCGGAGCCTCGGCCGCGCGCTGCACGGCCTGCCGGCTAGGCCTGCCCCTGTCCAGCCACGGCTCGACCGACCTCGCGCGCCACGTCTTCATGATCAACACCCGCGACTTCATGGACCCGTGGACGTTCAACGTCAAGAACGTCATGAAATGCTGCGTCGAATTCATCGTGCCCGACGGTCGCATGATTCCGTTCTGCGCCTACAACTCCGCCGGTTATCGGGAGCAGGTGGCGGCCTCCCTGCGCAGGGTTCCGGTTTAGATTCCGCCGCTACGATTGGCCGGAATGGGCTTCTTCGACCGTCTCCGCACGCTTTCTAAGCAACGCAACACGCTCCTGTGCGTCGGCCTCGACCCGGACCCGGATCGCATCGAGGGCGGCGCCGCCGGCGCGCTGCGCCACTGCGCCGAGGTCGTCCGGCAGACCGAGGAGCACGCGTGCTGCTACAAGCCCAACAGCGCCTTCTGGGAGCAGTACGGGCCTGATGGCTGGTCGGCGCTGCTCGAGCTGCGCGACGCGGCGCCGAACACACCCTTCCTGCTGGACGCCAAGCGCGGCGACATGGACAACACGATGCGGGCTTACGCCAACGCGGTGTTCCGGACGCTGGGCATGGACGCCGCCACCGTCAACCCGTACCTGGGCGCGGACTCGCTGCGCGAGTTCACCCGTTACGAGGACCGGGGCGTGTACGTGCTCTGCCGCACGTCGAATCCCGGCGCGCGTGACCTGCAGCACCTCGAGGCGGACGGCCGGCCGGTGTACGTCCACGTCGCGCGTCTCGCCGAGCGCTTGAACGAGCACGGCAACGTGGCGCTGGTCGTGGGCGCGACCGCGCCGGCCGAGGTCGCGGAGGTGCGCCGCATCACCAGGCTGCCGTTCCTTCTGCCAGGCGTCGGCGCCCAGGGCGGCGACGTCGACGCCGCGGTTCGCGCCGCTTGGAACGGCGACCCGGCGTCGTGCCTGCTGTCGGCGAGCCGCAGCGTGCTCTACGCGAAAAGCCCCGCGCGCGAGGCGGCGGCTCTGAAAGCGCAGATCAACGTGGCCGCGGGCGTGCGCGCGTGAGCGAAGGCCGGCACACGGCGCGGCTGGTCCTGCAGGGCCACATCATCGACTCGATGATGCTGCCCCAGGTCATGGACATGGTCATGGACCTGGGCGGCAACTTCACGATCGAGGAGCTCAAGGTCGGCCAGCACAAGACCGACACGTCGGTGTGCCGCATGGAGGTGTACGCCGACTCGGCGCAGCTCCTGGACCGCATCGTGCAGCGGGCGCGGGCCCTTGGCGCGACCGCGGAGCACGAGCAGCCGGTGCGGCTCGAGAAGGTGACGCGGGACGGCGTCTTCCCCGAGGGCTTTTACTCGACGAGCAACCTGCCGACCGAGGTGCTGCTGGACGGGCGGTGGGCGCCGGTGGAAAAGATCGAGATGGACGCGGCGATCGCGGTCGACCGCAAGAAAGGGCGTGCCTGGTGCATCGTCTTCCAGGACGCAAAGCCGGGCCTGGAGGTCGTCGTCGGTCACCAGGGCGTCCGCGTGACCCCGCTGGAGCGCTCGCGCCAGACCGAGATCTTCACGTTCATGGGCAGCGAGGTCTCGGCCGAGAAGCCGAAGAAGGTCCTCATCGCGGGCATCGCCGAGGAGATGCGGCAGGCGAAGGCGTCGGGCGGGCGGATCCTGGTGGTCGCCGGCCCGGCGGTGGTGCACACCGGCGCCGGCGTGTACCTGTCGAGACTCATCGAGCTGGGATTCGTGCAGGTGCTTTTCGCCGGCAACGCGCTCGCCGTCCACGACGTCGAGGCCGCGCTCTTCGGTACGGCGCTAGGCGTGAACATCGAGAGCGGCGTCGCCACCGAGCACGGGCACGAGCACCACATGCGCGCGATCAACCGCGTGCGCGCGGCGGGCGGCCTGCGCCAGATGGTGGAGAGCGGTCAGCTCAAGTCCGGCGTCATGAAGTCGGCCATCGAGCACGGCGTGGAGATCGTGCTCGCCGGGTCCGTGCGCGACGACGGGCCGCTCCCCGACGTCATCACCGACATGATCGACGCCCAGCGCCGCATGCGCGCCGCGCTCAAGGACGTGCGCATCGCCCTGATGCTCTCGACCATGCTGCACTCCATCGCCACGGGGAACATGCTCCCCGCCGGGGTGCGGACGGTGTGCGTCGACATCAACCCCGCGGTGGTGACCAAGCTTGCCGACCGCGGGAGCTGGCAGTCGATCGGTCTGGTCACCGACGTGGAATCCTTCTTGCGCGAACTGGCCCTGGTCGTGGAAACTGGGCGCCATGGGTAAGGGCCGCGACAAACAGGGTCGCGAGAAGAAAAAACCGAAGAAGGTCAAGCAGCCGGGCCTGAACCGGGAGCCGAACGTCGAGTTCCGGCATCACTCGGTGGTGGTGCCCGAACAGCAGATCCGGACGATCGAATAGGGCGCCGCGGCGTCTTCGCGGCGATCGGCTTTCTGGGCGGCCTGCTCGGTGGCCTGCTCGGGGTCGGCGGCGGCTTCGTGCTCATCCCGCTCCAGGTCCTGTGGGCGAAGGTCCCCCAGCGCCATGCCAACGCCAACTCGATCGTCGCCATCCTGCCCATCGCGGTCGCCGCGCTGCCCATCTACTACTTCCGGACGCGCACGCCGCAGATCGATTTCCGGGTGGGGGCCCTCCTCATCGCCGGCAGCGTCGTCGGCGCCTACCTTGGCGCTCGCCTGCTCAAGCAGATCCCGGAGCGCCAGCTCAAGCTCATCGTCATGGTGGTCCTTGGTGTGATCGGCATCAAGGAGCTGCTGATTCCATGAGCTGGCGAGACGTGATCCTGGTCCTCGGCGGGTTCGCCGCCGGCTTCCTTTCCGGGACCATCGGCATCGGCGGAGGGGCGCTCTTCGTGCCGACGATGACGATCGGGATCGGGCTCCCGCAGCCGGTGGCCCAGGGGACTTCGCTGGTGGCCATCGTGCCCACCTCGCTCGTGAGCTCGGTGACCCACTTCTGGCATCGCAACGTCCAACCCGAGGCTGCCTTCTGGATGGGCGGTGGGGGGGTGGTGGGAGCGGTGCTGGGCGCCCTGGTGGCGGTCGAGGTCCCAGGGCCGATCCTCGCCCGCGTCTGGGGCGGTTTCCTACTTTTCACCGCCTACCGCATCGGCGCCCAGGCTTTCCGGCAGCCCAGCCAAAAGGTCGGTTAAGCGGATTGACACGATGACGCGCCGCGGCGTAGCGTCTTGTTTTGAAAACGGTACGTACGAGTACCGCGGCGTTATAGGTCCAAGAGCCGCCCGGCCGCGCGCAGGGCGCACAAAGGGAGCTGAAGAGGGATGGTTTCGTTCGAGCTGACCGACGAGCAGAAAGAGATTCGCGACTGGGTGCACCAGTTCGCGGAGAAAGAGATCCGGCCGGTGGCGCACCAGTACGACGAGTCCGAGGAGTTTCCCTGGCCCGTCGTCAAGAAGGCGGCCGAGGTCGGCCTGTACGGGACCGAGTTCCTGCAGCAGACGTACGGTGACGGGACCGGGATCATGCCCGCCCTCGTCTCCGAAGAGCTGACCTGGGGCTGCGCCGGCATCGCGCTGGCCATCCAGGGCACCGGCCTGCCCGTGGCGGCGATCTTCTCCCAGGGCACCCCCGACCAGATCTCGACGTGGATTCCGGCCTGCTACGGCACACCGGACAAGCCGGCGCTCGGTGCGTTCTGCGTGACCGAGCCGGACGCGGGTTCGGACGTGTCCTCGATGAAGACGAACGCCATCCGCAAGAACGGCGACTGGGTGATCAACGGCCAGAAGGTCTTCATCACCAACGGCGGCATCGCCGACGTGCACGTCGTCGTCGCCGTCGTCGAGCCTGGGCTCGGCACGCGCGGCCAGGCCTCCTTCGTCGTCCCACCGGGGACCAAGGGCCTGCGCATGGGCAAGAAGGAGAAGAAGATGGGCATCCGCGCGTCCCACACCGCCGAGGTGCTGTTCGAGGACGTGACCATCCCCGCCGAGAACGTGCTCGGCGGCATGGAAAAGCTCGAGGCCAAGCTGGCGAGGGCGCGCGAAGGCAAGTCGACGAGGTCGTCCACGGCTCTGAAGACGTTCGAGCTTTCGCGGCCGATCGTCGGCGCCCAGGCGCTGGGCATCGCGCGCGCGGCCTTCGAGTTCGCGCTGCAGTACGCCAAAGAGCGCAAGCAGTTCGGCCGCGCCCTGATCGAGAACGAGGCGATCGCGTTCATGCTCGCCGACATGGCGACGGAGATCGAAGCCACGCGAGCGCTCATCTGGCGGGCGCTCTGGGAAGGTCGCAGCGGCGGCGAGTTCAAGCACGCCGAAGGGTCGATGGCCAAGCTGAAGGCCGGCGAGGTGGCGGTGAAGGTGACGGAGCAGGCCATCCAGATCTGCGGCGGCTACGGCTACATCCGCGACTTCCCGGTCGAGAAGTGGCACCGCGACGCCAAGATCTACACGTTGTTCGAAGGGACGAGCGAGATCCAGCGCCTGGTCATCTCGCGCGCCCTGGCGGCGGCGTAAAGCGCATGTCGGTGGCGTCGGCCCAGCTGCGGCGTGACGCGAGGGTCGAGCGCCGCCGGAGGCGGATCGCCGAGGCCGCGCTGAACCTTTTCGCCACGCAGGGCTATACGGTCACATCGGTCGACGACGTGGTGACGCGCGCCCGCGTCTCCAAGTCGGCCTTCTACGAATTCTTCGAGTCCAAGGAGCACTGCTTCCGCGAGATCCTGGCGTCCGAGGGCGGAGCGCTGATCCAGGACGTCCTGACGACCGCGGCGACAGGCCGTGACCACCACGAGCGGTTGCGCCTCGGGATCACCCGCTTTGTGAGCTCGTGCTTCGAGCGCTCGGACGTCGCGCGGCTGCTGGTCGTCGAGTCCGTAGGGCTCAGCGCCGGCGTGGAGGCGCTGCGCCATGACCTGCAGGCGTCGTTCGCCGACGCCGTGGCCGAAGAGGTCAGGCACGCGATGTCGCACGACGCCTTCTACGCCGACAAGGACCCGGTGGTGTTCGGCCGGGCGGTGGTCGGGGCGGTGAGCGACGCCGTGGGCTACTTCCTGACCCACCCCGGCTTCGACGCCGAGTCGCTGGCCGAGTCGCTCTGCCGGATCTTCGCGCCCTAGAGCTTCAAAAGCTTCAACGCCAGCAGGAGGACGGCGAGGGCCACGAGCGCGAATCCGGCGACCTGCTCTGCGCGCTCGCGCAGGCGCTCCCCGATGCGCGCCCCGAGGGCCAGCCCCAGCTGAGCCGCGAGGAACGCCTGGATCGTGATCCAGATCACGGTCACGGCCAGGGCAAGGCCGAGCAGACCGGCGCTCAGCCCGACCGTCAGCTCGTCGACGCTGACACTCAGACCGAGGGTGAGGATGGCCGGGCCCCGGGCGCGGGCGAGCAGCCGCAGCCGGCGTTCTTCGGCATCTTCATCCCGGCCAGGGCGGAGGAGCAGGAATCCGGCCAGCAGAAGGAGCACGATCGCTGCGTACTCGGCCCAGCCGCCGATGAGGTTGCCGGCCACGCGGCCGGCGAGCACGCCGCCGATCGGCATGCCGGCCTCGAAGAGCGTGAAGACGAGCGCCACCCGGAGCCGGTCTTTGGGCTGCAGTCCGGCAAGACCGAGGGCGGCGGCCAGGGCGAACGTGTCCAGGCCGAGGGGGAGGAGGAGTCCGGCCGTGAGGAAGAGCTGCCGCATGGCCTTAACAAGCCGGTATGTTCGCCCCTTGCCGTCCGAACACCCGTTCGGCTACACTTTACCCACGAACATGCGTACGTTGTCAACCCAGGTCCGCTTGCGCCGCTTGGTGCGGACCTTCGGCGAAACCGTGGAGCGCCTCGAGTCCGAGGCGCCGGACCGGCGCGCGGTGGGATCGCTGGTCGACCGCCTGCTCGAGCTCGCGGCCGACGTCGAGGAGTCCTGGAGCCACGAGGCCGCCGGCGGCCGGCTGGGAGCGGCGCTGGCCCGGTATGTGACCGAGTCGGTGCGGACGGTCGAGCTGGCGATCGCGGGCCTCCGCCAGGCCGGCGCGGACCTGGAGCTGCTGCGGTCGGACTTCGAATCGGCGGCGCTGCCGCTCGAGGTGTTTCTCCGCGGCCTGGACTCGGAGCCGGCGCTGCAGCGCTCGGCCTGAGGTCCTGCCGGACGTCAGGGGCAGTCGGCAGGCCTCGACTTGATGCGCTGGAGAACCGTCATTATCGTAACCATCTAGCCGAACCTTAGGACGGCGCCTGCCCGCCTCCCCCGCGGTCCAGGGCCCTGACCAGAGCGGTCCGCTCGACTTTGCCCTCGGCGATGACGCGACCGTCGAGCAGCACCACGGGCACACGCCAGTCGTAGAGATCGTGCAGGGCATCGTCGTCTTCGACGTCGACCAGCTCGGGCTCGTGGCCGAGGTCCCGTAGCAGCGCCAGGGCCTGCTCGCACAGGTGGCAGCCCTGGCGGGTCACCAGGGTCAGCGCCACGCGAGCCTATCCCGGGAGCTTGAGCGTCTGCCCCGCCTCGATCTGCGGGCCTCGCAGCCCGTTGGCCTGCTCGATGTCCTGGACGCGGATCCGAACGTCATCGCTCGGATAATGCGCCGCCGCGATCGACCACAGCGTGTCCCCCGGCTCGACGACGACGGTCGTCGCCGCCCTGGTGTCGCCGTGAGCGGCCGCAGCCAGCACGATCGCCGCACCAACGACGGCGCCGCCGGCCAGCAGCCAGCGCCTCAGCCGGAGGGCACCGCCGGTACGGGTAGCCCGCCAAGGTTTGATCCCGTAGCCGGCGGCGTACATACGTTCGCCAGATTAGCGAACGCGTGTTCGGCTGTCAAGAGTCGAACAAAGGTTTGCACTTGCCGCGTGATTTTGCTAGCATTCGCCGCAGCGTCCTTCCCCACGACCTGAACTCAAAAACTGGAGAGCAAGAACGAAATTGACGGAGCAACTCACGGACCGGCAGACCAAGATCCTCGAGTTCATCCGCAGGGTCGGCCAGACCCGCAACTACCCGCCGAGCGTGCGTGAGATCGGCGAGGCGGTCGGTCTGAGCTCGAGCTCCACCGTCCACAACCACCTCAACCAGCTGGAGCGGCGCGGCCTCATCAAGCGCGACCCGAGCAAGTCCCGGACCGTCCAGCTGGTCGAGGACGCCCACATGGACCAGAAGCGCCGAGGCGTCGTCGCCGTGCCGATCGTGGGCAACGTCGCCGCCGGAACGCCGATCCTGGCCGAGCAGAACATCGAAGACCACGTGCTGCTCTCGCCCGAGCTCGCCAAGGAGGGCTACTTCCTCCTCCGCGTCCGCGGCGACAGCATGGTGAACGCCGGCATCCTCGACGGCGACCTGGTCCTGGTGCGGCCGCAGCACGAGGCCACCAACGGCTCCATCGTCGTCGCGCTGGTCGACGGTGACGCGACTGTGAAGCGCTTCGAGCGCCAGAACGGCCACGTCAAGCTCATCGCCGAGAACCCGGCTTACGAGCCGATCGTGGCCACGAACGTGAGCCTGGTCGGCATCGTCCGAGGAGTGATCAGGCTTTTCCGTTAGCCGCGCCGGGCGCGCGCAGGGCGCCCACTCGATAGGTCTCGAACCGCCGGGCGGCGTGGCGCGGAGCCCAGCCCCACGCGCGCGTGCCACCGTCGACGTATTCGGTTCGTTCGACGCCGCCGATCTTGCGCAGCTCGGCGAGCACGCCCTCTCGGCCGTACGGCACCAGGATGTCGAGCGGCACGGCGTCGGCGCGGCTCGCCAGGTCGAGGGCGGAGAGGAGCTCGTCGAGCCCGCTTCGCTGGGTCGCTGAGATGGCGACGGCGCCGGGGTAGCGCTCCGAAAGCGCGGCCACCGCACGCCGGCGCGACGCCGGGCCGAGCAGGTCGACCTTGTTCAACGCCACCACGCGCGGCGTGGAGGCCGCCCCGAGATCGGCCAGCACCTGCTCGACGGTCTCGGCCTGCTCCTCCACCGCCGGCGAGCTGAGGTCGAGCACCTGCAGGACCACGTCGGCCTCGGTCACCTCCTCGAGCGTCGCCCGAAAGGCGGCGACCAGGTCGGTGGGAAGCTTCTGGATGAAGCCGACCGTGTCGGTCAAGAGGAGGCCGCGTCCCGCCGGAAGCTCGAGCTTGCGCGTCGTCGGGTCGAGCGTGGCGAACAGCTTCTGCTCGGCGCGCACGCCCGCCCCCGTCAGGGCGTTGAGGAGCGTCGACTTGCCCGCGTTGGTGTAGCCGACGATCGCGGCGGTCTCCAGCTCGGCCCGGCGCCGGCCGGTCCGCTGCTGATGGCGCTGTGTCCGCACCTGCTCGATCTCCCGCTCCAGGTCGCGGATGCGCCGGCGGATCCGCCGCCGCTCGACCTCGATCTGCTGCTCGCCGAACCCGCCGCGGGCACCGACGCCGCCCCGCCGGCCGCCCACCTGGCGGTCATAGGCGTAGGCGCCGATGAGGCGAGGGAGCAGGTGGTGCAGCCGCGCCGCCTCGACCTGCAGGCGGCCCTCGTGCGTGCGGGCGTGCTGGGCAAAGATCTGGAGGATGATCTCGGTCCGGTCGAGCACGCGAGCCTTGAGCTCGAGCTCGAGGTTGCGCTGCTGGCGTGGGCTCAAATCCTCGTTGCAGATGACGAGGTCGAACTCTCCCTCGCGCTTCATCTCACGGAGCTCCTCGACCTTGCCCATGCCGATGAAGTGCGCGGAGTCGACCTCCGAGCGTCTTTGCACGTCCGAGCCCACGACCTCCGCGCCCGCGGTCGTTGCCAGGTCGGCCAGCTCCGACATCTGGTCCCGCACCGTCTCGGCAGTCGTGCCGGGGAGCAGGATGCCGACCAGGAAGGCCCGCTCGCGCGGGGGGCGAGTCGTGATCAGAGTTTGAGACGCCTCATCCGCGACATGGCCTCTTCGAGACGCGCGTCAGGTGCGGTGACCGACAGCCGGAAGTAGCCCTCGCCATGCGTGCCGAAACCGACGCCCGGCGTGATGTTGACCCCGACCTGGTCCAGGACATGGCCGGCAAAACCTATCGAGTCGAACCCCTTCGGCACCGGCGCCCACACATAAAAGGTCGCGCGCGGTGGCTTGAGCTCCCAGCCGAGGCTGTTCAGCGTGTCGGCCACCAGGCGGTGACGGCGCGCGTAGACCGCGCACGCCGCGAGCGTCTCCTCCTCCCCACCGTTCAACGCCTCGATCGCCGCCCACTGGACCGCCTGGAAGATCCCCGAGTCGATGTTGGTCTTGAGCTGGCCGATGAGTCCGATCAGGTCGGCGCGACCGCACACCCATCCGATCCGCCAGCCCGTCATGTTGTAGGTCTTCGACAGCGAGTGGAACTCGAGGCCGATGTCCTTGGCGCCGGGAATCTCGAAGAGGGTGACCGGCCGGTAGCCGTCGAAGGCGATCTCGGAATACGGCGCGTCGTGGCACAGCACGATGTCGTGCAGGCGACAGAAGTCGACGGCTCGCTCGAGGAACTCCCGGCCGGCGGTGGCCGCGGTGGGGTTGTTGGGGTAGTTGAGCCACATCAGCCGGGCGCGCTCGGCGACGCCCGCGGGAATCGCGTCGAGGTCGGGCAGCCAGTGGTTCTCCGCCTTCAGCGGCATGACGTGCGCGTCCGCGCCCGCCATGATCGCCCCGGTCACGTACACGGTGTAGCCGGGATCCGGCGCCAGGACGACGTCGCCAGGATCGACGAGCGCGAGAGGCACATGACTGATCCCGTCCTTCGACCCGAGCGTGGGCAGGATCTCGGTCGCGGGGTCGAGCTCGACCCCCGAACGGTCGTGGTACCAACGCGCGATCGACTCGCGCAGCTCGGCCAGCCCGAAGTACGACGGATAGCGGTGATTCGACGGGTCAGCCGCCGTCTCCTGCAGCACGCTGACGATGCGGCCGGGCGTCGGCAGGTCCGGGTCGCCGATGCCGAGCGAGATGACGTCGATACCCGCGCGCTTTTTCTCCTGGATCTTGCGGTCGATCTCGGCGAAGAGGTAAGGCGGAATCCGGCCCAGTCGCTTCGCCCCCGCGACGGTCTTACTCATCCAGGTATTTGAGGATACCCGGCATCGGATCGGGCCCCATCTCCATGCCGATCTCGAACCACCTGACGCGCTCGTCGCGTCGCCACCAACGCAGCTGGCGCCGCGCGTAGCGCCGGTTGGAGCGCGCCATGACCACTGGCAGCTCCTCGAGCGAGACCTCGCCTCGAATGTGCGCCACCGCCTCGGCGTATCCGATGCCCGTGAGGACCGGAGCATCGGCGGGCACGCCGCCGTCGAGGGCGGCCCGCGTCTCCGCCACCAGGCCGCGCTCGACCTGCTCGCGGCTGCGCAACTCCAGCCGGCGGTCGATCACGTCGAGCGACGCCGTCAGTCCGATCCTGCGCGCCTGCCATGGTGGCGGCGTCCGCGTACGCAGGCGGCGCAGCGGCGGCCCCGCAACCTCGAGGACTTCGATCGCACGGACCATGCGCACGCGGTTCCTCAGGTCGACGTCCGGCTCAGGGTCGAGCGTGAGCAGTCGCCGGCGGAGCGCGTCGAGGTCGAGGCGCTCGAGCTCCGCCCGCAGCTCGCGGTTGGGCGGAATTCCGGTCAGCGAGAAGCCGTCGCACAGCGCGTCGACGTAGAGCATCGTCCCGCCTTCGACGATCGGCGTCTTGCCGCGCAACATGATGTCGTCGATCGCGGCGCGAGCGCCGGACACGTACTCGGCGGCGTTGAACGAGGTCGCCGGGTCGACGAAGTCGATCATGTGGTACCGGACCTGCCGGCGACGCTCAGGCGACGGCTTGTTGGTCGCGATGTCGAGCCGCCGGTACACCTGACGCGAATCGGCGACGACGATCTCGCCCTCGATCTGCTGCGCCAGCGCGAACGCCAGCTGGGACTTGCCGATGCCGGTCGGCCCGACGATGACCGGGACCGCCTTCTTCAGTAGTTGCGGCGAAAGTGTCGCGTGAGCTCCTGCCACTCGACGAGAAGGCGCGTCGGGCGGCCGTGTGGACACGTGATCGATTCGGTCGCCGCCTCGAGGTCGGACAGCAGCTGCCGCTGCTCGGCGAGGTCGAGGACGTCGCCGAATTTCACGGCCGAGTGGCACGCGAGCGCGGCCGCCGCCTTCTCGATCGCGCCGTCGCCGCGGTTCTCGGCGAGCGCGGCGAGGGTCTCCTGGATGGCGGTCGTGGCGCGGCCCGACGGCAGCTCGGCAGGGACGGCGACGATGCGGAGGCTGCGCGGACCGAACTCTTCGTACTCGAGACCGAGCCGGGCCAGCTCCTCGCGGTGGTCCGCCGCGGCCGCGATCAGCGCCGGCTCGACGTCCAGTGCCTGGGGGATGAGGAGCGGCTGGCTGGTGCCGCGGCCGGTGCGGAGCCTCTCGAGGAGCCGGTTGTACAGGACCCGCTCGTGCGCCGCGTGCTGGTCGACCAGCACCAGGCCGTGCGGTCCCTCGGCGACCAGGTATCCCGGCCCCGCCTGGCCGATCGGACGCAGCAGCCCGTTCGCCGCATGCCCATTCGTCTCGGCCGGCGCCGCCATGGTTGCGGGCGCGTCGTGCAGCAGCAGCTGCGGTCCTCCGATCGCCTCCACGACCGCCCCGACCGTCGCGGCGGGTCGGTACCGGAACGGGTCGCTGCCGTCCAGCGCAGCCCGGACGGCGCGCTGCAGGGCGGCGAAGATCGCGCCCTCGTCGCGGAAGCGCACCTCCTTCTTCGCCGGGTGGACGTTGACGTCGACGAGCTCGGGCTCGATGCCGACGTCGATCACCGCAACCGGATGCCGGCCACGCTCCAGCCGGCCCTGGTAGCACTCCTCTAGCGCGTAGACCAGCGATCGGGCGCTGACCGGCCGTCCGTTGACGGCGATGATCATGCCGTCGCGGCTCCCCCGGCTGAGCCGGGGCTGGCTCACGAGCCCGGCGACAAGAGGGCCGCCGGTCATCTCGAGCATCTCCTCAGCGACCTGCGCGCCGTAGACGGCGGCTATGGCTCTCCGCCGGTCACCGTCGCCGGTGCTGCTCACCGCGGCTCGGCTGTCGATCGTGAGATGAAACCGGACCTCCGGGTGCAGCAGCGCAAACGCGGTGACGACGTCTTTGATCGCCGCGACCTCGGTCGCGTCGCTCTTGAGGAACTTGAGGCGCGCCGGCACGTTCGCGAAGAGGTCGCGCACCTCGATCACGACGCCGGGCAGTATCGGACCCGAACCCTGCTCGACCATCTGGCCCGCTCGGATGCGCACGCGAGCGCCTCCGCTCGAACACTCGACGTCGGCGACGGCGGCGATGCTGGCCAGCGCCTCGCCGCGAAAGCCGAACGTGCGGATGGCCGTCAGATCGGTCAGCGTCGCCAGCTTGCTGGTCGTGTGGCGGACGAAAGCCGTCGCAAGCTCGTCGCCGGCGATGCCGGCCCCGTCGTCGCTGACGCGAATCGACGTCTTGCCCGCGCCGCGGACGTCGATGCTCACGCGCCGGGCTCCTGCGTCGAGCGCGTTCTCCACCAGCTCTTTCACCACCGACGCGGGACGCTCGATGACCTCGCCCGCGGCGATCGCGTCCGCGACCTCAGGAGGCAGAAGCTGGATCACCACTAGTTCAACTTGGCCCGGAGCTCGTACAGCTTCTGCAGCGCCTCGAGCGGGCTCAGCGCGGAAGGATCGAGGTCTTCCAGCTCCCGGCGCAGCGGATCGGGCGCCATCTCGATGGGAAGCCCGAGCTGCAGCTCGGGCGGCTCCAATGGTCGCGCGCGTTCCAGGTCGGCGAGGACGTCGCGGGCGCGCGCGATGACGCCCGGCGGAAGGCCCGCCACCGCCGCGACGTGGATGCCGTATGACCGGTCGGCGCCTCCGGGCACGACGCGGTGCAGGAAGCGGACTGTCTCGCCTTCTTCCAGGACCTCGACGCGCTCGTTGCGGACGCGGGGCAGGCGCTCCGCCAGCGCGGTCAGCTCGTGATAGTGCGTCGCAAACAGCGTCCGGCAGCCGAGTTTCGGCGCGTCGTGCAGGTGCTCGACGACCGCCTGCGCGATCGAGACGCCGTCGTACGTCGACGTCCCCCTCCCCACCTCGTCAAGGATGACGAGCGACGACCGCGTGGCGTGGTTGAGGATGTAGGCGGTCTCGGTCATCTCGACCATGAACGTCGACATGCCGGCGCTGATGTCGTCGTGGGCGCCGACGCGCGTGAACACGCGGTCGACGAGACCGATCACCGCGCGCTCCGCGGGCACGAAGCTGCCGCACTGCGCGAGGAGGACGATCATCGCGGCCTGGCGAAGGTACGTCGACTTGCCGGCCATGTTCGGGCCGGTGAGGATGACGATCTGCGCACCGTCCGGATCGAGCTCCAGGTCGTTGGCGACGAAAACGCCACTCGGCAGGCTTCGCTCGACCAGAGGATGCCGGCCGCCCGTGATGCTGAGCCGAACGCCGGCGTTGACTGCCGGCCGCCGCCAATCGTGCTCTGACGCGGCGACGGCAAGGCTGAGAAGCGCGTCGACCATGCCCATGGCGTGCGCAGTCGTGCGCAGCGCAGGTGCGGCCTCTGCGACGGCGCCGGCCAGCTGCTGGAGGATCTCGAGCTCCCGCGCCGCGATTCGCTCCTGCGCGCTCAGCACGATGCCTTCGCGCTCCTTGAGCTCAGGTGTGATGTAGCGCTCCCCGCCGGTCAGCGTCTGCTTGCGCTGGTAGTCGCCGGGCAAGGACACGGTGTTCGCGTGGCTGACCTCGATGTAGTAACCGAAGACCTTGTTGAAACCGACCTTCAAGGACTTGATGCCGGTGCGTCTCCGTTCGCCGGCCTCGAGCCTCGCGATCCAGTCGCGCGCGGCGCGCGAGCCGTCTGAGATCTCGTCGAGTGCCGCGTCGTAGCCGTGCCGGATGGCCCCGCCCTCACGCGTCGTGGGTGGCGGATCCTCGACCAGCGCGGCCGCCAGCCTCGTCGCCAGGTCAGGCGCGGCGTTGACGTCACCGGCGAGCTGCCTCGTGACGAGGGCTGTGCAACCGCCGAGCGCCTCCTGCAGCGCCGGGATCGCTTCCAGTGAGCGGCGCAGCCAGACGAGCTCTCGAGCGCTGGCGTGGCCCTGGGCGGCCCGCGCGACCAGCCGCTCGAGATCCCCGACCGGCTTCAGCGCGGCGTGCAGGAGGTCGCGCGCCTGGGGCGAGCCCACGAGCTCGTCCACGGCAGCCAGGCGCAGCTCGATCGATTCGGCGTCGCGCAGCGGCGCCCCGAGCCACGATCGAAGCTGTCGAGCGCCCACCGGGGTTGCGGTGCGGTCGACCAGCGCCGTCAGCGCCGGCAGCTCGAGATTGCGGACCGTCGCGGCATCCAGCGGCATCGTCGCTTCGGGGGAGTAGGTGCGCACGCTGAACGAACCCGGACCGACCCGCGCCTGGTTTTGCTTGAGGTAGTCGAGGACGACCCCGGCCGCGCCCACGGCCAGCGGTGACTCCTGAGCGCCTACTGACGCGGGGAAAGCGATTCCGAGCACGTCCTTGAGCCGCTGCTGGCCCCGCACCGGGTCGAATCGGTACTCCTCCACCTCGGGCGGCGTCAGCAGCTCGGCCGGTGCGAGGCGCTCGAGCTCGGCCTGCAGTCGCTCCTTCGGCAGCTGGCACAGCAGCAGCTGACCCGTAGACACGTCACACGCGGCGATCCCGGACTCGGCGCCTTTGGTCCAGGCCGCGACGAGGTAGTTCGGACGTGAGGGCTCGAGGTACGCGTCTTCGACCACGGTGCCAGGCGTAAGGACCCGCGTTACGTCGCGGCGCACGATCTTCTTGCCTTTGCCGGCCGCCTCAAGCTGGTCGCAGATCACGACCTTGTGCCCCGCGCGAAGCAGCTTGCCGACATAAGACTGCCAGGCGTGGTGCGGCACGCCGCACATCGGCGCGCGGCCCGTCTTGCCAAGCGGCCTGGACGTCAGCTGCACGCCCATGATCGGCGCCGCCACCTTCGCGTCATCGAAGAAGATCTCGTAGAAGTCGCCGAGCCTGAAGAGGAGGATCCCGTCGGGGTGCTTCTCTCGTGCCTCCCGGTACTGGCGCATGACCGGTGTGGCAGGGATCGTCACGCCGCGGGCAACCCGATGAGCTGTCCCGCCGTCGCTTGAAGCACGCGCACGTTGACGGCGTCGCCAGGCACCACGTCCTTGCTCACGACCACCGTCCGCTTCCCCTGGCGGATGCGCCCGTACGGCCGGTTCAGCTCGTCACGCCCCTCGACCAGCACTTCAACCTCACGGCCGACCCAGCGGGCGGTCTTGCGAGCGGCGATGTCTTTCGACAGGGCGAGAAGGTCATTGAGCCGCCGCAGCTTCTCGTCTTGGGGCACGTCGTCCAGCATCTTCCTCGCGGCGAACGTGCCCGGCCGAGGCGAGTACATCGCGATGTGCACGACGTCGAACTCAATCTCCTCGACCAGCCTTCTCGTGTTCAGGTATGCGCTCTCGGTCTCGCCCGGAAAGCCGACGATGACGTCGGTGGCCAGGCCGATGTCCGGCATCAGGCGCCTCGCCCGGTCGACGATCGCGCGGTAGTGGCGCGTCTGGTAGCCACGCGCCATGCGCTTGAGGATCGTGTCATCGCCCGACTGAACCGGCAGCTGCAGCTCGCGGCAGACCACGTCGCTGGCGGCCATCACCTCGAGCAGCTCTGGTTCGAGATCCTGGGGGTGCGAGGTGAGGAAGCGCAGGCGCTTCAGCCCGGGGATCCGCTCCACCTCGCGGACGAGCACGGCCAGTCCGCCCGCACCGCCGGGGTCGTGATAGTCGTCGACGTTCTGGCCGAGCAACACGACCTCGCTTGCGCCGTGTTCCACGGCCTGGCGGCATTCCGCGACCACGGCCCCGAGAGGGACATGACTCTCGCGGCCACGCACGCGCGGCACGATGCAGAACGTGCAGTTGTGGTCGCAGCCCTGGATGACCCGGACGAAGTGGCTGACGCCAGTTCGGCCGGCTTGCGGCATCGGCTCGCCCTGCGAGTAGTCGTAGCGTGACTCGAGCTCGGCGACGAACGGCTCGTACTCGCCGATGGGCACCACCGCGTCGAGGTGCGGAAACCGCCGGCGCAGCTCTTCACCTTCCTTGCGCACGATGCAGCCCGTGACCGCTATCGTGCGGTCCGGCGTCTTCCAGGCCCGCAGCTCGTGCAGCTTCGAATAGACGCGGTCTTCAGAGGCCTGCCGCACGACACACGTGTTCAGGACGGCGACGTCGGCGCGCTCGAGCGACTCCTCGACGTATCCCGCGGCCAGGAGCCTTCGCGCGAGGCTTTCCGAGTCCGCGGTGTTCATCTGGCAGCCGATCGTCCAGATGTGGAAAGACCGAGTCCTTGCCGTCAGCGACTCTCCACGAGCAGCCGAATTCCGGTGCGCTCTTCGCCGTCGATCGAGATGTCGATGAAGGCGGGGATGCAGACCAGGTCGAGACCACCAGGCGCCACGTAGCCGCGTGAGATGGCTATCGCCTTCACCGCCTGGTTGATCGCGCCGGCTCCGATCGCCTGGACCTCGACACGTCCCTTGCTGCGAATCACACCGGCGATCGCACCCGCGACCGCGACCGGCTTCGAAGTGGCCGAAACCTTGAGCACCTCTACTGGAGCGCGCTCTGCTGACATTGCTGGAACCCCTTCAAACATGTTCACGGTCGATTCGCTGGATCGATGTGGCCCGGCCGGTGGAGGCATCAATGTTAACCAGAACCGAATTGAAAGTCACGGCGCCGGAGGCCACGACGAAACGGTTCGGAACCCCTGTCAGGAAGCGCTGTATCACCACCTCTTTGTCCATCCCGATGCACCCATCCCGGGGCCCGACCATGCCCACGTCCGTGACGTAGGCCGTCCCGCCGGACAGGACGCGGGCGTCCGCCGTCGGGATGTGCGTGTGCGTGCCCACCACCGCGCTGGCCCGGCCGTCCAGGTACCAACCCATCGCCGTCTTCTCGGACGTGGCCTCCGCATGCATGTCGCAGAACACGATCTTCACGTCGGGATGGGCGGCCAGGATCGCGTCGGCAGCCCGAAAGGGGTCGTCCAGCGAGTCGAGGAAGATGCGGCCGATCAGGTTCATGACCAGCACCTGGTGACCGGCGGCCTCGACCACGCACCAGCCCTGGCCTGGCGCCGAGGGCGGGTAGTTCGCCGGCCGCAGCACGCGGTCGAGGTTCGGCAGCTCGCCCACGAACTCCTTCTGGGCGAACACGTGGTTGCCCGTCGTGATCACGTCCGCGCCCGCGCCCTTCAGCTCGGCGGCGATCTTGGCCGTCAGCCCGAAGCCCCCGGCCGAGTTCTCGCCGTTGACGATGGTCAGGTGCGGGCGAGCTTCCTTCTTGAGCCCGGGCAGGATCGCCTTCACCGCGTCGCGGCCAGGCTGGCCGACGACGTCGGCGACGAACAGAATCCTGAAATCGCCCTCCGCCACGGATCGATTGTCGTGGAAAACAAAAAGGGAGCCCGCTCAGCACGGACTCCCTTGTGGGTTACTTGGCGTACTCCACGGCCCTGGTCTCGCGCACCACGGTGACGCGGATCTGACCGGGAAAGCTCAGCTCCGACTCGATTCTCTTGGCGATGTCTCGCGCCATGAGCTGGGCGGCGCTGTCGTCGATCTGCTCGGGTTTGACCAGGATCCGGACCTCGCGGCCGGCCTGGATCGCGTACGACTGCTGGACGCCGGTGAAGGAGTTGGCGATCTCCTCCAGCTTCTCCAGGCGCTTGACGTAGGCCTCTAGCGATTCGCGGCGCGCCCCTGGGCGCGCGGCCGAGATCGCGTCGGCCGCGATCAGGAGCAGGGCCTCGGTCGTGTGCGGCTCCTCGTCGTAGTGATGCGCGCGGACGGCATGCACCACCGGAGCGGGGACGCCGTGTCGCTGCAGGAGGTCCGCCCCGATCACGGCATGTGAGCCCTCGACCTCGTGGTCGATGGCTTTGCCGATGTCGTGGAGCAGCCCTGACAGCTTGGCGATGCGGACGTCGGCGCCGATCTCCGACGCCATCATGGCGGCGAGATAGGCGACTTCTTTGGAATGGTTCAGCACCTGCTGGCCGTAGCTCGTGCGGAACCGCAGGATGCCGAGGTGGCGGACCACCTCGGGATGCAGTCCCTGCAGCGCAAGCTCCAGGACCGCCGCCTCCCCCTCCTCTTTGACCCTCTGCAGGACCTCCTGGCGGGACTTGGCGACGATCTCTTCGATTCGGGCCGGATGGATCCGGCCGTCGACGATGAGCTTGTTCAGCGCGACCCTCGCCACCTCGCGGCGGACGGGGTCGAAGCCACTGATGATCACTGCCTCGGGTGTGTCGTCGACGATGAGGTCGATCCCGGTGGCCTGCTGCAGAGCGCGGATGTTGCGCCCTTCTTTGCCGATGATGCGGCCCTTGAGCTCATCGGTCGGCAATGGCAACACCGAGACGGAGACCTCAGCGGTCTGGTCGGCGGCGATGCGCTGAATCGACTCGGTCACGATCTCGCGAGCCCGGCGCTCGCTCTCGTCGCGAGCCGCGAGCTCCGCTTCGCGGACCTTGCGGGCGACTTCGTTGCGCAGGTCTTGCTCGACCTGGGCCATCAGGATGCCCTGCGCTTCCTGGCGCGTCATGTTGGCGACGCGCTGCAGCTCGCGCTCCTGCTGGCGATAGCTCTCTTCGAGCTGCGCCTTGACCTCGTCCAGCGACTTCTTCTGCGCCGCGAGCTCGCGCTCGTTGCGGTTGAGGTCCTCGCCCTTGCGGTCGAGGTTCTCCTCCTTCTGGAGAAGACGCTTTTCGATCTGTTGCGACTGGGCCCGGTATTCGCGGGCCTCCTGTTCGGCGGCGGTGCGGATCTTGACCGCCTCTTCCTTGGCCTCCAGGAGCTTTTCCTTGGCCTGGGTTTCGGCGTCGAGGACGGTCTGCTGGGCCTTGAGCTCGAGGACGTGAGTCCCGTCGCTCTGCCGGCGGCTGAGCACCATGAAGGCGACGAGCCCGCCGGCGCCGAGGGCCACTGCTGCCACCACCACCAAAAGCACGACGAAGACGATCTGAGACATGTGGCATGCACCTCGTTATTTCGGTTGTCAAAGTGCGTGACCATGGCCGGACCCGCTGAAAAAGGAGGGGTCCAGCCTCGGGTTGGCTCTATGACTTGCGAGGCCAAAACCGGCTCGCGTGACCCTAGTTTAGGCCCCGGAGCCGGCCGGACAGGGCGCGGATCGTCACGCTCTGCGCCGTACAGACGCTGAGGCCAAGCCGGCGGCGCCGGGCGGGCCGCCTGACGCCGGCATTCGGCCGCTCGAGCCGGTGGCCGAGCCTAGGACGCGCCGGCGGAAGGGCCCAGCGCCGAGGTACCTGCCATCCCAAGCCAGACCGCGCGGCAGGCCTCCCGGGCAACGGCCGGGCTGAAGCCGCGACGCAGCAGGCGGGCGCCGGCCGACTCAAGCAACTCCTTGTAGCCTGCCGGTGGTTTCCGGGCCGCCTGACGGACGACGAGTCGCGTCGCAGCCGTCAGCTGCGCCTCACGGCCCAGGGCCGCCACGGCGGCGCCGGCGACCTCGCGACCCACGCCCCGGGCGGCGAGCTCGGCCGAGAGGGCGAGCGGCCCCAGCGACGCCGAGCGCCGGCGGACGTGGCCGGCCGCAAAGCCGGCGTCGTCCAGGTAGCCCTCGCCGGCCAGCCGCGCCATGGCACTGTCGACGTCTTCGGCGTCGTAGCCGCGCCGCAGCAGCTTGCGCCGGAGCTCGACGCGCGAGTGCGCACGGCGGGCCAGATGGCGGAGCCCCGCTTCGTATGCCGATGCGCCCGGCGGCCTAGAACTCCTCCGCGGCACCGACCGAAGCCCTGGCCGAGGCGCCGCCGGTCTTGTCCGACGCGCCCTGCACTCGCCCGGCGACCGTCGCCGTGCCCGCGGCCGCCTTCTCGCGCACCTTGGCCTCTATCTCAGCTGCCAGGCTCGGGTTCTCGCGCAGGTAGTTGCGGACGTTCTCGCGGCCCTGACCCAGGCGTTGGTCGCCGTACGACATCCACGTACCGCTCTTCTCGAGGATCGAGTATTCGACCGCCGCGTCGATGAGCGAGCCTTCGCGGGAGATGCCTTCGTTGAACAGGATGTCGAACTCCGCCGACCGGAAAGGCGGTGCCACCTTGTTCTTCACCACCTTGACCTTGACCCGCGCGCCCACGGAGTCGAGACCGTTCTTGATGACCTCGACCTTGCGGATGTCCAGCCTCACGGACGAGTAGAACTTGAGGGCGCGGCCGCCTGGCTGCGTCTCGGGGTTGCCGAACATGATCCCGACCTTCTCCCGCAGCTGGTTGAGGAAGACGACCGCGCAGTTCGACTTCGAGATGGCCGCGGTGAGCTTGCGCAGAGCCTGCGACATGAGTCGCGCCTGCAAACCGACGTGGGCCTCGCCCATCTCGCCCTCGATCTCCGCTTTCGGCACCAGGGCTGCGACCGAGTCGACGACGATGACGTCCACGGCGTTCGACCGCACCAGGACCTCGACGATCTCCAGCGCCTGCTCGCCTGTGTCGGGCTGGCTGATCAGCAGGTCGTCGATCTTGACGCCGATGCGTGATGCGTAGAGGGGATCGAGGGCGTGCTCGGCGTCCACGAACGCCGCCACGCCCCCGGCCTTCTGAGCCTCGGCGATGACGTGCAGGGCCAGGGTCGTCTTGCCGGCCGACTCCGGGCCGTAGATCTCGGTCACGCGGCCGCGTGGGAGCCCGCCCACGCCCAGTGCCAGGTCGAGCGGTAGCGCGCCGGTTGAGATGACGGTCACGTCTCCCCTCAGCGCCACGTGCTCGCCAAGGCGCATGATCGCGCCTTTGCCGTAACTCTTCGTGATCTGGGACAGGGCCGAGTTGAGTGCTGTGTCTTTTTCCAATTTCGTTCTAGATCCCTCCTGGGTCGTCGTTTCGGCAAGTGTGGTGGAGCCCGGCTTGGTGCGCAATGTAGGTTGTTAAGATACCGAACAAGCGTTCGGCCGTCAAGCGCTCTTGGCCCTGGCCTGCCCCTGCGTCGCCTCGGCGTTGAGCATGGCGATCGCCTCCAGCGCCGCCTCCCGGCGATTGGCCGCCCGGTCGCCCTGGAACCTGAACTCTCGTACCTTCGTCCCGGCCGGCGAGGCGACGGCGACGTATGTCAGCCCCACCGGCTTGCTCGAGCCGTCCGCGTCGGGACCCGCGATGCCCGTGATCGCCGCCGCCAGGCTGCTCCGGAATCGCGTTCTGGCGCCCTCCGCCATCGCGGCCGCCACCTCACGACTCACGGCTCCCACGGTACGCAGGAGCTCCTCTGGCACGCCGAGCTCGTCGCGTTTGGCCTCGTTCGAGTACGCGACCACGCCCCCCAGGAAGTAGGCGGAGCTGCCGGGGACGTCGGCGATCATCGCCCCCAGGAGACCGGCCGTCGACGACTCGGCGACGGCGACGGTGGACCCATTCCGCTTGAGCGCCTCTCCGAGGCCGGCGGCGGGCGACTGAGCCGCCGCTGTGCGACCGCGGGCACCATCACCGAGCGGGATGAGGTATCGAAAGCGCCACAGATAGTCGAGCCCGCTCCCCAGCGTGAAGACCACCGCCACGGCCACCGCCACATCCGCAAGCGGTGAGAGGACCGGATATGGCCGCTGCAGGATCAAGAGCGTGACCGCGCTCATCTGCGTCACGGTCTTGGTCTTGCCCAGCGGCGCGGCCGAGATGACGCGTCCCTGACCCGCGCCCACCGAACGCAGGATGGTGATGATCAGCTCGCGCGAGAAGATCACGACCACGACCCACGCGGCGACCAGCCCTTCCTGCACGAGCACGATCAGCACCGCGAGGACGAACAGCTTGTCCGCCAGCGGATCCAGGAACTTGCCGAGCTCGCTCACGGTGCCTCTGCGCCGGGCCAGCTGGCCGTCCAGCGTGTCGGTGAAGGAGAAGACGACGAACAGCAGCGCCGCGAGCTGGTCGTGATAGGGGAAGCTCCACAGCAGCAGCGCCATCAGGATCGGGATGGCGACCAGGCGGCTGATCGTGAGCGCGTTGGGGATGTTCATCCCGTGGTCACTCAGAAGTTTGCGACTACTCGATGCCCAGACGCTCCAGAAGCTCGTCGACGTCGGGCAGCGTCATCAGCACCTCACGCGACTTCGAACCCTGGTATCCGCCGACCACGCGGTGCTCCGCCAGCTGGTCGACGATGCGACCGGCTCGCGAATAGCCGACGTTGAACTTCCGCTGCACCAGCGACACCGACGCCGCGCCCTCGGCTGCGACCGCGCGCGCCGAGCGGGCGAACAGCGGGTCGAGCTTGCGTTCCTCGCGGCGCTCGCCGTCCCACTCCGAACCGGAGCCCTCCTCGAGGATCTCCTCCATGTAGCGGACCTGGCCCTGCGACCTCCAGAAGTTGATGACGCCCTCGACCTCCTGGTCGCTGACGAATGCGCCCTGGATGCGCGTTGGCTTGCCCGCGTCGACCGGTTGGTACAACATGTCGCCGCGCCCGAGCAGTTTCTCCGCGCCCGAGGTGTCGAGGATCACGCGGCTGTCTACCTGCGAGCTCACCGCGAACGCGATGCGCGACGGAATGTTGGCCTTGATCAGACCGGTGATGATGTCGGTCGACGGTCGCTGTGTGGCGATGATCAGGTGGATGCCGACGGCCCGCGCAAGCTGCGCGATGCGGCAGATGAGCTCCTCGATCTCGCCGGCGGCGACCATCATCAGGTCGGCCAGCTCGTCGATGACGATGACGATGTAGGGCAGCGGGCGGGCGAGCTTTTGCGCGGCCTTGTCGTTGTAGGCCGCGATGTTGCGCACGCCCTCGCTGGAGAAGAGCTTGTAGCGGCGGTCCATCTCGGCGACCGCCCAGCGCAGGGCGGCGGCCGCCTGGTGCGATTCGACCAGGACGGGCAGGGCGAGGTGCGGCAGGCCGTTGTAACCGGTCAGCTCGACGCGCTTGGGATCGATGAGGATCATGCGCAGGTGCTCGGGCGTGACCTGGAACAGCAGGCTCGTGATGAGCGCGTTGATGCACACGCTCTTGCCCTGCCCCGTCGCGCCGGCGATGAGCAGGTGGGGCATGCGCGTGAGGTCGGCGATGATCGACTGGCCCGAAACGTCGTTGCCGAGCCCGAGCGCCAGGATGTTGCTGCTGCTGCTGAAGGCCGCGGTCTCGATGACCTCGCGGATGGTGACAAGGCTCGCCGACTTGTTCGGCACCTCGATGCCGACCGCGGACTTGCCGGGGATGGGCGCCTCGATCCGCAGCGGCGCCGCCGCCAGCGCGAGCGAGAGGTCGTTCTGCAGAGCGGTGATGCGCTTCACCTGCACACCGGGCCCCGGCTGGATCTCGTACTGCGTCACCGCCGGGCCCGGATTGACGCCGATGACCTTGGCTTCGACGCCGAACTGCTGCAGCGTGCTCTCCATCACCCTGACGTTGCGTTTGATCTCGTCCGCCATGCGCTCGCGGCGCGCCGTGACGGTGTCCAGCAGCGCGATCGACGGCAGCTTCCACTCGATCTCCGGCAGGTCGTCCTCGGGCTCGGCCACCACGCGCATCACCGGCGGCGCCGCCACGGCGCGCGCGCTCTCGGGCTCGGGCTCCTCGCGCTCCGGTCGCTTCGGCTCGACCGGCAGAGGCTCGGGCTCGTCGACGTCCCAGACGTTGGTCTCCTTCGGCACCGGCGCGGTCGCGAAGCTCGCGGCGGACCGCGTCAGGGCGTCGGAGGTCGCGTTCGTCGGCTTCGACGTCTTCGCCTTTTCGGCCGCGGGCGCGGCGACCAGGTTGCGGATCCGCGCCTGCTCGGCGTTGGCGGCGCGAATGGCGCCGATCGCGGTCACGAGCAGGGCTCCGGGGCTGAAATGGATGGTGACGATCAGGCCGATCACAAGCCCGCCGAGGAGCAGCGCCCACGCCCCGATCCGGGTCACGAGCCCGATGAGGGCGCTGTCGATCGCGGCGCCGAGCGAGCCCCCCGCGTTGGCCGCGAGGCCGAACAGCCCGATGAGCGAGATGACGGCGACGAAGCCGGCGACGAGGTCGATGCCGCGTGGTCGCGGCGCCTTGGTCCACAGGAGCGCCGTCGAGAGCACGACGACCGCTAGCACCGGTACGAACCACGCCGCGCCGAACGCGTAGAACATGCCGTCACGAATCCCCGACAGGATGGTGCCCGCGTGGCTGAGGATCGCAAGCAGCCCGAGCAGCGCGGCGAGCATCAGCAGTATGCCGACGATCTCGCGCACCTGGCGCACGCTGAGTCGCGGACGCGTGGGACGTTTGCTGCGCTTGGATCGTGACGACGAAGCGCGGCGTGAGCCGGATCGATTCGAGCTTCGAGATGTGGTGCGACGCATGCTGCGGGCCGTTGAGGCGATTGGATTCTACCGGTTCAGGCCCGGCATACTCTGCGCGTGGCGGTCGATCCGTTCGCCGAAGCAGAGGTCAGATACAAGTATCTCGTCGAGGAGAGGCGCGTCGGCAATCTGCAGCCGCGCGCGTTTCGCGTCGCGGTCCGCGACCTCGCGGTGCTGGACAGCGAAGGGCGGCGATGGATGCTCGGGCCGGAGGATGGGATCTGGTACCGGCGGGAGAACGAGCGCTGGCTGCAGGCGGACCCGCCGCGCCGGCTGGTGTGCCCTTCGTGCGGGCATCACAACCTCGGACGTCACAGCTTCTGCGTGGAGTGCGGCCACCGCCTGAACCGCTGACCGCGTGAATTGGGCGATAGTCGCGACTGACGCCCACTTCGCGCCGCCATTGAGGGGGATAGTCGCGACTATCGACGATTTGCGCGCCGGCTAGTGGTGCACCTGCGCCTGCGCGATGCCGTAAGCCAGGCCCAGCGCCACCGGGAGGAGGGCGGCCAGGAACCACAACCGCCACCACAACGGCCGCTTCTCGCCCTGCACCATCTCGTGCCCGCAGAACCCGCAGTACCTGTCGAACGGGCCCGCCACGCCTCGGCAGTTCGCGCACTGGTGGAGCTGCAGTCCGCAGTGCGCGCACCGGATCTCCTCCGAGGAATGGTTCATCAGCATCGCGGGCTGGTCGCAGCGCGGGCACAGGCTCGGCGCAACCAGCGCGGCCGGCGGCAGCTTCAAATCTCCGTCACCACGGGAATCACCATAGGGCGGCGGCGGGTCTGCTTGTAGATCGCGCGCGAAACGGCGTCGTGGATCGCCTCCTGGAGGACGGTCAGGTCAGGCCGCGCCTCGGTGAATCGTCCGATGCCCTCGATGGCCGCCTCGCGTGCATCCGCCATCAGGCGCGTCGACAGCTCGGGCTCGATGACGCCTCGTGACACGAGCTCCGGGCCGGAGCGCGGCATCCCGGTGTCGCGGTCGAGCGTCACGGTGACGACCACGATCCCGTCCTCCGCCAGGTTGCGCCGGTCGCGCAGCACGACCTGCTCGACGTCCCCCACCCCCAACCCGTCGACGTACACCAGGCCGGTCGGGACCTTCTCGCCACGCGTCATCGAATCCGCCGTGAGCTCCACCGACTCCCCGTCCTCGACGACCGCTATGTTGTCGCGCCCCAGCCCAGCCTCCCGAGCCAGCTCGGAGTGCAGAAGCAGCTGGCGGTACTCGCCGTGGACCGGGATGAAGAATTTCGGCCGCACGGCCGCGAGCATCTCGCGCAGCTCGTCGCGCTGCGCGTGGCCGGTCACGTGCACGTTGCCGACCTCGGAATAGAACACCCGCGCGCCGTGGCGGTAGAGGTTGTTCACGGTCTGGTGGACCATGCGCTCGTTGCCCGGGATCGGCCGCGCCGAGATGACGACCCAATCGTCCTTGTGCACGTTGATGAACGGATGCCGCTGCGCGGCAAAGCGCGTCAGCGCCGACAGCGGCTCGCCCTGGCTCCCCGCCGTCAGCAGCAGCAGCTTCGACGGCGGTATCCGCTCGTAGTCGGCGAGCGGGATCGTGAGTCCCTCGGGCACCTTCAGGAACCCGAGCTCGCGCGCCGTCCGGAAGTTCTGCTGCAGGCTGCGCCCGACCACGGCGACCCGGCGCCCGAACTGCTCCGCCATGCGGACCAGGTGCTGGATCCTGTGGATGTTGGAGGCGAAGTTCGCCACCACGATCCGGCTCGGCGCCTCGCTGAATATCTGCTCGAACGCGCCGTGCAGGTCGCGCTCCGAACCAGAACGCCCCTCCCGCTCCGCGTTGGTGGAATCGCTGAGCAGCAGGAGCACGCCAGCGTCGCCCAACGCCCGGAACCGTTCCATGTTCGTTGGCGTCCCGTCCGGCGGCGCAGGGTCGAGCTTGAAGTCGCTCGTGTACACGATGCGGCCGATGGGCGTCTCGATCGCCAGGCCGACCGCGTCGGGGATCGAGTGGCACACCGAGACGAGCTCCACCCGGAACGGACCGAGCTGCACGGCGTCGCCCGGCCGCACCTCGCGAAGGTCCGACTCGCGCAGGATGCGGTGCTCCTTCAGCTTCGGCTTGACGAGCCCGAGCGTGAGCCGTGTGCCGTACACCGGCACGTTCAGGCGCTTCAGCGTGAACGGCAGCCCGCCGATGTGGTCCTCGTGCCCGTGCGTGAGCACGATGCCGACGACGTCTTTCTCGCGGAGCACGTATGAGATGTCGGGCAGGACCAGGTCGATGCCGAGCATGTCCTCCTGCGGAAACATCAGGCCGGCATCGACGATGAGGACCTTGCCGTCCCACTCGAGCGCCCACATGTTGATGCCGACCTCGCCGAGGCCGCCGAGCGGGACGTAGCGGAGACGCCCTTGGCCTACAACAGACGTAGCTGCTCGGACTCCGGTTTCGAGGGCGCGATGGCGACCGGCGGTGGTGGCGGCGCCAGCAGCTGGTCGAGGTACCGCTTCAAGGCGTCGAAGTCATGCTCCAGGTCCGCGACCAGCGCGCCGTTGTGCAGCGCCGCCGCGGGGTGATACAGCGGCACGTACGCGACGTCGCCGCGCCGGATGAGGCTGCCGTGAATGCGCGAGATGGAGCCCTGGCCCGGCATGAGGCGCTCCAGCGCGTGCCGGCCGAGTATCAGGACGACCTTCGGCTTCACCAGCTCGAGCTGGCGCTTGAGGTAAGGCGAGCACGACTCGACCTCGTTCGGCATCGGGTCGCGGTTCATCGGCGGACGGCATTTGAGCACGTTGGTGATGTAGACGTCCGACCGGCTCAGGCCGATGCGCGCGAGCAAGGTGTCGAGCAGCTTGCCCGCCGCACCGACGAACGGCTCACCCTGGCGATCTTCGTTGAAGCCCGGCGCCTCGCCGACGATCATCACGTCGGCCGGGCACGGTCCGACGCCTGGCACCGCCTGCGTGCGCGTGGCGTGAAGCCCGCAGCTCTTGCATGCCCTGATCGTCGAGTGGAGCTGGGTCAGCTCCGGGGGTGCGCTAAGCGACTTTGACTCCCGGCTTGGCGAAGGTGATGTAGTCGCCGGCTTCGCGGACGACCTTTTCGACCGACTTCAGCTGCTCGTCCGTGAGCGGGACGAGCGGCAGCCGGAACGGACCGGCCTGGAAACCCATGGCGTTCAGCAGCGACTTGACGGGGACAGGATTGGCCGCCGTCGTCATCAGCGCCTTGATCACCGGCAGCAGCGCGCCGTGGATGTCGCGCGCGACCTCGTTCTCACCTTTCGAGTACGCCTCGATGAGCCGGGCCATCGACCGGCCGGCGATGTGCGAGACCACGCAGATCACGCCGTATCCGCCCACCGCGAGCACCGGCAGCGTCCAGCTGTCGTCGCCGCTCCACACCTTGAACCGTGCAGGCTTCCCGGCGCACACGAGGCCGACCTGGTCGAGGTCGCCGCTCGCCTCCTTGACGCCGATGATGCCGGGAAGGTGGGCGCACCGCAGCGTCGTCGCCGCGGTCATGTTGACCGCGGTGCGGCCCTGGATGTTGTACATGATCGTCGGCCCGATCTCGGAGATCGCCTTGAAGTGCTCGTACATGCCGTCCTGCGGCGGCTTGTTGTAGTACGGGACGACGGCGAGCAGCGCGTCGGCGCCGGCCTTCATCGCCAGCTTCGACAGCTCGACGGAGTGGTGCGTGTCGTTGCTGCCGGTCCCCGCGACCACGTTCTTGCCCGGGATGGCGGCTTTGACGACGCGGACGAGCTCGATCTTCTCGGCATCGCTCAGCGTCGGCGACTCACCGGTCGTGCCGGAGACGACGACGCCGTCCGAACCGTCGTGAACGAGCATGTTGGCGAGCTTCTCGGCCGCGTCGTAGTCGACCGAGCGGTCTTCCTTGAACGGCGTGATCATCGCGGTCAGCAGGCGTCCGATCTCTTTGCTCATCAGTCGATCACTCCCATCTCGATGGCCTTCTCGGCGATCTGCACCGCGTTGAGCGCGGCGCCTTTGCGCAGGTTGTCGGAGACGATCCACAACGCGATTCCCTTGTCCGACGACAGGTCCTTGCGGATCCGGCCGACGAACACCTCGTCGCGGCCGGCGACGTCCAGCGGCGTCGGGTAGTCCCGGTTCGCCGGGTCGTCCTCGACCCGCACGCCGGGGGCGTGCTCGAGCAGCGACCGCACGTCGTCGGGCTCGATCGCCTCCTTCGTCTCGATGAACACCGACTCGCTGTGCCCGACCTGCACCGGCACGCGCACGCAGGTCGCCGCGATCTTGAGCTCCGGGTCGTGCAGGATCTTGCGCGTCTCGTGCACGAGCTTGAGCTCCTCCTCGTTGTAGCCATACTGCTGCGGCTTCCAGCCGCCCGGGATCACGTTGTAGGCGAGCTGGTGCGAGGTCGCGACCACCTCCGGCTTCTCGTGCGCGGCGATGGCGTCGATCTGCGCCTCGAGCTCGTTCGACAGCGCTCGTCCGGCGCCGGACGCGGCCTGGTACGTCGACACGATCACCCGCTCGACGCCGACCCGCTCCCGGAGCGGCTGCAGCACCATCGTCAACGGGATGGTCGTGCAGTTCGGGCTGGCGATGATGCCCTCGTTGTCCCTGATGTCCTCGCCGTTGACCTCGGGCACGACGAGGGGGACGTTGGCCTTCATGCGCCACGCCGAGCTCTTGTCGATGACCAGCGCGCCCGCCTCGGCCGCGATGGGTCCGTACATCAGCGAGATGTCGGCGCCGGCGGCGAACATCACGACCCTCGAGTCCTGGAACGACTTCTCGTCGAGCTTTTCCAGCTGCAGCGTGTGACCGTTGTACGGCACCTGCTGGCCCACCGAACGGTCGGATGCGAAGACACGCACCTTGTCGACCGGGAAGCTCCGTTGCGAGAGGATCTTCAGCATCTCGCTTCCGACGAGCCCGGTCGCGCCGACGACGGCAACGTTTAATCGCTTGGAGGTGGGCACGGCAGCAGTTTACCTAAGGCCTAATAGTTCGTCGAGTCCTCGATAGAACTTCGGTCCTGAGGTGACGCGCCGAATCGCAAGCACGACACCGGGCACGTACGCTTCGCGGCTGGTCGTGCGGTGGGCGATCGTAAGCGTCTGGCCGGGCAGCCCGAAGATCACCTCCTGGTCGGCGACGAAGCCGGGCAGGCGCACGCTGTGCACCGCGACCCCGCCTTCCTCCCCACCTCGCGTGCCGGCGAGGGTCTCCTTCTCGGCCTTGCGGTGGGCGAACGGTCTGTCTTTACGTCGCGATGCGAGACGTCGCGCGGTGGACAGCGCCGTGCCCGACGGCGCGTCGAGCTTTGCCGCGTGATGCAGCTCGATGATCTCGGCGGCGTCGAAATGCGGAGCCGCGATGTCGGCGAGGTGCATCATCAGCACCGCGCCTATGGCGAAGTTCGGGGCCACGATGCCGCCGACGTTCTTCGCCTTGCATGCGGTTTCGAGCTTGTCGACGTCCGCCGCCGACAGTCCTGTCGTGCCCACGACGGGCGACGCACCCGCGGCCACGGCCGCGAGGGCGTTGTGCAGGGCCTCGGACGGCGTCGTGAAATCCACCAGCGCCTGCGGCCTTCTCTCGTGCAGGAATGACGCGAGGTCATCGCCCCGCGTCACGCCTCCGACGTACTCGATCTCCGGCTCGCTGGCGAGCGCCGCCGCGAGCACGGAGCCGACCTTGCCCCGGTAGCCCGCGACGGCGACCTTAATCAGTCTCTGCGCGGCCGCCGATCTCTTCCTCCACCGTTGCGTCCGCCGCGGTCGCGTCCACCGAAACCGCCCTCGCGCGAAGGCGCCGGCGTGGCGAGCGCGGCCGCCATCACCTCGGGGTCGATCTTCTCCTCGATCGGCTCGCCCTTCGCGGTGAGCTCCTCGATCGCGGCCTGGCGGCTGAGGTTGAGCCGGCCCTGGCTGTCGATCTCGACCGCCTTGACCACGATCTCGTCGCCGATGTTGACGACCTCTTCCACCCGCTCGACGCGGTGGTCGGTGAGCTTGGAGATGTGGACCAGGCCGTCCTGGTTGGGCAGCACCTCGACGAAGGCGCCGAAGGGCATGATGCGCACCACCTTGCCCTGGTAGATCTTGCCGACCTCGACCTCGTCGGTGAGGCTCTTGATCCACTCGATGGCCTTCTTGCCCGCCTCCTGGTCGACCGCGGAGATGAACACCCGGCCGTCGTCCTCGACGTCGATCTGCGCGCCGGTCTCCTCGACGATCTTGCGGATCATCTTGCCTCCGGGGCCGATGACGTCGCGGATCTTGTCGGGGTTGATGAGGATCGTCGTGATGCGTGGAGCGAAGTGACTCATCTCCGCGCGCGGCTTGGGCAGCACGGCGAGCATCTTGTCGAGCACGAACAACCGCGCCTCCCGCGCCTGCTCCAGCGCCTGGGCCATGATCTCGTGGGTCAGGCCCTTGATCTTGATGTCCATCTGCAGGGCCGTGATGCCTTCGCGCGTGCCGGCGACCTTGAAGTCCATGTCGCCCAGAGCGTCCTCGACACCCTGGATGTCGGTCAGGACCGCGAACTTGCCTTCGCGTGTGACCAGGCCCATCGCGATGCCCGCGACCGGCGCCTTGATGGGTACGCCCGCGTCCATCAGCGCCAGCGTCGAGCCGCAGACCGAGGCCATCGACGTGGAGCCGTTCGAGCTCAGGATCTCGGAGACGACACGCATGGTGTACGGCCAGTCCTCGACCGGCGGGATGACGGGCAGCAACGCGCGCTCCGCGAGCGCGCCGTGGCCGATGTCTCGGCGTCCCGGCCCACGAAGCGGCCGCGCCTCGCCCACCGAGTAGGGCGGGAAGTTGTAGTGGTGCATGTAGCGCTTGTATTCCTCGGTGGCCGCGAGGCCGTCGAGCTTCTGCTGGTCCTGCATCGAGCCGAGCGTCGCGATCGTGAGCGCCTGCGTCTGACCGCGCGTGAACAGGCCCGAACCGTGCGTGCGAGGCAGCACGCCAACCTCCACGGTGATCGGCCTGATGTCCTTGAGGCCACGACCGTCGACGCGGACGCCTTCCTCGACCACACGCTGGCGGACGCGGTCCTTCAGCGCCTTGTCGAAGAGCTTGCCCATGATGTCGATGTGCTCGGGGAAGCGCTCGCCGAGCTCGACGATCGTTTTCGTGCGCAGATCGTCGAGGGCGGATTCACGGGTCGCCTTGTCGGCGCTGTAGAGCACCTGGTCGAGGCGAAGCGCGAGGTACTCGCCGACGATCTCCTGCATCTGCTCCGGATAGGGGTTCGGGATCCACTCCCGCTTTTCGAGGCCCACCTGCTGCTGCAGCTCGAGCTGCGCGGCGCAGATGTCCTTGATCGCCTCCTGCGCGGTCGCGAGCGCCTCGAGCACGACCTGCTCGTTGACGCCCTTGGCGCCGGCCTCGACCATCAGGATGGCGTCGGACGTGCCCGCGACCACCAGGTCGAGCTCCGACTCGGGCATCCTGGACATCGGCGGGTTGACGACCACCTGGCCGTCGATGTAGCCCATGCGGACCGCTCCGACCGGGCCCTGGAACGGGATGTCGGAGATCACGAGCGCGGCGGAGGCTCCGTTGATGCTCAGGATCGTCGAGTCGTTCTCCTGGTCGACCGAGAGCACGGTCGAGATGACCTGCACGTCGAGACGGAAGCCGTCCGGGAACAGGGGCCGCAGCGGCCGGTCGGTCAGTCGCGAGGCGAGGATCGCCTGCTCGCTGGGCCGGCCCTCGCGGCGCATGAAAGCGCCGGGGATCTTGCCCGCCGCGTACAGCTTCTCCTCGTAATCGCACGTGAGCGGGAAGAAGTCGATGCCCTCCCGCGGCTCTTTGGCCATCACCGCGGTGCTGAGCACCACGCTGTCGCCCTGGCGGACGATCACCGCCCCGTTGGCCTGCTCGGCCACCCGGCCGGTCTCAAAGGAAAGTCGCCGTCCGGCGACCTCTACGTTTTTCGTGACAACTGCCACGCCAATACCTCCATGAATGTGGGAGGAACCCTGGCGGTGCGACTGTTGGGTCAGTTTCCTAGCAGCTGCCGCTCAGGACTGCGTCCTGAGTGAGAGCTTCTAAGAGGCTGACCCGGCGCTACCGTGCTGGGTCCTCCCGGATTACGAACGAACGACTATCTCCTGATCCCGAGCTTGGCGACGAGGGCGCGATAGCGCTCGACGTCGGTGTCCCTCAGGTAGTTCAGCAGACGCCGTTGCTTGCCGACCAGGAGGAGAAGGCCGCGGCGCGAGTGGTGGTCCTTGGCGTGCGTCTTCAGGTGCTCGGTGAGCTCCCTGATGCGTGCGTTGGACAGGGCTATCTGGACCTCGGGGGAACCCGTGTCCTTGTCTGACCGTCTGTGATCCCCGATCAGCTTGCCCTTGACTTCGTTCTCTACTGCCAAACTTCGTCCGCCAGTATACGAGGCGGGCGTTTGGCGCCGCTCTCGCCTGGTCGATAGTCCGGACAATCGCCCGTTTTGCTCGGCGACAAGTGGCGATAGTCGCGACTATCGCCCAATTTCGGTCAGCGGACGCGCTCGACCGAGCCGTCCGACCTGGGGTCCGCCCCCGCCCGCCACGCCCCCGGGGCATCGACGACGATCGCGGCCGCGTGGCCGAACGTGTGGTGCTTCGGCGGCATCAGCACCACGGTGGGGTCGGAGCGCGCCATCTCCACCGCGCGGGGGTGGTCTGCCTCGACCGCGATGCCGTCGCCGCCGGCCTGGACCGCCATCCTCGGCCGCGCCACCGCCTCCTGAGGGTCCAGCCCGTGGTCGACCAGGTTCACGAGCACCTGCGCCTGCAGCTGCGGCTGCCGCTCTCCGCCCATCGTGCCGAACGCCGCCCAGGGCCGGCCGTCACGCGACGCCATCGCCGGGATGAGCGTATGCATCGTGCGCTTCTTCGGCTCGAGCCGGTTGGCGTGGCCGGGATCGAGGCTGAAGTACACCCCGCGGTTCTGGAGCAGCATCCCCGTGCCCTCGGCGACGACGCCGGAGCCAAAGTCGTAGGCGACGCTCTGGATGAGTGACACGAGGTTCCCGTGCTCGTCGGCCGCACACAGGTAGATCGTGTCGCCGCCCTCATGCGCGCTCGCCTGGCCCGACGAGACGTAGGCCGGGTCGAGAAACGGCACGACCGGTGTCGGTGAGAAGTCGGGGTCGGTGATGTAGCGGTCGCGCAGCGCGTAGCTCTGGTCACGAGCCTGCTTGAACGGCATCCCGGCCTCGAGGCGGACGAGCATGCCGGCGGCGGCGAGTCCTTGCGTCGGCGGCGGCAGCTCGTACACGACGAGGTCGCGGTATGGAAAGGCGATGGGCTCGACCCACTGCGAGCGGTGCGTCGCCAGGTCACGCGCGGTGACGAAGCCGTCGCGTCGCTTGACCGAGGCCGCGATCGCGCTCGCGACCTCGCCGCGGTAGAAGGTGTTGATGCCGGCGCGCCCGATTTCGCGCAGGACCGACGCCAGGTCCGGGTTGCGCAGCAACATGCCGGCGTGCATCGCCGGGTAGAGGGCGTATGCCTCCGGTTCGCGGAGGAGGAAGTCGGCCGCCATCGCCAGGAACTCGGCGAGGTTCTCGGTGATGATGTAGCCGTCGCGCGCGAGGTTTTCGGCCGGCTCGAGAACCGCGCCGAGCCCGAACGACCCGAAGCGCTCCAGCAATCGTCCCCACGCCTCGACAGTCCCAGGCACCGTGACGGGCAGGATGCCGCGCGCCGGAATCGCGTCGAACCCTCGGGACCGGACCGCGTCGATCGATGCCAGCTCGCCCGAGCGGCCGGCGCCGATGAGGCCCACCGGCGACGATTCGCCCGCCGGCCACACGATCGCCATCAGGTCACCGGCGACCGAGGTCATCTGCGGGTAGACCACGCAGAGCACCGCGTTCGCGGCGATCGCCGCGTCGATCGCGTTGCCGCCGTCGCGCAGCATCTGAGCGCCGACCTCGCTGGCGACGTGGTGCGGGGTGGCTATGACCCCCCTCGTCATCGAGGGGTGATGAACTCGATCGCGCCCGGCTGAATCTCGAACAGCGCCGGCAGGAAGCCGACCGCCTCACCGTCGACGTCGATGCGCACCTTTTCGGGCGACGTCACCGAGATGCGCTTGCCATACACCAGCTCGTAGTTCTTGTTCGCCTGGTCGAGGTGCTTGCCGCTGAGGATCTCGTTCATGCCGCGGATGGACTCGATCTTGCTCGCGTTCTTGATGAGGACCACGTCGAAGACCCCGTCGGTGGGCGAGGCGGACGGCGCCATCTGCATGCCGCCGCCGTAGTACTGACAGTTGGCGACCACCACCTGCTGCGCCTTGGGAAGCTCGTAGGAAACGTTGTCGATGACGACCGTCATGGGCTTGTTCTTGTAGAACAGCAGGGCGCGCAGCCCACCGAGCCGGTACGACGTGCTGCCAAACCGCTTGGTCCCATTGCCCATGTTGTAGACGACGTCGCCGCCGAGGCCGGCGTCGGCGATGTTGATGAAGTGGCGGATCGCGGTCGTCCCGTCGGCGGTCGTGTACGTGACGGCGCCGGCGTCGAGCCGCCGCACCAATCCGTGGCGAAGCACGTCGATGGCCTGTTTCGGGTCGTCGGAGATGCGCAGCGTGCGGCGAAAGTCGCCGCCGGTGCCCAGAGGCACCATCGCCAGCTTGCTGGAAGTCGGGATGGGGGCGCCGTTGCGGAAGAAGCCGTTGACGACCTCGTTCAGGGTGCCATCGCCGCCGACCGCGACGACCACAGGCCGCGAATCGCGCACCGCGCGCTGCGTGATCTCGGTGGCGTCGTTCGGGCCGGCGGTCAATGCGACCTCGTACGGGAGGCCGCTCGACGGGAGCCACGACTCGATCGCGGCCCATTCCCGACCGGCCTTCCCCGCTCCGGAGGCGGGGTTGACGACGAACAGGATCGGGGCGCCAGGGCGGCCGCCTATGACGCACCTCCCACGGCGCGGGGATTCATGATCCCTTCAGGGTCGAGCCCTGACTTCACCGCCCGCCACACGCGCATCCAACCTCCCAGCTCGTCGGCAACCCACCGCGACCGCGCCTGCCCGACGCCGTGGTGGTGGCTGATCGTCGCACCAACCTCGAGGGCCGCGCTCATCGCGCCCTCCCAGGCTCGTCCGTATGCTGCACGTGCTTCCTCTTCGTTGTCACCCGATCCACCAAACGAGAAGTAGGCACAGCACCCCTGCTCGTAGGCGTGGCTGAAATGGCATAACGCGAAGCCGCCGACCCCTATTGCGGTCTTGATCGTGGCGTGAAGTGACGGCAGCACGGTCCACGATGCCGCCACCTCGATCGTGTCGAGATAAGCACCCGGCGGCCCCAGCAGCGTCCTGAGGCGCTCGGCCGACAGGTCGAAACGGTGCTTCTGCCATCGCATCCACGGTTCCTCACCGAGGTCCCGGGCTTCGCCTGCAAACGCTTTCACGGCGTCGGCCTCCGCTTGCGCCACAGCAGGCAGGCCCGCGGTCGCGACGACCAGCAGGCACTCGCCGCTCTCCACCTCGTATCCGTTGACCAGCGTGTCTTCGGGGTCATAGAGGCGAAGGACGAGCGGCCGGATGCCGGACTGCATGACCGCGCGCATGCACTCGAGGCCGGCGCGCACGTCGGCGAACGCGTAACCGCGTCCCAGGGTCGTCTCGGGCAGGCGGCGCACGCGCAGGGACGCGCCGATGACCACTCCGAGCGCACCCTCGGCGCCGAGGAACAGCTCATGGAGCGCCGGTCCGACCGCCGACCGTGGGCCCGGCCTCGGCGCCGCGAAAGTGCCGTCCGGCAGCACGACCGCGAGCGAGATGACCATGTCCTCGATGCTTCCGTAGCGGCTCGACTCCTGGCCCGAGGAGCGTGTCGAGATGAGGCCGCCCACGGTGGTGCCGGGCAGCGAGCTCGGGTAGTGGCCGAGCGTGAGGCCGCGCGCGTTGAGCTGTTTTTCCAGCTCGTAGCCGTTGACGCCCGCCTCGCACTTGCAGACGAGGTTGGTCTCGTCGATCTCGAACACGCGGTCGAAAGCGCCCATGTCGACCACGAGCTCGCCCTTCAGCGGTCCCAGCGCGCCGCATACGCCGCTTGCCCCGCCCATCGGCGAGACGGCCACGTGGTTCGCGCTCGCCCAGCGCAGCACCTGCGCGAGCTGCTCCCGACCGCTCGGGCGTACGACCAGGACCGGCGCCCGGTCCCGACCGGCGCGCTCCTGCATGATCGCGAGCGGCCACAGGTCGCGCACCGGCCGCTCGTCGACCGCGGCCGCTCCGACGATCTTCTCGAGCTCCGGCCTCACTGGTGCTTGCTCGCGTGCTGGCCTGCGAGCCAGCCCGTGAGGATCGGCACGCCGAAGCCACAAGGACCGCCGTAGTCGTAGCCGCCGAGAACGGCGCCGGCGGCGTAGAGGTTGGCGTAAGGCACGTTCCCATCCTCGTCGAGCGGCCGCAACCGTTTGTCGGTCATGAGCCCAAGCCGCATCTCCTCCGCGGGGTCGAGGTACTCGAGATGGTGCAAACGACCTCCCAGTCGCGACAGCGGCACGCCGTCGTGGAAGACGCCGAGGCCGAAGAGAGGTTCGGTCGTGCTGCGGCCCGCCCTGAGCCCGCCGCCGATGTGCCGGCCGGTGGCGAGCACGAAAGCGTCGGCGTGGAAGGCGCGATCGGCGGCGCGCACGGCCGTGATCCTGCCGTGTGACGACTCGAACGAGGTGATCTCCGCGGTCACAGCGCCGAGCGCGATCGCCTGCTGCAGACGCCAGCCGTGCGGAGAGGGCGGCGAGGCGAGTAGCTCGAAGCCGTCCGGCGGGAGGTTCGTGAACCCGGGCGGGTAGGCGATCGCGGCGCCACGCGCGCGGGGCGAAGGTGCGCGACGGCCGTACAAATCTGTCAGGGCGGCCGCCGGCGGAAGCTCGGCGATGGAGACGTCTTCGGCGAAGGCCTCGATGCCGTGGAGCTCCTTCAGCGCCTGCGCCGTCGACGCCGCGTCGTAGTCACCGACCTGCGGCACGCCGATCACGGCGACGCGTTTGCCGCTCAACGCCCCGAGCTCCCCTGGGGCGACGGAGTCCGGGACGAGGTTGGCCGGCCGCGCGAGTCCATGGATGTCCGCGTATTCGCCGCGCTTGCGCCAGGTACCTTGAAAGGTAAGGCCTTCCTTGCCCAGGGCGAGCTGGAGCGTGGAGATGGCCGCGTCCAGCTCCGCGCCGATGCCGACCGCGTCCAGACCGAGCCGGGCGAGCGGGTGATGAGGCGACCGCAGCAGCGCCTCGAGGTCGTCGACGATCTCCATCCCGCCCGCATACAGCGCCGTCGCTCCCGGCGCCCGGGCGACGACGGTGACTTCGGCCCTGTTGCGCCGGGCGGCGAGCGCGGCGCAGTAGCCGGCGATGCCGCCGCCGATGACGACGACCGAGCTCATCGGGCGACTATTCGGCGCGTGTCGGCCACGTCCTGCTTCAGCTGCTGCACCAGGTCTGCAGGCGTGGCGAACTTGATGTCGGGGTGCAGGTAGCGGACGAAGCGGAGCTCCAATCGCCGCTGGTAGAGGTCGCCCTCGAAGTCCAGCAAGAATGCCTCGACCTTCAGCTCCGTGCCGCCGAAGGTCGGGCGGTAGCCGACCGAAAGCGCGGCGATGAACCGGCCCTCGGGCGCGACCACCCGGCCGGCGTATGCGCCGAGCGCCGGCACCAGCTTGTTCGGCTCCGGGCTGATGTTCGCCGTGGGAAACCCGAGCTGGCGCCCCACCTGCGCTCCCAGCTCGACCGGTCCCGCCATCGAGTACTCGCGCCCGAGGAGGTCGTTGGCCAGGTCGACCTCGCCCACCCTGACGAGCCGGCGCACCTCCGAGCTGTGCAGCTCGCGGCCCTCGATCGTGAACGGCTTCACCACCTCGAGGGCCTGTCCGTGCTGCCGCAGCCACTCCGCGTTGCCGGTGCGGCCACGGCCGAAGGCGAAGTCGAAGCCGATCACCCATCGCCGGATCTCCATCGCGCTCGAAAGCCGGTCGACGAACTCCTGCGGCGAGAGCGAAGCGAGGTCGCGGTCGAAGCGCATCACGACCGCGTGCTCGATGCCCGCCCCATCCAGGAGCGCGAGCTTTTCCTGCAGCGTGGTGATCGAAGGCGGGCAGTTGGCGGGATCGAGCACGCATCTCGGGTGGGGCTCGAACGTGATGAGCGCCGGTTGCGCGCCCGCTTCACGGGCGGCACGCACGGTGTGGCCGATCACGTCGAGATGCCCGCGGTGCACGCCGTCGAAGCTTCCGACCGTGAGCGCGACGGGGCCTATGGGCGTGGCCGGGAGCCCGAGATGGACCTTCAGCTGAGCACCTTTTCCGGCACGAACGTCCTCCGCAGCGGGTCCGTGTGGCCCAGCGCGACGAGCCTGCCGTCTGCGTCGTGAGCCTGCACCGGGCCCGGGCCGGGCTCGGGCAGCACGCGCACCGCGCGGCCCTGCCGCACCTGCGCCTCCTGCTCCACGTTGAGCCGCACCCGTTCCATTGCCGGCAGTATGACCTCCGCCGGAAGCAGCGCCTCGCGCACCGCCTCCGCGCTCGCGAGCTTCTCCGGCCGCATCGCCTGCTCGATCGTCAGCGGGCCGTAAGCGGTGCGCACGAGCCGGCCAAGGTAGCCCCCCACCCCCAGCTTCGCCCCGAGGTCGCGCGCGATCGACCGCAGGTACGTCCCGCTGCTGCACCTGACCTCGATGCGGGCGACGGCGCGCGGGCCGGGGTCGAAGCTGAGGAGGTCCGCCGAGTAGACCTCGACCTCTCGCGCCGCTGGCTCGGCCGGCTCGCCCTGACGTGCCAGGCGGTACGCACGCTTGCCCTCCACCTTCACCGCCGAGTAGGCCGGCGGCCGCTGCTGTATGCGGCCGCGGAAGAGCGCGAGCGCCGACTCGACGTCTGCCGCCGCGAGCGAGGTCGGGTCGCCGGCCGCTTCGGGTTCCGCCTCCGCGTCGTCGGTCGCGCTCGTGAAGCCCAGGTGGACGTCGGCGACGTAGGTCTTCTGCAACTTCAGCGCGAACTCCGCCAGCCGCGTCGCCGACTCGAAGAGGATCGGCAGGACTCCTGTGGCGAGAGGGTCGAGGGTCCCGGCGTGGCCGACGCGGTGCGCCCCGGTCAGATGGCGGAGGCGGTTGACGACCGCAAACGACGTCTCACCCGCGGGCTTGTCGACGTTGAGAACTCCGGTTGCGAACCGCCCGGAATCAGTGTTCGGACGAGGCGGCAAGGATGGCCTCCTTGGCGGCCGCCAGCACGATCCTGGTCGCCTCGTCCATCGGCCTGGAAATCTCCGCGCCCGCCGCGCGGATGTGTCCGCCGCCTCCGAACAAGGCGCACATCGCCGCCGCATCGACGGCGCCGCGGCTCCGCACGCTGATCTTCGTCAGGTCACTCGTCACCTCTTTGAAGAGGATGGCGAGCTCCAGGCCGGCGATGCTGTTGAGCGTGTCGATGATTCCCTCGGACTCCGCCATGACCGCGTTCGCCTCTTTCAGCATCCGCCGCGTGACCTTGGCCCACGCCAGCCGGCCGTCGAGCTCGACGCGCATCGTCGCCAGCGCGAGGCCGCTGAGCTTCAGCGTCGTCTCCGGCCGCATCTTGTAGACCTGCGTGGCGATGTGACCGGGATCGGCGCCGAGGCGCGCGAGCCGGGCGGCATCTTCGAGCGCGCGCGGTGTCGTGTTCTCGTGGCGGAAGCCGCCGGTGTCGGTGAGCAGCGCCACGTAGATGTTGGCCGCGATGCTGGGCGTGATCGGGTAACCGAAGTGGTCGAGCATCTCGAGCACCATCTGGCCGACCGCGGACGCGTCCGGGTCGATGACGTTGATGTCGCCGAATCGCGAGTTCGACGGATGGTGGTCGATGTTCACGATCGTCGCGTGCGAGGCGATGCGCCGCACGGCGCTGCCCGAGCGCTCGAGGTTTCCCGAGTCGAAGAAGAAGACGAGCTGTATCTCGACGCCGTGCGGGGGCTCGGAATGGATGTCGTCGAAACCGGGGAGGAACCCGTACATGGGCGGCAGCGGCGGAGGAACGATGATCCACACGTCCTTGCCTTCCGTGCGCAGCGCCTCGGCGAAGGCGAGGCTGCAGCCGAGCGTGTCCCCGTCGGCATCCTTGTGACCGAAGATCAAGACCTCCTGGTTGGCGTCGATGAGCTCTTTGATCTCGTCGTACAGGTGCGGCTTGTCGACTCGCGCGGTGGCTATGGCTTCGGCTCCTCCTCCCCACTTGGTGGGGAGGCGGCGCCGAAAGCGCCGGAGGGGCGGTCGCCGCCGTTCTGCGGCAGCACCTCTTTGAGCAGCTCGTTGATGTGGACGCTGTACTCGATCGACGGGTCCAGCTCGAAGCGCAGCTCGGGCGAGAACTTCAGGTTCTGGAGCCGGCGGCCCAGCTCGTGTCGGATCAGCCCTTTGGCCGAGACCAGACCCTGGATCGACGCCTTCTTCTCGTCCGGATTCCCCAGTACCGACACCCGTACGCGGGCCTGACGCAGGTCCGGCGACATGCGCACGGCCGTGATGCTGACGAAGCCGATGCGTGGGTCTTTCAGGTCGCGCCTGATGATGGACATGATCTCCTCACGCACCTGCGCCCCCACCTGGTCCGCGCGGTAGCTGGTCATGCTGACCACCGCCTTTAGCGAGTGCAACCTCGCCTAGATTTCTTCGCGCTCGAGCCGGTAGGTCTCCATCGTGTCGCCAGGCTGGAAGTCCTCCCAGCTCTCGAGCCCGATGCCGCACTCCTGGCCCGCCTGCATCTCGCGGACGTCTTCCTTGAAGTGCTTCAACGAGTTGATGCGTCCCTCGAAGACCTGCTCTCGACCTCGGAAAAGCTTGACCCAGCCTCCACGGCTGACCTTGCCCTCCAGCACCCGGCTGCCGGCGATGATGCCGACGCGCGGGATCTTGATCGGGGTGACGACCTCGACGCGGCCTTCCCGGATCTGACGGTACGTGGGCTCGCGCAGGCCCTTGGCCGCGCGCTCCACGTCTTCTGTGAGCTTGTAGATGACGTCGTAGTAGCGGACCTCGACCTTCGCCTTCTCCGCGGCCGAGGTGTTGGCCGGAGTGGGCTTGAGGTTGAAGACCACGATGATGGCGTTCGACACGCCGGCGAGGAGTAGGTCGGAGTCGCTGACCGCGCCGACCCCCTGGCCCACGATCTTGATCGCGACCACGGGGTCTTCGATCTTCTGCAGCGCCGCGAGCACCGCCTCGAGCGTGCCTTGCGCGTCGGCTTTGACGACCAGGTTGAGCTCCTTGACCTCGCCTTCCTTGGCCTTGCGCGCGAGGTCCTCGAGGGTGATCCGCGGCGCGACGTCACGCGCGGCCTCCTGCGCGCGCCGCTCGATGAGCTTGGTCAGCGCGATCTGCCGCGCCGCCTTCTCCGAGCCGACCACCTGGAAGATGTCGCCCGCCTGCGGGACCTCGCTCATACCGGACACGACCACCGGAGTCGCCGGCGGCGCCTCGGTCACGCTCCGGCCGCGGTCGTCGGCCAGCGCGCGCACGCGGCCGTAGATGTGGCCGACGACGAAGTCGTCACTGACCTTAAGCGTGCCGGCCTGGACGAGCACGGTCGCGACCGGACCGCGGCCGCGCTCCAGGTGCGCGTCGACGATGGTGCCGATGGCGTTGCGGTCGGGGTTGGCCTTGAGCTCGAGGATGTCGGAGGACAGCACGATGGTCGTCAGCAGATCGTCGATGCCCTTGCCGGTCTTGGCGCTGAGGTGCACGCACTCGTACTCCCCGCCGTAGTGCCGGACGACGATGCCCTGCTCGGCGAGCTGCTGGTGCACCCGGTCGACGTTGGCGTTGTCCTTGTCGATCTTGTTGATGGCGACCACGATCGGCACTTTCGCCGCGCGTGCGTGGTGGATGGCCTCGATCGTCTGCGGCATCACGCCGTCGTCGGCGGCCACGACCAGCACCACCAGGTCAGTGACCTGGGCGCCGCGGGCGCGCATGGCGGTGAAGGCTTCGTGGCCGGGGGTGTCGATGAACACGACCGGGTGCCCGTCGGCGGTCTCGATCTTGTAGGCGCCGATGCGCTGCGTGATGCCGCCCGCCTCGCCGGCGGCGACATGGGTCTGGCGGATGGAGTCCAGAATCGACGTCTTGCCGTGGTCGACGTGGCCGAGGACGGTGACGATCGGCGGACGCGCCTTGAGCTTGGCCGGGTCCTCGTTGGCGAGCGAGAAGAGCTCCTCGCGGGAGGTCGTGACGACGTCACCGTCGCCCTCCGCGGCCTCGACCGCGACCACGTCCTCGCTCGCCACGGGCTCGACGGTGAAGCCGAACTCGTCGGCGACGATCTCCGCTGTCGCGAAGTCGATGACCTGGTTGATGGTGGCCAGGATCTTCGAGGCCATGAGCTTCTTGATGACCTCGACCGGGCTCACGCCGAGCTTGTCGGCGAGGTCTTTGACGCTCAGCGTCGGCGGTAGGACGACCCGGCGGTCGCCGTTGGTTTCGACCTTGGTCGCGACCGTCGCCGGCCGGAAGGCCGAGCGTGCGGCCTCGATCGCCCCTGGCGCCAGTGGCGCCGCGACGTTGCGGGTCAGCCGCCGTTGCTGGAGGAAGTTGACCAGCTCCTTCTGGCTGATGCCGAGTTCGCGCGCGAGTTCGTGTGCCTTCATGCGGACTACTAAGTATGCCGGTCAGGGCGAATTCAAAACCTCGGCGGGCACCGGCGAGCCGAGGGCGCGGTCCAGCGCTTTGCGCTTGCGCGCGATCGCGAAACACTCTTCGGTGGCGTGCAGGTAGGCCCCTCGACCTGGCGCCTTACCCGTCTTGTCGACGCCCACGGAGCCGTCGGGGCGGCGGACGAAGCGCACGAGCTCGCGCTTGCCTGCCTCCTCGCGGCAGGCCACGCACGTCCTAACCGGCTGGCGCTTCGCCGTCGCCTTCGCTCGGTTTGATGTCGATCCGGAAGCCCGTCAGCTTGGCCGCCAGCCGCGCGTTCTGACCGTCCCGGCCGATGGCCAGCGAGAGCTGGTTGCGCGGGACGAGGACGGTGGCCGTGCGCGTGACCCTGTCGATCGTCACCCTCTCCGCCTTGGCGGGCCCGAGCGCCGCGGCGACGAAAGCCTCGGGCTCGTCGGACCACGGGACGATGTCGACGTGCTCGCTCGCAAGCTCGCTCAGGATGGCGCGGTGCCGAACGCCCTTGGGCCCGACGCAGGCGCCGACCGGGTCGAGGCCGGGCTCGCTGGAGGAGACGGCGATCTTGGTGCGAAGACCGGGCTCGCGGGCGATCGCGCGCACCTGGACCGTGCCCGCCTTGATCTCGGGCACCTCGGCCTCGAGCAGCCGGTGGACGAATGACCTGGAGGCTCGTGAGACTCGGACCTGCGCCTGCCGGCGGTTGGGCTGGGTGTCGAGGATGACGACGAGCACCGGCCGCCCCGGATGCAGCTGCTCGCCCGGGATCTGCTCTTCGGGCGGCATCACCCCCTCCGCGCGGCCGAGGTCGACATAGACGACGCCGCCCTCCATGCGATCGACGACGCCGGAGGCAAGCTCGCCGCGGTGCTCGGCCACGTCCTTCAGCACCTTCTCGTTCTCGAGGTCGTGGATCTGCCGCAGCACCGCGTGCTTGGCGGTCTGCGCCGCCAGGCGCTTGAAGTCTTCAGACGGCAGCTCACGCTCGGCGAACGTGCCGTCGGGCCCGGTGACCCTGGTGCGGACGTGCAGCGCACCGGTGTTCGTGTCGAGGTTCACCGTCACGTCGCCCGGCGGGTTGAAGGCGCGGATATAGGCCGCGGCGAGAGCGCTCTCGACGGTGTGCAGCATCTCCTCGAAAGGAATGCCGACCTCGGCGCAAAGCGCGCTCAGCGCTTCGGCCAGGCTTTCGGTGGACGAATCAGATGGCGACCGCGAGCCTGCCCGCGACAACGTCTTCCCATGGAATGTGGACGACCACCGGCGCGCGTCCTTTGGGGCCTGGCGCCTGCACGGCGATGCCGGCGTCGTCGACCGCGACGAGCTGGCCTTCGACCACCGCCTCCGCCTCGCCGCTGCGGTAGCGGATGTTGGCGCGCTTGCCGTGGAACCGCTCGTATTCGTGGCGGTTGCGGAGCGGGCGCTCGGCGCCGGGGGAGCTGACCTCGAGGTCGTATGGACCGGCGATGAGGTTCGCGCGGTCGAGGAGTGGTCCCGCGACCCTGCTCACGCGCTCGCAGTCTTCGATCGTGATCGGGTCGTTGTGGTCGATCGAGATCCGCAACGTGCGCCCCGACTGACCTGACTGATCGAGCGCGTACAGCTCATACCCCATGTGATTGAGGGTGGGCTCGAGGAGCTCTTTGATCGACGCTATGGGCCAGGTCGGCATGTCCGGTGCT